>JAPKMQ010000044.1 GCA_026645875.1 Longilinea sp.
GGGCGGATTGGTTTGCGTGCTGGCGCTCTCCAGGATGGCGGCCGGGCTGTTCAAGAAGTTCCACGCGGGCATGTATCACATCATCATCGGCATCGTGGTGGGCTCCACGCTGGCGATCATCCCGGGCGGCGTCAGCGGCTGGACGATCGCGGTGTGCGCGCTGCTATTTGTGCTCGGCGCGGCGGCTTCATATGCCCTGGCGAAGCTGGATGAGAGATATCCGCACGAATCGCTGTTTTAGCATAAGCAAGAGACTAGGAATAAGAACAAAGTGCTGTCCAAAACAGGACAGCACTTTAGCATTTAATAGGCGCACAGCAGGTTGGTCGGAAGGATGATGCAGACAGGTGGCAACTGAATTTTCAACGTAATTGACTGACGATTTGATCTCACCCGTATAATTATTCACAGGGAGTTTTCTGGATTCAATCGGGAGGTTACAGGTGAACCGAGATCAGGTGCTGCTGAAACTTGAAAAGGCTTGGAATTCGTTTCGCGAATCGTACGCCGGTTTAGGCGCGGAACAGATGTCGCTGCCAGGAGTGGTGGAGGATTGGTCGGTCAAAGACCTGATCGCGCATGTGAGCTGGTGGGAAGAGGAATCGCTGAAGCACCTGCCGCACATCCTGGAGGGCAAGCGGCCGCCGCGTTATTCGGTGCTTTACGGCGGGATTGATGCGTTCAATGCGAAGATGACCGAATTAAAACGCAGCCTGAGTCTGGATGAGGTGTTGCGCCAGGCTGTTGAAACTCATGGCAGGTTGGTGAATTACCTTGCCGGTGTTCCCGATGATGTTTTTGAGCGCGAAACGCGCTTCCGCCGCAGGTTGCGCCTGGACACCTACAGCCACTACCCGATCCACACGGCTTCAATTCGGGCGTGGCGGGAAAAGCTGCTGCAGAATTAATATAAAGACAGCCGCCTTTTGGACCAATCAGGCCGTAGGACGAGAATCATTTCAGGTTGAAAAGAACAAATAAATGCGGAGGTGATGAGCACCTCCGCACTTTGATTGGATTACCATGTCGTGGTGCTGCTGGGTTTGTGTTCACGGGCGAAGAGGAAAGCGATGAGCGCGCCAAACGCAAAGCCGCCAATGTGAGCCCAGAAAGCCACGCCGCCCACGTCCGGGCCGCCCAGCGATAGCACGCCGCTGAAGAGCTGCAGGACGAACCACAGACCCAGCACAATGCTGGCGGGCACCAGCGTGAGGCGCATGAAGAAGCCCAGCGGAATGAAGGTGAGCACGCGGCTGCGGGGGTAAAGCACCAGGTAGGCGCCCAGCACGGCACCAATGGCGCCGCTTGCGCCGACGGTGGGGATTTGCGAGCCTGGATTGGTGAGGATGTGCGCCAGCGAGGCTGCCACGCCGCCTGCCAGGTAGAAAATCAGGTAATTGAAGCTGCCCATGCGATCTTCGACGTTGTCACCAAAAATCCACAGGTACAACATGTTTCCCAACAGGTGCGCCCAGCCGCCGTGCATGAACATGCTGGTGAAGATGTCGCGCACGTCGCCCAGGTCTACCCCGGCCGTGACATTGGCCGGGATGAGTGCGAATTGGTACACCAGCGCCTCCTGGTTGGCGCCCGCCATCAGGAAAAACAAAAAGACCAGCACGTTCGCAGCAATCAGCAGGTAATTCATGATTGGCGTATGCCGGGTGGGGTTTTGATCACGAATCGGGATCATGGCGCCTCCAAGTGTAGTGGTGTGTAACGATTGTAGCAGAAATTACCATGATTCTATCCCGCCAATCACGTTCCGGGAATGACTGGCTGCTCAACAGGTCCATAGTTTGAAGCCGAACGCGGGCAGGGTGACAGCCTCAGTGCCGGGTTCAATCTGTTCGCCGCGCAACAAATCCAGGACCGGTTGGCGTGCGAGATCATCCGGCAGGAGCAGACTTTGGGTTATGTCACTGGCGTTGATGGCCACGAACAGGCTTTCTGACTCGGCTGTTTTTTTGAATAGCATGGTGTTTGCCTGCGGATCAACATGCAGCCATTGAAAATCCACTGATTTAAATGAAGCATGCTCTCCACGCAGCTGGATCAATTGCTGCACCAGGCTGCGAAGGTCCAGGTTTGGTGGGTTTCCCCACGGATACGGCGCGCGGTTGTGCTGCCCGTCGCCCGGCAGGCCCAGTTCGGAACCGTAGTAGAGGCTGGGCGAGCCGGCAAACGTCATCAGCAGCACGTATGCCAGACGGACTTTGTCCAGGTTGCCGCCGCAGACGTGGGCGATGCGGGCAGTATCGTGGCTGTCGATCAGATTGTACATGGCTTCGATGGCGTTGCGGGGGTAACCAGCCAGCAAATGGTTGATTGCGTGCTGGAACTGGACAACATCATAGACTTCGTCAACCGTCCCGGAAATGCCCAGCAGGTTCCAGATGGGATAAGCGAGTTCGTAATTCATCACCGCGTCAAACTGGTCGCCCATCAGCCAGGGATAGGAGTTATCCCAGTTTTCACCCATGATGTAGGCTTCCGGGTTGATGCCTTTGACGGTTTGGCGCATCTCGCGCCAGAAGTCGTGTGAAACTTCGTTGGAAACGTCCAGCCGCCAGCCGTCGATGCCGAAGGTCTCCATCCAGTAACGTACGGCGCCCAGCAGGTGCTCGCGCACGAGAGGATGGGCGGTGTTCCACTTGGGCATGCGCGGTTCAAAACCGAAGGTGCGGAAGTTGAGCTTGCCGTACATTTCGGGCGTCAGGCGTGGCAGTTCGCCATCGGCCAGCTCAAAATTAATCACCGGTTCCCGGTCGATGAAAAAGCAGTCGAAATAGCGCGATTCCCGGCCGTTCTTCAGTACGTCCTGCCAGAAGGGATGCAGCCAGCCGCAGTGGTTGAAAACCGCGTCCAGCATCACGCGCATGCCGCGCCGATGCGCCTGCCGCACCAGTTCGCCGAACTGCTCGTTGCTGCCGAAGGCCGGGTCGATGCGGTAGTAGTCGCTGGTGTCGTACTTGTGTGAGGACGGCGAGGCGAAGATGGGCGTCAGGTACAGGCCGGTGATGCCCAGCAAACGGATGTCGTCCAGGTGGTCGATGATGCCCTGTAGATCGCCGCCCGCGAAGCTCTCGACGCCCTGGTCGGTGGCGGCTGTCCATTCCTGGCTGCCGCCGCGCGCGTAGCGCTCCGGGAAAATCTGGTACCACACGGTATCCTTGACCCAGGCTGGCGCGTGAAAGGTATCCTCGGCGTTCAAATAGGGGAAATTAAAAAAAAGGAGTGACTTGTGTTGGAAATCGGCATGCGTATCCAGGTTGTAGAAGTCGCGACTGCCGTACATAGTTCTTTCCGCCCCGGACTCAAGGATGAATGCGTAGCGCAGGCGAAAGGTTGGCAAGGCCAGTGCGATAAACCAGTAATCATGCTGTGCGGTGCTGTTTTCTAGCCGCATGGGCAGGTGGAGTTCGGCGTCGCGGTCCCACTCCCAGATTTCTGGATTTTCTTTCGTGGGTTTCCAACTGAAAGGATCGCCGCCGATCAGAGTCACCGCCTGCACATCGCCGCGCGCGGTGCGCAGGCGGATATGCACAGTGCCGGCATCGTAGGCATAAGCAAAGCGCGATTTTGGTTCGTGAAACACAGCGGCCAGATTCATGGGGCACCTGATTCTTGCGGATGGGGGAATATGATTGATATATAAACTAATTATTTCAAACTATACGACTATATAGTTTATGTGTCAACAATATTCATCTTTTTAGCAACGTTACCGGCTGGTCAGTCCCGCGGGCGCAGCGCGGTTTCAAGCTGGCGGTTCAAGCGCGTCAGGATGCGCTCGAGCGAGTCGATTTCATAGAGCTCCAGCCTGGAAAAACGCTGTTCCAGGTGGGCTCGATAGGCGCCGCGTGCTTCGGCAAGCCGCGCAGCCCCAACTTCTGTGAGGGTGTGGCGCACGGCACGGCCGTCCTGCGGGTCGGCGCGCCGTTCGAGCAATCTGTCCAGCTCCATACTCTGGAGGATGCGCGTCATGTTGCCCTTGGTGCATAACAGCCGACGGCTCAGTTCGCTGAGAGTTAGCCCGGGCGTTTCCTCCAGGTGGACCAGGACGTGATAGCGTGTGCTGCCCAGGTTGAAGCGCTCAAAAAAGCGTTCGTCGCTGTCGGCCATCAACAGGTGGGTGACGGTCAGGGTGGTGTTGATTTCTTCAATTCGGTCCATGTGCCGTTATCCTTTCGGTTTGGTTTACACATCAACTATAGGCCGCATTGACGCCGCCGTCAAGCCGGGCAGGCTGCCATGTCCGGACAATGTCCGTTTTATGTCCGAATTATGATTGCAAAACTGAAAACTGACCTATATAATCATTGTTACACGCGTTTGAAACCCGGCATATAGTGAATCCAATTCCCCTGCTGTTCATCCCCAAAATAGAACGGGATCGTTGAACAGGTTTTTTCATCCCCATTGGTTCCAAAGATCCTTTTATTAGGCAATGCAATCTTCCTTAGTCCCCATGAAGGGTGTGACAAATTTATACTGAAGGATCCAGTCCAGGAGGTGCCAGGGAAGAATGATTCTCATCCATGTTTCGAAGATCGGGTGCTTTCACCTTAATCCCCTATCTACCACTTTGAAGGAGAACTGAAATGAGCAAGAAGCCACAACGTTTGATTTCTGTGTTGATCGCCGTGTTGGTTCTGGGCAGCATGCTGCTCTCAGCCTGCGGCACCGCCGCCACCACCGCTCCGTCCACCGAGGGCAAGCTGGCTGTTGGTATCGTCCTGCCGACCAAAGACGAACCGCGCTGGGTGCAGGATGAAACCCGCTTCAAGGACGCCCTCAAGGCTGCTGGCTATAATGTGGAAATCCTCTTCAGCCAGGGTTCTTCCGCCAAGGAAAAAGAGAACGTCGAAGCTCTGATCACCAAGGGCATCAAAGTCCTCATCATCTGCCCGCAGGACGGTGATGCTGCCGCCGCCGCTGTCGAAGAAGCCCGCAAGGCTGGCATCAAGGTCATTTCCTATGACCGCCTGATCACCAGCACCGACGCCGTCGATTACTATGTGACCTTTGACAGCGTCGCCGTGGGCGCCAAGCAGGGCCAGTACCTGGTTGACCATGCCTCTGGCACCGGCCTGCCGCTGTACCTGTACGCTGGCGCTGCCTCCGACAACAATGCCTTCCTGTTCTTCGAAGGCGCCTGGAGCGTTTTGCAGCCCAAGATCGCCGATGGCACGTTCGTGATCAAGAACTCGAGCGAAGCGATTGCCCTGCAGGGCAAGGCCACCCTGACCCGCGATGAAATGAGCAAGATCATCGGTCAGATCACTACCAACTGGGACTTCAACACCGCCAAGAACCTGGCCGAATCCAACCTGACGGTCGCGACCGCGGCTGACAAGGGCGAAGTCTTCATCCTGGCCCCGAACGATGGCACTGCGCGCGCTATCGCGGATGCCTTCGGCGCTGACAAGGACGTGACCAAGTTCTTTGTCACCGGTCAGGACGCCGAAAAGGCCTCTGTGCAGTACATCATCGATGGCAAGCAGTCGATGACCGTCTTCAAGGATGTCCGCACCCTGGTCAAGGATGCCATCACGATGGCTGTCTCCCTCCTGAAGGGCGAGACCGTTGCCACCACCGGCTCCTACGACAACAAGAAGATCCAGGTCCCGGCCAAGCAGTCCGAAGTGATCGCTGTTGATGCGGCCAACGTCAAGGCTGCCCTGATCGACTCCGGTTACTATGCAGCCAGTGACTTCACTGGTCTGAAGTAAGAGCGTGTAAGGTGTAATAAAACAGGAATAGTGGTGGGTTTCCCATCACTATTCCTGTATCCTGTTAGAAAACCTGGAGCTGAAAACGCTATGACCCCTCCAATTTTAGAGATGAAGAATATCACCAAGGAATTTCCTGGCGTAAAAGCTCTAAATAATGTGAGCTTCAGTGTTCAAAAGGATGAAATCCACTGCCTGGTGGGTGAGAACGGCGCAGGCAAATCCACCCTGATGAAGGTCTTGAGCGGCGTCTATCCCTACGGCGATTACAGCGGAGACATCGTTTTTGAAGGTGAAGTTCAAAAGTTTCGTGGCATTCACGACAGCGAAAAAGCGGGCATCGCCATTATTTATCAAGAGCTGGCGTTGGTGCCAGAAATGACGGTTTACGAGAATATTTTCCTGGGTCATGAGATTCGAAGAGGTGCGCTGGTCAATTGGAACGAAACCCTCAAACGCGCCGCCGAAATGCTAAAAAAAGTAAAACTGGACATCAATCCCACCGTCAAGGTCAAAGACCTGGGTGTGGGCAAACAGCAACTGGTTGAAATTGCTAAAGCACTGAGCCGGGATGTTAAACTGTTGATCCTGGACGAGCCCACGGCTGCTTTGAACGAGAATGAAAGCGAAAACCTGTTGAGTTTGATTCGGGATTTGAAGAAACAGGGCGTTACCTGCATTTTAATTTCTCACAAATTGAAGGAAGTCATCTCCATCGCGGATAAGGTGACGGTGCTGCGCGACGGCCAGACCATCTGCACGTTGGATGCCGACCTGGGACAGGTCAGTGAGACTGTGCTCATCAAAAACATGGTCGGACGCGAGATTGACAATATCTATCCGAAGCGCGAACATGTGGTTGGTGAAGAGGTGGTGCTGGAAGTTCGCAACTGGAACGCTTACAGCCCGATTGTCGAGCGGGACATTCTCAAGGACATTCATTTCAATATTAAGAAAGGCGAAATCATCGCGTTTGCCGGCCTGATGGGCTCGGGCCGCACGGAACTGGCCAAGAGCTTGTTTGGCAACCCGGATGGTTTCCGCATCCAGGGCGAGATTTACCTGAAGGGGAAGAAGGTTGCATTCTCCAGCCCGCATGACGCGATTGAGGCCGGGTTGGCGTATGTCACCGAGGACCGCAAGGGCAATGGTTTAATTCTGATCCAGGATGTGAAGCAGAATATCACCCTGGCCAACTTGCAGGAAATCGCCAGACGGTCGATTGTCAACTCAAATGTTGAAGTCAACGTGGCGAATGATTACCGAGTTTCTTTGAACATCAAAACGCCCAGCGTAGAGCAACGCGTTTCCAACCTAAGCGGCGGCAATCAACAGAAGGTTAGCCTGGGCAAGTGGCTGTTTGTCAAACCGGATATTCTGATCTTGGATGAACCCACGCGCGGCATCGACGTGGGCGCAAAATTCGAGATTTACACGATTATGAATCGGCTTGTCGAGCAGGGGATGAGCATCATCATGATATCATCCGAACTACCAGAGGTGCTGGGGATGAGCGACCGGATATACATCGTTTCCTCCGGAAGAATAACCGGCGAATTGCCCATCGGAGAAGCGACGCAAGAAAAGATTATGAGTCTGGCTACAAATTAGGAGAACGGGGAGGGATACGATGGGGCTCTTTAAGAATGCTTCAACAGTGTTACGTGCGAACATCCGTGAATACGGCATGTACATCGCGCTATTCGTCATTATGGCTATCTTCACCATTCTGACCGACGGCGTTTTCATGTCTTCCCGCAATATCAGCAATCTGCTGAACCAAACCGGCTACATTGCTGTGCTGGCGGTGGGCATGACGCTAGTGATTGTCATCCGGCACATCGACCTTTCAGTTGGTTTCCTGGCGGGTTTCCTGGGAGCGATTGCGGCTATAGCGATGGTTTTCTGGAAGCTGCCCGTCATCGTGGTCATCCCGCTGGTGCTGGCGCTGGGTGTTGTTGCAGGTTTGATCACAGCGCTCCCGGTGGCCAAGATGGGCATCCCATCGTTCGTGGCTTCACTGGCCGGCTGGCTGATCTACCGCGGCGCGATCCTGCTGGTGACTGAAAGCACCGGGACGATCGTGGTGCCCAATCAAACCTTCAATGATATTGGTAATGGATTCATCCCCGATTTACCCGTGGCGATGCGAATTCCTGGGCTTCACACCCTGACGTTGATTGTCGGTCTGTTGGCCATCATCTTTTATATCGTGAACGAAATTCGCAGCCGGCGCACCAAGCAGGCTTATAACTTTGAAGTTCTTTCCATGGATATGTTTATCCTCAAGCTGGTCATCATCTCGGCGCTGGTTGGCTACCTCACCTGGGTGCTGGCAGGGTATCAGGGTCTTTCCTGGACGCTGGTGATCGTGTTGGTGGTGGTGGCAGTTTACCATTTCATTACCACGCAGACGGTTCTGGGACGGCACATCTATGCTGTGGGCGGCAATCCCGAAGCTGCCGAATTAAGCGGAATCAGCGTCCCGCGGATTATCCTGATCACATTTGGCTCCATGGGTTTCCTTTCCGCGTTGTCGGGCATCTTGTTCACAGCCCGCCTGCAATCTGCCACCATGACGGCCGGGTCGCTATTTGAGTTGGATGCGATCGCCGCAGCTTATGTGGGCGGTGTGTCGGCGGCTGGCGGCGTGGGCAAAGTGGTGGGCTCGCTGTTGGGCGCGGTGGTCATGCTGTCGCTGACCAGTGGTATGAACCTGATGAACATCGGTATCGCTTACCAGTATGTGGTGCGCGGGCTTGTGCTGGCGCTGGCTGTGATTTTCGATGTGGCCACCCGCCGCAAATCGAAATAGATATCACTCCTCTTTCACATCCACTCCACGGGGAACCCCGTGGAGTGTTTTTTTGATACGGCGTTTCTGAATTGTTTCTGGTCAAAGGACGGGTGCAGAGCAGCCCGGAAGTGCGTAAAATAAATCCTGTAAGAAATGTCTGGATGATTTTCCTGAACCTCTTAATTTATAGGCTTAACCTGGCTGGCATCGAGATCAGGCGTGTTGCGGTTGCGGCTGACCAGCGAGAGGAGATGCCGAATGTCTTCTGAACCCAACCAACAAGATCCAGCACTGGATGATGCCTCCGTCGATGAAAAGGCTGCTCAAGGACTGGTCGGCCACTTTTTGGACGTGGAAACTTTGGACGATTGGAAACTGGCTGTGCGCATGTATGCGCAGGTAGTCCAGCGGCGTTCAGCCGAACTGGCATTGATCAACAGTGTGCAGGAAGGACTATCCTGCCAATGCGATATGCAGACCATTTACGATATGGTGGGCGACAAGCTGCGTGATACGTTTAACGCGCAAGTCGTGATGATTTCACAATACGACCCGCTGACGGAACGCATCTGGCATCACTATGCCATTGAACGCGGGCAGCATCTTCAAATTCCGGGTTGGCACGCGATTGACAGTTCGCGCAAGCTGATTGCACAAACGCGAAAAGCGGTGATGTACAACTATGGCGACCTGATGAACCTGGTAGAGGCCGGGCGAATGCGCGTCATCCCGGGCACTGAAATGCCACACACCTGGCTGGGCGTGCCCATGCTGGTGGGCGATGAGGTTCGCGGGATTGTCAGCCTGCAAAACCTGGACATCGAAAACGCTTTCTCTTCCGCGGATATTGAATTGCTCACTGCGCTGACTAACAGCATGAGCGTTTCGCTGGAAAACGCGCGTCTGTTTAATGAGACTCAGCGCCTGCTGAAATTATTGGAAGAAGAAATGGAAATTGCCCGCCAAACGCAGCAAAGCATCCTGCCAGCCAGGCTGCCGGCGGTGCGAGGATATGACTTTGGCGCGCTGATGATCCCGGCGCGCACGGTGTGCGGCGACTTTTATGATTTCATCCCATTGGACCGCAACCGGCTGTGCATCGTGATCGGCGACGTGTCGGACAAAGGATTGCCCGCGGCGCTGTATATGGCGCTCACCTTCAGCCTGGTGCGCGCCGAGACGGGGAAGACAAGCGATCCGGCTCGCATCCTGCAAAGCGTCAACCGATACCTGCTCAATATGAATTCAGCGGGGATGTTTGTAACTTTGCTGTTGGGGTTTCTGGATTATGGTAGCGGAAGCTTAGACTATTGCCGGGCTGGTCATCTTCCGCCGCTGATCCTGGATGGCTGCGGTGAGTTTGTGGATGTGCCGGTTTCAAACGGCCAGCCGTTGGGTGTTTTGGAACACCTTCAAATTGATCGCCAGGAAGTGCAAATCCCGGCTGGTGGGATGACATTATTGTTCAGCGACGGTTTGACGGAAGCGGTTGATCTGGTGGGTCAGGAATATGGCCTGGCAGCGGTTAAGTTGAATCTGGCGGCAAACCGAAAAAAATCAGCGGCCGGGATGTGTGCGGCGCTGTGGGAAGCCGTGCGGACTCATAGCGGCGAGCTGGCCCACCAGGATGATTTCACCACCGTGGTGATCAAGCGCAGTTAATTGCGTTACGGCTTCTTCTGACAATAGCCACCCCGAATTGCCTGCTCCAACTCACTAAGGTTGTGTATTTCCATTGAACATTCCATATATCGCGTACCAATATCAAAAATTTCATGCGCATCACTGTTATGTACGCATGGGATTCCATACTGTGCAGTGAGTTCTTGCTGGCGTTGATCATCCTCTGGATATGAACTGCGCCAACATTCCATGGCATCCACCCCGATGTTTACAAGTTCGTTTTCATCGAACCGCCATGGAAGAAGAAAAGGGTGCGCGGCGATGGCTAACCCGCCCTGGGCGTGAATGGCAGCGACAATGTCAGCGTAGGATTGCTGGGCCGAAACGGGACCGGTGAGCCCTATCCCGAGAATATGTTTTTCTGGGGATACTTCCTGGCCAGGCAAGCAAACCAGGCGGGTTTCATTTCTGCAAGCCTCAGCCACATCCTCGCACCAGACGTGATCAGTCATCGCTATTAAATCGATCCCAAAGGCCAGCGCAGTCTGGATCATCTCTTCATAAGTATTATCGCCATCTGAACAAACGGTGTGCACATGCAGGTCAATCAACCAGCCCCCTGTATCGGATGACCCCTGGGTGGTTGTCGGGGTGCTGGAAGGTTCGGGAGTGAATGTGACTGTTGGAGTGTTTGTGGGGGACTGAGTTGGGGTAGGGGTTTCGGTTGGGGCGGGCGTTTGGGTGGCAGTGTTAGTTGCCGTGAGGGTGGTTGCTGGAGTCAGGGTTAGCGCAGCATACGTTCCGGCAACCGCCCAATCAAGTGTGGCGGTCATATTGGGTGTAGAAGCCGTGCATCCAGACAGAATTGCGCAAATCAGGAAGAAAAAAATAATCGAGGTAACTTTTGGCATACATCTAAGACGCCACAACCACAAGAGTAGTTCCACAGGGCATTATAACGAAGGATTGTTGATGCTACCATTCCTCCAATTTTTTTGAAGAGAGCTATTCTGGGGGATCCCAGAATAGCTCCGATTTTGTTGAAGAAAAATCAGCTTAGAACCGCGAAACGTTGACGAAAACCATCGGGCGGCGGTGCGTTTCGCCGTACAGGTAGTTACCCACCGCCTGTTCGACATCCTTTTGCAGGCTGCCGTTGGCGCGCGAGACGGTTTCGGTCACTTTGCGGCGTACAGCGGTGAAGATTTCCTCGGTGTCACGTGCAACCACAAAGCCCTTGCTGAGGATTTCCGGTTCGCTCAGCAGGCGGTTGGTATCGTGTGCCAGGCGCAAATTGACCAGCACAATGCCGTCGCGGGAAAGCGCTTCGCGCTCGCGCATCACCTCGGCGCTGACGTCGCCCACGCCGGTGCCATCCACGAAGACGTAGGAGCTGGGCACGCGTTCGCCCAGGCGCATCTCTCCGTCCACGAACTCGAGCACCTGTCCGTTCTCCAGCGTGGCGATATTCTCGGCAGGAACGCCCACCATCTGCGCCAGCACGGCATGTTGTTTGAGGTGGCGGATTTCACCGTGCATGGGGACGAAGTAACGCGGCTTGGTCAGGTGCAGCAGCAATTTCATTTCTTCCTGGCTGGCGTGCCCTGAAACGTGTACCGGCGCGATGTTTTCGTAAATCACGTTTGCGCCGCGTTGGAAGAGCCGGTTGATGGTGCGGAAGACGTTTTCCTCGTTGCCGGGAATGGGATGCGAGGAGAGCACGACTGTGTCGCCGGGGATGATGTCGAAGAGGCGGTTGGTGCCGGTGGAGAGCCGCCCAAGGATGGAGGAAGGCTCACCCTGCGAACCGGTGCACATGATCACCACTTCGCTTTCGGGCATGCTGCGCGCCTGCTCGATGCTGACCATCCAATCTTCAGGGATCTCCAGGTAACCGAGTTTGCGGCCGATGCGCATGTTATCCTGCATACTGGTGCCCACGAAGGCCACCTTGCGGTTGAAGCGTTGGGCGGCGTTGGCTACCTGCTGCATGCGTGAGATGAGCGATGCAAAGCTGGCGATGATGACGCGCCCCCTGGCCTGGCTGAAAACCTGGTCCAGGGCGCCGTCGATGACTCGCTCGGAGGGGGTCCAGCCGGGCCGGTCGGCATTGGTCGAGTCGGCCAGCAGCGCCAGCACGCCGCGCTGGCTGAATTCGGCCAGTTTGGCGTAATCGCTCGGCCAGTTATCCACCGGCGTGTGGTCGAACTTGTAGTCGCCGGAATGGACGACCAGGCCGGCCGGCGTTTCGATGCCCAGGCCAACCCCATCGGGGATGGAGTGGCAGACGTGGAAAAACTCAACCTTGAAGGGGCCGATCTGCACGCTTTGGCCGGCCTGCACGGTGCGCAGGTCGGCTTTGCCGGCCATGCCGTAGCGGGCCAGTTTGGCCTCCAACAGGCCGATGGTGAGCGGCGTGGCAAAGATGGGTACCTGGATCTCTTCCAGCACGTGGTGGATGGCGCCGATGTGGTCTTCGTGGCCGTGGGTGATGACGATGCCTGCCACTTTGCTGCGGTTCTGCTTGAGGTAGGTGATATCCGGGATGATGTAATCGATGCCGAGCATGTCGTTCTCGGGGAACATCATGCCCGTATCGACGACCAGGATCTGATCGTGATATTCATAGGCCATCATGTTGCGGCCCACTTCCCCTAAGCCCCCCAGGGGAATGATGCGTAATTTGTTTTCCTTCATAATTCGTTCTTATGCCTTATCAATTTCTAAAAGTTCAGTTCAAAACACAGCCAGGCTGTGATCAGGTTCTGATGGTCAAAGCGTGCAACGAAAAAACCCCGCTGAGGAAACCAGCCGGGGTTTTAGGACAATCCAAAGGCTTGCGTGCCTGCATGAAACTGTACGACTTCAACCTGCGACCGGTTAACCGGTATTTTTCATTGCTAAAAGAAATTCTAGCATAGAAAACCGCGTTTGTCAAAAAAGCGCGGCCGGCAGGTCAGCGCGGCGGCGTGCGGCGGGTGGTGCGGCGCGGCTTTTCAACGTCGCTGATGCGATAGGCGGGCAGCAGAATGGCGTAGATGTCACACAGGCGGCTATCGAGCATGCGCGAGCGGATGCGCGGGTCGAGATCCTCCATTTTTGAGGAGGTGGTGATGACGGTTGGCAGGCGGGCCATGTAACGGTGGTTGAAGAGCTGGTAAAGCTTTTCACGCGCCCACGGGCTGGCAGATTGCGTTCCCAGGTCGTCGAGGATGAGCAGTTGCGCGTTTTTGACCTCTTCGAAGCGGCGGTCGTAGGAAACCGTGCTGCTGGGGCTGAAGGCCGCGCGCAGGTGGTCGAGCAGGTCGGGCACGACTACAAAGATGGGCTCCTCGCCCAGGGCTTTGCGGTAGTTGCCAATGGCGGCCGCCAGGTGGGTTTTGCCGCAACCGTAATCGCCCATCAGCACCAGCCAGCCGCGCGGATTCTCGGCATATTGCTGCGCGGCGCGGAAGGTGGTTTCCAGGCTGCGCTGCCGCTCGGGGTCGTGGCGCTCGTATTCGCGCAGGCTGAAGTTGCCGAAGGTGCGGTCGTTGAGCAGTGGCAGCGAAGAGATCTGCGGCTCGGCCGAATCCTGCAAGGCGGTGCGGTAATCGGGTGCGTAGATTCGCACCGTTGTGACCAGGTCGGCATCCTGCAGGCGCGATCGGATGCGGCCGTCGATTTCTTCCAGGCTCTGGTTGCTGGTGACCACCATCGACAGCTTGTTCACATAGCGGTGATTGATGATCTGGTAGAGCTTTTCCTGAGCCCAGGCGGTGGCATTTTGCGTGCCCAGGTCGTCCAGCACCAGCAGGCGGATGTTGCGGATTTCTTCAAAGCGTTCTTCGAAATTGGCGTCCGGCGCGTCATAGGAAAAGCGCAGCCAGTCCAGCAGGTCGGGAACGGTGAGGAACAGGGTGGGTACGCCCAGGCCGACGGCGAAGTTGGAGATGGCGGCCGCCAGGTGGGTCTTGCCGCAGCCGTAGCCGCCGGTGAGAAACAGCCACCCCGAGAGCGAGCGGGCGTAATTGGCTGCCTGGCTGAGCGCGTACTCCAGCGAGCGGATGTGCTGGTCAGCCAAGCCCATGCGGCCCTGTGGTTTGAAGGTGTCGAAGGTCATTACCTCGAAGGCTTCGAGGTTGCTCAGGCGAAAGAGACGCTCGCGGGCGGCGCGTTCGACATTTTGCTGCCGGCAGACGCAGATTTGCATTTTGCCAAAATCCGGGTGTTCCACGGGCAGATCCTGGCGCACGAACCCCAGCCCGCCGCAGATTTTGCAGTTCGGGTCGCCGGGCTGGCTGCGGCGCATGGCATCTTCAATGCTTGATGAAGTCACCGAACTCTCCTTCGATGTAGCGCCGGCTATCTTTTTCAGATTTTCTCCGATCTTCTTCATCGCGACCTTTCTCCTGCCAGGACCGCAGAATGGCTTCGACATAACGCCAGTTGCGCGCATTACGTTTGACCGCGATCCGGATGGCATCTTCAATCCAGGTGATGGGGAAATCCCGCTCGGCAGCCTGCAATTCGTCGGCGATCAAAGCGGTCAGCGGGCCAATGTTTTCTTCATACAGCCGAAAAATATTGGGGCGTTCATCCGCCAGGCCGGGCAGTGGACGGGCGCCGGAGGGGGGTGACCAGTCACCGGCCTGCAGGGCGCGCACCGCCGCCCGCCCGCGCGGCGAATTCAGGAAGAACAGCGCGCCCTCCGGGCTGCCTGGCTGAAGCTCAGCCCGCAGCAGTGTGCCGCGCAGCACAGCGCGTTCGAGTGCGTCCTTGAGCGCGGCCAGGGCTTCGGCAGGCGATGCACCCAGCGAGGCCGTAAAACGGTCGTCCGCGGCAATCTCCGCCAGGCTGGCGTATCGCGGGTTGTCCTCCTGGCGCTCGAGCAGCCAGAAGATGTACAGCGTCACTTTCAGTTCGCCCAGGTGCTCGATCTGCGGCAGAATCTCGCTGAAAAAGGCCGCCGGGATTCGCGTAAGGCGCGTTTTGCCGTCCGGGAAACCGCCAAAGGGCATGCTGCATCCTCCTAACGGTTAGGACCGGGCAAGGTGGTGGCGTTTTCAAAGCGCGCCAGGTTGGAGCGGAAGAACAGCTCGATACCGGGGTGGGTGGGGCCGTTACGGTGCTTGGCCACGATGATCTCGGCCATATTGGCGCGCGGGCTGTCCTTCTCCAGCGCATCGGGGCGGTGGATGAACATGACGATGTCAGCATCCTGTTCAAGCGAGCCAGATTCGCGCAGATCAGATAGTACCGGGCGCTTGTCGGTGCGTTGTTCCACCGCGCGGGAGAGCTGGGCAGCCGCTAGCACGGGCACGTTGAGTTCGCGCGCCAGGGTCTTCAGGTTGCGCGAGATGTAGGAGACTTCCTGCACGCGGTTGTCATTGCGCGTATCACCGGACATCAACTGCAGGTAATCCACGATGATCAGGTCGAGGCTAAACTCCAGATGCAGGCGGCGGCACTTGGTGCGCAACTGCATGGGGGTTAGGCCGGGGGTGTCGTCCAGCCAGATTTGGGTGGTGGAGAGGACTTCGATGGCATGGGTAAACACAGGCCACTCGTTATCTGAAAGTTTGCCGGTGCGCAGGCGCTGTGTGTCCAGGCCGGTTTCCTGCGCGATGAGGCGTTGT
>JAPKMQ010000045.1 GCA_026645875.1 Longilinea sp.
AGGGCAGCTTCAACGCCCTCGCGCAGGGCGAGGAGGAGGGAAGGGAACATAGGATCAGGGTCTCCTTTTAAGGTGTTGGGGAATTATTATTAATTTTACCTATAATATCATAATAATACAAGGAACCCGGGCCGCGTTTTGGGAGAATACCTTGACGGCATATCGAAAGCGGGTATAATCAAGGGACTTGATGCGGGGTAGAGCAGAGGTAGCTCGTCGGGCTCATAACCCGGAGGTCAGTGGTTCGAATCCACTCCCCGCTACTGTAAACGGCCGAAAGGCCGTTTTTTGTCGAGTGGTTCGAATACCATCGAGGTATGATCCACTCCCCGCTACTATTTTCCAGACGACCAGTAATGGTCGTTTTTGGTGTAAACATGCGTAACCACTTTGGCTACTTGGCATGCTCTCGTTACTGATCAGTTGCCTTCTTGCAATCGATACCCCACCCCTAATTCGGTAATTAAGTACTTTGGGCAAGAAGGATCAATCTCGATCTTTTTCCGCAGGTTGGCAATATTGACGCGCAGCAACCGGTCTTCCTCCTCATAAGCGCTGCCCCACACCTGGTGGATCAACTGGCGGTGCGTCAGCACTCGGCCGGCATTCTGTGCCAGGGTTTTGAGTAAATCAAACTCGGTGGGGGTCAATGCCACCTCCCGCCCGGCAACCAGCACTCGGTGTTTTGCAATATCCACCTCAAGCTCACCCACACGGTGTACTGAGTCGCCTTCGGGTGTAACCATTCGTCGCATGACCACGCGAATGCGAGCCAGCAGTTCTCCAACGCCAAAAGGTTTGGTCAGGTAATCGTCCGCGCCGGCATCTAGGGCTTCTATTTTATCTTTTTCCTGGTTGCGAACGGATAAGATGATAATTGGCATATGGCTCCACTCGCGCACTTGACTTGTAACGGCCATGCCATCCATGTCAGGTAAGCCCAAATCTAAAATCATTAGATCCGGTCTGTTGTCAACAGCCATCCTCAGCGCATCCTGACCACAGTTCGCTTCAAAGACTGTATGGCCATGTGCGTTTAATGAGGCCCGTAAAAAACGCCGAATTTCAATTTCATCATCAACAATCAGTACTCGTAACTTCCCCGACATACTTCCTCGCTCATTTGCCTGACGGCTTGGTTAATGGGATTGAAAATATAACCTGGAACCCATTTCCTGGAATGTTCTCTGCCCAGATCCGTCCCTGGTGAGCTTCAATAATTTCCCGGCTAATAGCCAGTCCCAAGCCAGTGCCGCCCGTCTTTACTGCAGTGTTTCCCCGGTAAAATTTTTCGAAGATGCGTGTACGTTCTTCTTCTGCTATGCCTGGCCCATGATCCTGCACGTAAAAGTTTAGCCGATTCTCTTCGATTGAGGCAGAAATATGAACTGGAAATTCGGCGGGGGAGAACTTCATGGCATTATCCAAAAGGTTGATCAAAACCTGACCGATCAAGACGGCATCCATTGTCGCCATGGGTAAGTCGTCTGGTACATCTACCTCAAGTTTACGCCCTTGCGCCCGATCTTGCACTTGTGCTAAAACAGCACCAATCAATTCCTGAACATCAGTCAACGCTAGATTTAGCCGGACAGCGCCAGCCTGCAGACGGGTCATATCCAGAAGATTCCCAACCAGCCGATTAAGCGTACGGGCTTGCCCTGCCGCGGAGTGGATCAACTCTAACCGCGTTTCTGGAGCTAACATCGCCCCATCATCCTGAGCGCAACCATCATCTTCCAAACTGGTCAATGCACCCATGATGGATGCCAAGGGAGTACGCAGTTCGTGCGAGATGGAGTTGAGCAGGGCAGATTGCAACCGCTCGGTGGAGCGAAGCGTCTCAGCCTGGCTGGCCTGTTCTGCGAATAAAGCTCGCTCGATTGCCAGGGCAGAAAGGTTAGCAAAATTATCGAGCAACATGCGCTCATCCTGGGTCAGGTAGCGGTCTTGGTCAGGCGATTTGATCCCAAGCACGCCCACAACGCCCCGGGCTGTTTTCAAAGGTAGGAAGTGCATGGCAACCGCGGAGAGTGTCTCTGTTCCTCGCCCGGCTGGCTGGCTATTTTGAAATGCCCAAAGCGCAACGGCTTTTTCGTTGGGATCCAGAGAAAAGCCATTGGTCGCAGCTTTTTCCATCAGCAACTGCCCATCAGGAAGCAAAATGACCACATCGCGTTCAAAGGTCTGGCCAAGGACACGAATGACCACCTGAAACACAGAAGCAAGATCGACTGCTGCAGTCAGTTCTTTGCTCAATGCATTGACCGCGCGCGCGTTGGCTTCACGTCGCCGCAACTGATCCACCTGATCGCGTAAGAGCGACGCCGAGGAACTGATAATCAACCCCACTGCCATCAGGCCGACAAACGTCAAAATATATTCGGTATCGCTGACCGCGAAGCTATAACGTGGGTGAACAAAGAAGAAGTCAAAAGCCACAACGCTCAGCAAAGACGCCAGAATGGACGGCCCTCGACCAAGCCAGACAGCCGAAATGACCACCGCTGCCAAAAAGAACATCACAAGATTTGTCGGTTCCAAACGCCCGAAGGCAGGCAGACTGAGCACAGTTACGGCGGCAACCAGCAACATGCTTAAGAGATATCGTCGCCAACGGCGGGGCAGGAGCTTTGAAGGCGGCGGCGGCGTGACTCGCTCTTCCACTTCTTCACTAACAACATATACGTCAATAGTTCCACTTTTGTGAATGATCTGGTCCACCACTGAACCGCCTCGTAGAAGCTCAAACCAGCGCGGGCGCAGCGGCTTGCCGGCAACGATCTTGGTGACATTGTTGTGCCGGGCAAAAGTCAGCACTGTCTCAGCCACATCCGCGCCTGAAACGTTCTCTACGCGCGCGCCCATCTGTTCAGCCAGATTGAGGTTTCGTTGGATACGGTCTCGGTTTTCCGGCGGCATGTGGACGTGACCTGGTGTTTCGACAAACATAACAATCCATTCTGCGTTCAGGTCATCGGCCAGCCGTCGCCCAGCACGCACCAATCGCTCACCTAAGGGGTGAGAACTGAGGCAAACCAGGATACGGTCGCCCGCCGGCCAAGGCCCTGGGATTGCCTGGGCGCGCATATAAGACCGCATCTGGCCGTCCACGCGCTCGGCTGCTCGCCTGAGACTGATCTCGCGCAGGGCAGTCAGATTGCCTTTACGGAAAAACTTTGCGATCGCCCGCGCAGCCTGGTCGGGAACATACACCTTCCCTTCTTGCAAGCGTAGGATCAGTTCGTCGGGCGGCAGGTCAATCACCTCGATCTCATCGGCTTCGTCCATCAATCGGTCAGGAATGGTCTCGTGGACGGTAATCCCGGTAATCTGCCGCACCACATCATTCAGACTTTCCAGGTGCTGCACATTGACTGTGGCATATACGTCAATGCCAGCAGATAGTAACTCTTCCACATCCTGATAACGCTTGGAATGCCGGGATTCGGGGATGTTCGTGTGGGCCAGCTCATCCACCAGGGCAAGCTGCGGTCGCCGGCGGAGCACGGCATCCAGATCCATTTCTGTCAAAGAAACTCCCCGGTAGCTGCCCTGCCGGCGGGAAAGAACCTCAAGCCCTGCCAGAAGTGCTTCAGTTTCTTTGCGGCCATGGGTTTCAATGAACCCCACCACCACATCCACGCCCTGGCTCTGGCGTTGATGGGCAGCTTCAAGCATGGCAAACGTCTTGCCAACTCCCGCTGCGTATCCCAGGAAGATCTTCAACTTGCCGCGTGATTGGCGCTGTTCTTCTGCCTGCACCTGCACTAACAGTTCATCGGGGTTAGGACGCTGATGATCAATCATCATACTTATTGTACAGAATCTAAGGCCAGATTCAGCAACAAAACATTGACCCGTGGTTCACCAAATATGCCCAAAACCGGCTTTTCCGTATATTGGGCGATCAGGTTTCTAACCTGCGCTTCGGTCAGTCCGCGCGCGCGGGCGACCCTCTCCGCTTGATAGTATGCGGCGGCTGGGCTGATGTGTGGATCCAGACCGCTGGCGGAGGAGGTGACGAGATCAACTGGGATGGGCTGAATATTGCCTGGATCCGCGGCGCGCAGTGAGTCGATGCGCGTCTGAGCTTGTTTCAATAATGCACTATTTAAGACGCTATAATTTGATCCACCAGAGGCAGCTGCGTTGTTTGACGTGCCAACTGTCGCCGAGAGCCTTCCCCAGAAATATCTGGGATCATCAAACGCCTGGCCAATGAGATTGGAACCAACGATGCGCCCATTCTGGCTGATGATCAGACTGCCGTTGGCTTGGGCAGGGAAAGCCGCCTGAGCAATGCCGGTTACCAAAAGCGGGTAAGCCAGCCCGGTCAGGATCGTGAAAAAAACAAAGATTGTCGCAGCTGCCTTAATGGTTCGGAACATGGTAGGTGACCTCAAAAGGGTGTTCTTGCTGTAATATGTGCCGGCTTTTTGCTGAAGAAACAGGTTCGTTGGAAACCGGAGATGCCTCGAAGGACAAGGCGGTCACTTGGTGGTATTGCGTCTTCTTTTCCTTTGTCCTGTTGTCTAGTCGTAACCGTAGACTGTAATACTCCGCCTGCGTGTTCCAGAAGTAAGCCCAGCCTAAGACCAACGGTAGCAATAAAACTTGAACCATTGTATGGCCCGTTTCCGTTAGCTGGAGTGTATGCTCCCAGTAGTAGAGACCAACCGTTAAAGGCAGTGTGACCCATACCATAACGCCTGAAATTGAAAAAAGCCGGTTTTTCATCTCATGCCTCCTTCTCTATCAAACGAGCCGTAACGCAATCAGCAACAGATCGATCATCTTGATGCCAAGAAAAGGCGCAACCAGTCCCCCAAGTCCGTAAATTAAAAGGTTGTCGCGAAAGAGTTGCGATGCGCCTACCGCCCGGTAAGGCACACCTTTTAGCGCCAGCGGGATCAGTGCCACGATGATCAGCGCATTGAAGATGACCGCCGAGAGGATGGCGCTTTCCGGCGTTGCCAGCCGCATAAAGTTCAGCACGCCAAGTTGCGGATAGGTGCTGGCGAAAGCGGCTGGGATAATGGCAAAGTACTTGGCTACATCATTGGCAATACTGAAGGTCGTCAGCGCGCCGCGGGTCATCAACAGTTGTTTGCCGATCTCAACGATCTCAATCAGTTTGGTTGGGTTTGACTCCAGGTCAATCATATTGGCAGCTTCACGGGCAGGCTGCGTGCCGGTGTTCATCGCCACCGCCACGTCCGCTTGCGCGAGAGCTGGGGCATCATTCGTCCCGTCTCCGGTCATTGCTACCAGCCGCCCTTCACCTTGATACTGGCGGATCAACCTAAGCTTGTTTTCTGGCGTGGCTTGTGCCAAAAAGTCATCCACTCCGGCTTCAGCGGCGATGGCTGCGGCGGTGAGCGGGTTATCGCCGGTAATCATCACCGTCTTAATCCCCATTCGGCGCAATTGGGAAAAGCGTTCGTTCAGGCCGCCTTTAACAATGTCCTTTAGGTGGATTACGCCCAATGGAACATCATTGTGCGTGACGACCAATGGCGTCCCTCCTGAGCGCGCAATGCGGTCGATCAAAGACCGCAGATCTGCCGGCGCCGATTTCCCCGCGGTTTCCATAAAGGCAAGCATGGTATCTGGTGCACCTTTGCGGATGCGTGTATGATCAAAGTCGACCCCGCTCATTCGTGTTTGGGCGCTGAAGGGGATAAAGTGCATCCCCTCGGGATACTCTGGACTGGCAGAAACGATTCGCCCACGCAGATTGTGTTTTTCTTTCGCCAGCACAACAATGCTGCGGCCTTCCGGTGTTTCATCGGCTAGCGATGCCAGTTGGGCGGCTTCAGCCAGTTCGAGTTCGGTGACACCGCCGACGGGCAGGAATTCCACCGCCTGGCGGTTGCCCAGGGTAATGGTGCCGGTCTTATCCAGCAGCAGCACGTCCACATCGCCGGCTGCTTCCACAGCCCGCCCGGAAAGGGCGATCACATTGCGTTGGATCAGTCGATCCATTCCTGCAATACCGATGGCGGAAAGCAAGCCGCCAATGGTGGTCGGAATCAGGCAAACCAGCAGCGCCACCAGAACGGTGATGGTGATCGGCGCACCCTGCCCGGCGGTACGCACGCTGAACAATGAGAACGGCAATAGTGTCATGCACACCACCAGGAAGATGATGGTGAACGAAGCCAGCAGGATATCCAAAGCGATCTCGTTGGGGGTTTTGGTGCGCTTTGCGCCTTCCACCAGGCTGATCATGCGATCCAAAAAACCATGTCCAGGGTCTGCCGAAACGCGCACCACCAGCCAATCCGACAGCAGCCGCGTTCCGCCAGTCACTGCCGAGCGGTCACCACCTGATTCGCGGATGACCGGAGCTGATTCACCAGTGACAGCGCTTTCATCCACCGAGGCGATCCCAACCACAACTTCTCCGTCTGCCGGGAGAATGTCGCCAGCTTCGACTAGGAACAAGTCATCCTGGTGCAACAGGGTGGAGGCGGTCAGTGTGAAGTTAACAGGCTTGTGGCCATCCACCGGCAGGCTTGCAAGTTTCTTGGCCTGAGTCTCCTTGCGGGTTTTACGCAGCGCCTCAGCCTGAGCCTTGCCGCGTCCTTCAGCCAGGGCTTCAGAAAAATTTGCGAACAGCACTGTAAACCACAGCCACAGGGTTATTGCACCGACAAACCACGCGGGAGTCTCACCGTGCCCAGTCAGTGCTTGAACCCATAATGCCGTGGTCAGCAGGCTGCCCACTTCTACCACAAACATGACAGGGTTGCGCAGCATCCGGCGCGGTTTGAGCTTCAGGAAGGCATCATTGACGGCGCGGCGATAGAGGCGTAAACGGAGCTTGTTTTGTACTTTGCGTTCGTTCCCTTCAACCATCATACACCTGCCATGATTAAGTGCTCAATTACCGGTCCCAAAGCTAACGCAGGCAGAAAGTTCAGTGCACCAACGATGATGATCACGACAATCAGCCAGGCAATGAACAATGGCGTGGTGGTTGGCAACGTACCCACTCCAATGGGCACTTTCTTCTTCGCTGCCAGCGAGCCCGCCAGTGCCAGGGTGGGGATGATCAGCCAGAAACGCGAGATGAACATAGCCAACGCACCGGTGAGATTGTAAAATGGCGTATTAACATTGAGACCGGCGAAGGCCGAACCATTATTGTTTCCTTGCGAGGTGAAGGCATATAGCACCTGGCTAAAGCCATGTGGGCCGGGGTTTGATATGGATGCTCGGGCTGTATCAAGCGATACGGCCAGAGCAGTCAGTCCCAGAACGACGATGGGCATGATGAGAATAATGAGCGCAGCCATTTTCATTTCAAACGGCTCAATCTTTTTCCCCAAATACTCCGGGGTGCGACCTACCATCAGACCGGCGACAAAGACAGCAATCAGCACAAA
The DNA here is from genome assembly GCA_026645875.1 of Longilinea sp. Lineage (GTDB taxonomy): Bacteria > Chloroflexota > Anaerolineae > Anaerolineales > Anaerolineaceae > Longilinea. The sequence goes on from JAPKMQ010000045.1 coordinate 7,395, forward strand.
AACCAGCATCCCATACAGGCCTGAGCCCACGCCACCAGGTGCCACTTCGCCCAACTGCATCATCACCAGGGGGATCAGCCCGCCCAGGGGGGTAAAGGAGTCGTGCGTGCTGTTGATAGCGCCTGATGAAGTTCCGGTGGTGATGGTTGCAAAGGTCGCGGATGGGGCAATGCCAAAGCGCAACTCCTTCCCTTCCATATTGCCGCCCGGTTGCAAAGCGCTGGCGGTTTGATTCACGCCCAGCGCAGCAAGGCGCGGGTTACCGGCAGCTTCAGCGCTGTATGCCAACGCAGTAAAGCCAACCATAAGAACCAGCATGGCTGCCAGGATTGCCCAACCCTGGCGGGTATTGCCGACCATGCGTCCGAACGTGTAGGTCAGAGCTACCGGGATAGCGGTCTCTGCCAACATCAGTAGTAAATTGGTCAGCGGTGTGGGATTTTCAAATGGGTGAGCGGCGTTGGCGTTGAAGAAACCGCCGCCGTTGGTCCCCAGATGCTTGATTGCTACTTGAGATGCGGCCGGACCAAGCGCAATCACTTGCTCGCCGCCTTGCAGCGTGGTAGCAACTGCGGATGGGGCCAGCGTTTGCACTACCCCTGAGGCAACCAGCGTCAACGCCAGCAAGAATGAAAGTGGCAGAAAGATGTAAAGCGTCCCACGAGTAAGGTCAACCCAGAAGTTACCCACAGTGCTTGCCTGGTGCCGAGTGAAGGCGCGAATTAACGCCATTAAGACGGCCATCCCCGCTGCAGCCGAAAGGAAATTCTGGACCGTCAGCCCCATCATTTGGGTCAAAAAGCTCATCGTTGTTTCGCCGCCATAGGCCTGCCAGTTGGTGTTGGTAACAAAGCTGACAGCCGTGTTGAGCGCAAGATCGGGCGCAACAGGGCCAAAACCCATCGGATTTAGCGGCAACAGGTGCTGTACGCGTTGGAGGATGTAGAGAAAAAACACTCCCACCAGGCTAAATGCCAGGACAGCCAGGGTGTAGCGTTTCCAATCCATTTCTTCCTCTGCCTTTACGCCAGCCAGCCGGAAGACCAGCCGCTCGACGGGCCTAAGAATCGGCGTCAGAAAGGTCCGTTCGCCGCCGTAAACACGGGCCATGTAAGCGCCCAATGGTTTCACCACCAAGAGCAGTAAGCCAAAAAAGATTACTATTTGTAGCCAACCCACGAGAGTCATTAAAATTTCTCCGGTTCCAGCAAAGCGACAAATAGATAAATGAGCAGCAGCAATGCCAGAAACCCCACGATCCCATAGAGCATGGCTTATTTCTCCTTCAAACGAGCAACGCCTGCTAGAAAGAGCAGGCTAATCCCAAAAACCACAACAATCGCAAACACGATCAGTAGATCCATCGATAACCTTCCAGGATTAATTCATTTCGTTTTGTTTATAATCTCCACCGTGCTAAGACGGTGTTAAGATCAGCTTATGAAGTGCCAAATTATTGCAAAGACCTTTTTTGATGGTTCTTTACCATCGTGGGCATCTTCAAATAGGAGGATAAAGAACTGTGTAAATAAATATAAGAAGTCTTGAATTGGTGGTTAATGTTGGAGAAGTTATTTAACATCCATTAACAGAAAAATGTTCTGAGGGGGCTTTACGGGTAATTGATCAGCGTTTTGTCGGGGAACAAAAAGGTGTTCACCCGCTTAGGAGAACGTTTTTTGATGAATTCTAAAAATCCATTTCTCACTTGGGTCCGGGGAGAAATGGATACGTATTGACCACTATCAAACGGAAGATGAAGGCTTTGATCTTGGTAGTGCCCAATTTATTCGGATGGCTCCAGGTCAATTTTTTTAATCCCGTCGTCTTTCCAGCGCTGCAGCAATCGATACCCCGGCAAGTATTTAAACTTGAGAAATTAAATTGCCATCATCCTTTGAGTTGCTTATTATTGTTATCTTTAGCTTGGGAGAAAGGTCGTTGCATGGCTGTGGGGTGCGATGGTGGGGTGCACTACAACTGTGGTTGAAGGTGTGACCGTGGACGGCAGCGGCGCTGAGTGGGAGAGGGGATTGGATCGATCGATGCAATTTATGGGGCGCACCCAATTTACGCCACCACGGCTGTATTTCCTGGTAGACACAGGTTGAATAACGTGCGTAAGGCAACTTTTTTCAAGCCAGATACCCCTGAGAAGATTTGCTTATTGAAAAAAACTGGCATGGAAATAATACTCAGGCGAGAAAACTACTTCTGAGTTTACTTTAGTTCTTCACCGTCATTTAAGATGTCAATTGCCTATTCGAGATTGATTTTCTGGCAGCATTTCGCCATCTGAACCTGAATTTCGGGCGCCAGCAAAGCCAAGCGGTTCTGGATAGCCTGAAAATGGGTCTCGGTCCAGAAATCCTCTGGAACTCTCCCCAACTCCTTCAGGTGGCTGATGATCAGGTGCTTGGGTTGGAGCGAAACAAAGAAGGTACAGAATTCTTCCAGCAGAGACGGGGGGGAATGCAACGCGCAAGCCTTTCCAAGCCAAAGGTGGGCAAAAATACCGTCCAAATGACCAAAATCCGGCAATCTGGTTGGATCATACACGCGGGTGTCGCCCGGAAAAAGCCAGCGTTTGCCGTTAAATTCTGCCAGGTAGCCAATCTCTGGGACACCCTGGTCGCCGCGGATATGCAGGCCGTCAAACGGCAGCAATGTGAGCGCGTCAAACTGGATCGGCACGCCCGGTTCTGGAAGGATTACGCGCATCCGGCTCAAATCTGCCACTTTGCGGATCCGCTCCTGCATAAACCCGGGGATGATCCAAGTGATTGGGTTGTCTTGCAGGGCGGCCACCAGGTTCAAATCCAGGTGGTCGGCGTGCGCGTGCGTGAACGCCACCAATTGAAGAGCAGAAAGATCTTCCTGATAGGCTGGCAGCGACCCGTGTTTGAGCCGCGTAGGCAAAGCATACGGATCCATTGCCCAATGCACGCCTGCCGTGTGAAACAGGTAATTGGCGGCATATGTCAACCAGACCGCATCTTGTGATGCCTGACTCCATTCTTTTGTGAACTTGCGCCACTCGTTAGCGTAGGTTGACAGCGAAATCTTTATGCTCTCGTCGATTTCAGCCTGGCGCGCTAAGGCGCTATTAATCGGCATAATGTTGGGCAATAAAAGCTCTGACCTCATCCACAGGCCGGTCAAACACGCCATGGCGTTCCACTTTCATGCTGGTGGCGGCAGCCGCCCATTTTCCGGCCTCGCGCGGGGGCAGGCTGAGGCGCATGGTCACATAAGACCCCAGGCAGGTGTCGCCGCGCCCGCTGCGGCCCGCCATGGATTGTGAGTGGAACCGGAAATGGTGGTGTTTCCCTTCAGCATAGATCAGAACGCCTTCGCTGTGGGTTAAAACGATTTCCCGGGCGCCCTGCGCGGCGTAAAACTCCGCCGCTCTTTCGATGTTATCCTCACCGGTCAGAAATTTTGCCTCGACCGCATCAGATTTCAACACGTCCAGGTGGCCAAGCACCAGCGGCATTTCATCCCAGGGCTCATAAATTAGCGTTTCGCCGCGCAGCACGCGAATGAAACCCTGCACGTCGGCGGCCAGAATGGTGCCGTTGCGTTTGCGCATTTCGGCAAAGAATTCGGGCTCCACCTCGCCGCGGATGCTGGGGCTGACCACAATGGCCCTGGCTTGCAGGCCATCGATATGTTCCGGCTTGATGCCGTCAGCGACGCGCTTGACGTACAGGTTGCGTTTATCCACATCGCGGGTTTGATATTCCAGGGTCATCAGGGTCGAATATTGCGAATAGACAGGGTAGCAATCGATCCCCGCCTTTCGAATGTTCTCCACAACGTGCTCATCTTCCTTCGCCAGACGCGTCACCACAGCGGTGTGAATACCCAGGCACTTGCCCGCATGCGCAGCATAATTCATGCCGCCTCCGTCCACGTTGCGCACGCCGTCGGGGGTGATGATGGTGTCTTTGGTATAGTTACCGGCAAAAATTGCGTCGTAATGCTTCGATGTCATGATCCGTCAGGCCTTTCTAAAATAGATTGAGGATAAATGGAATGGCAAAATGGATGAACCAATACAAACCTGCAGCCAGGAGCGCGGTGGAGGGGATGGTGAACAGCCAGGCTGAGGCTATCTCACCGGCTACGCCCCAGCGGACCTTGCTCATCCGCTCCGCGGCGCCCACACCCATGATGGCCGTGCTGACCACCTGGGTCGCGCTCACGGGACCGCCCAGCAAAGATGCGGCTAAAATAACTGCAGCAGACGCAGCCTGGGAAGCAAAACCATGCACTGGACGAATTTTATAAAATTTTGCGCCCAATGTTTTTATTAAACGGTAACCGCCCATTGACACACCCAATGAAATTGCCAGCGCACAAGAAAGGACCACCCAAAATGGCACAACAAAATCTTTCTGGAAGCCAGTAATTACCAGTCCCATTGTTATGATACCCATTGTTTTTTGTGCGTCATTGGCACCGCTTCCCATCGCTAGACCTAAAGATGTAACAATCTGCATTTTCTTAAACAGACTATTAATTTTGGGTGAGGCTCTCCAGGAAGCAAGGTAAATAAATTGGGCGAAAAGCATTCCGGTTATAAATCCCACAATGGGAGAAACAAACAGGTAAGCGATTACTTTGAGAACACCAGCCAATTGGATCTGTTGAAAACCGGCACCAGCTGCCACTGCACCAATCAGGCCACCAACCAATGCGTGCGAAGAACTGCTGGGTATTCCCAGAAGCCAGGTAACCACATTCCAGATAATGGCACCCAAAAGCGCTGCAATTACCATGTACACGTTCAAATACTCAACTGCAACTATATCATGCCCAATGGTGTTTGCCACCGCAACACCAAAAATAAAGGGTCCACAAAACTCGGCTATCGATGTAATGATTAACGCGATTTGGGGTCGGATGGCTCTTGATGAAATCATGGTAGCAACCAGGTTGCATGAGTCATGGACCCCGTTAAGAAAAGCAAAACCAATTGCCAAAATAAATAGCGGAATCATTAATGGTGCCATACGTATGCCTTTATGTTGTTTTTACGACGATATCGGCGAGGACATTGGCAGCTTCGTCGCCCCGGTCGGCTGCATTGCTCAGGTGACGGTACACCTCACGCAGCTTCATCACTTTAATCACGCCTTTGACGTCGGCAACATCTTTAAACATGTCCGCCAGGGCTTCGCGGTAAAGTTTTTCGACCTTGTTTTCGATCTTTTTTGCACGCTGCGCATGCTCGCCGGCAACGCCGGGGTGGTCCTGCAGGCATTCGACCGCTTTAAGAATTTCAAAGGTCACATCCCGCAAGTAGGCGGATATCTGCAGCATATAATCCGTCGGTTTGATCTTGAAGATGACGATTTCGCTCATCGTGCTGTAGGCATAGTCGATCACGTCATCGATGGCACGCGAAAGTGCAAAAATATCTTCACGGTCGAAAGGCGTGATGAAGGTGCGGTTCAATTCGTCAATCAATATGCGGCGGGCTTCATCGGCCTCTTTTTCTTTGATCGTGAGTTGCTCAGCCAGTGATTGGTCGGGATTGGCCAGGTAAGCGTTCAATAAATCCATGCCTTCCAGGGTCAGTGAAGCCTGTTGGTAGATTTGGGTAATAAACACGTTGCGGCGTTTTTTGAAAAGTTTTAGCATCTCATCTCATCCTTTTACAGAAATCCATTCCCTTTAGCGTTCTTATCGCTGCAATGATGAATAGTTATCCAGGTAATTGACACACCCTTTTCGCACCAACTCTTCCATTCCGCTGCGAAGATCGGCCAGGCTGGCATGCGGGCCGACCTCCAGGGTTTTTTGGGCATCTGCGGGAATGTGCCGGCCGATTTCCTGAAAATCAATCTCGCCGGTGCCCGGAATCTGGTGGTCGGTGATCCCGATCACATCATGAAAATGAACGCCGATAATCTTTTTGCCAAAGCGGTCCAGCCAGTCCTGTTGGTTCACCAGACCGAGTGCGTCCAATGTGTAGCCATGACCGGTATCGTACTGAAAACCAATCCAGTCTTCGTTGAAAGCCGTCAGGAACAGATCCAGCTCGTTCGGCAGGGGAATGTCATAATAGCGGTAGCGGTTTTCCAATCCCAGCAGGATGCCGGTTCCCCTGGCGAAGGCAACAATTTCCGACAGGCTTTTCATGGTCTGATCAACAAACGGCGGGGCTTCCTGCGCACGGTGGCGGATGGCATCCAGACGCAAGGCCTCGTACTCCGGTGAACCCTTTTTGCCCTGTTGAAAAAGTACGCGCAGCCGGTCGTCGCGCGACCGGTCGCCGACAATTGAGCCGGGGTGCACAACCACGGACCTGGCTCCTAACCGGCAGGCCAGGTCAATGGAGCGTTTGACCATGTCCACGCTTTCAACGCGCCGCTGCTCATCCAGGCTCGAGAAGGCAAAATCGCGCACTTTCTTTTCCTCGTAGCTGTAGGGTGTGGGGCAGGGCTCATGGACGGTGGAAACATAAAAACGGTTGGCCTCAAACTGGCTGTAGTGTTCGGGTGAGACTTTGTGATTCAGCTCAAAGCGGCAAAAACCGGCTGTTTGCGCCTGATAGAACGTATCCTTGAATGGGCCTGGTTGATCGACACCCCACATGGTGGACAAGGCGGCATCAAAATACTGGCGGGTTGACTCAGTTGTCGGTGCGTGTTTGGCTGGGTGCTCAAAGAAAGCCAGCAGTTCGCTCAGGCGTCCCACACGACCGTCAGGGCGCATTTCGGTAATGCCGCCTGTTTCGGTCTCATCATCCGGGTTGAAATTATCCTGTGCGTATCCCTGAGTGTTTATGATGATGACTGCGCCAAAGCCAGCCTGTCGCGCGCCAATGAGGTCGCGAGATGGGCTGTCGCCGATGTAGGCACATCTTTCAGGCGGCACGCCGATGGCATGACTGGCTTCAAAGAAAAGCGAGGGATGCGGCTTGCGGCGGCCATAGAGCGAGGATAAAAGAATGGCCTTAAACAGAGGAGTGACCCCGTATGCGTCCAGGATCTGGTGCGTTTCTGTGGAGGAGGTGGTGTTGCTGATGATCGCGAGCTTATAACCGCGCTCAACCAGCGTATTCAGCACGGATACTGCGTCTGGCAGCAGGGCTTTTTTACGGTTCTCGCGCCACAACTGGTTGAGTCTGACGGCATTCTGCCGGATAAATTCCACAGGCGCTTCCGGCAACAAAAATTGCGACCACAGGTCGGCTTCGCTCAATTCGATTAAATTGCGTTTGGCCCAGTGGCGATAAGCTTTCTCCCGCTGCCGGATTTTCTGCAAAAAATCTTGCGGGTTGCCGTTCATGTTGACAAAGGTTTGCAGCGCACGGATATGACCAAGATCCGGGATATCCACAATCTCGGAAGGTCGCAGCGTTCCTCCCACATCAAAGATGATGGCTTCAATATTCTCTGGCATGATCTGCGTATTCATAAATGATGAAATCCTTTAGGTATGCAGTAATGGGAGGTTCAATAATTCATGGAAATCATCGATATAGGCGTCGGCTTTGACGTTGGCATCGTAGTTGAATGCCACCGTCTGCATGCCAACTGCCTTGGCGCCGTCGATTTCCGTTTTCTTATGTCCCACAAATATCGCGTCACAGGCACACACACCTGTCTGGTTGATGGCTTTTTCATACATTTGCGGGGAAGGCTTGCGAATGCCCATTTCTTTTGAGCTGATGACGGCGTCCCATACGTTCCCAAAACCGTATTGTTCGAACCATTTCAGCTTTTTCGAAATGGATAGCGCGGTATCGGTTATGATCCCAAGAATATAACCTTGCTGTTTTAGCTGCCGGATTGTTTCTGGTACGCCCTTGATGATCTCAACTGTGTTGTCATCCAGACTCATCGCTTTGGCACCATTGGCAATATCCTCAGGGTCTGAAATGCCGCATAACTGAAGCACCTGCTCGTAATAAACGCGCCGCGTAACCTTCCCGGAAAATGCCAGGTTGCGAATGGGGCGGGTGGCAGTATCCAGATCCGGCGGCGGGCAGATATTTCTTGCGGCCAAAAATTGCTTGAGATTTTTCCCTTTTTGCGGCCGATAATACAGGATGTCCCCGGCATCGAAGAAAATGGCCTTGATCTTTCGTCCGTTGGAAGAAACGGCATGTGATCGATCTCCCTTAAGTTCTTCTTCGATGATCGGCAGCAGATCGCGCATATCGTCAATAACGGCATCTGGCGTGGCACCTTCATCGGGATCGCCTTTGTCATAGGAGTGCTTGATCTGCACCGCCAGCCGAAATCCAGCACGCCGCGCTCCCAGGATATCGCGGTTGATTTTGTCACCCACATACAGGCACGCACCGGTGGGCACGTTTGCCAA
>JAPKMQ010000046.1 GCA_026645875.1 Longilinea sp.
CGAAGACTACCCAGGCAACCCATCCCACCGAAACCAGCGCCGTGAGCAGGGTGATGATGAAGAAGATCATCATGTGAAGAATGGCATACAGGTAGATCCACAGCGGCAGCAGAATAAAAATGATCAACGCGGGCAAGATCAACCGCGGGATCAGGTAATATCCGCTGCGCCGGCCGATGTAATAGATGGTCTCGCGCGGCGCGATCCACGGGAAGGACAAATTAAGGAAGTGGCGGAAGCTTCTGCGGATCAATAAAAAGCGTTTTTGCAGGACGGGGTACCGGTCAGTCAGCTCTTTGATTAGCGAGGAATCAAACACCAATAGAGTGACATCGGTCAGCGCGCTGGCATTGGTCTGCCGCAGCATTTCCGCTTCCAGGGTTTCCTGGCCGAAATAATCACCTTCATCCAGTGAGCCCAGCGCTTCATCCCCCTGACGAGAGATCCGGGTGAGCTGCACGCGGCCGCTCAGGATGATAAAAAAGGAATCCGCCTGGCTGCCCTGCTCGTAAACCAATTCCTCTCTGGACAGTAACATGCTCGAAGTGCTTTCGACCAGGCTGGCCAATTGTGCGTCACTCAGGTTGTGAAACAGCGGCATTTGTTGCAGGATCTGGATGGTCGAAATCTCATCAGGCATACGATAAGTATAGCTCCAAATCTGGTAGAATCGTGTCTGGCGGGATCGCCAATGAGGAGTGAAAACTTGCGAGGAAAAAGCTTTCCTTTTTTACGCTGGATATCGATTTTTCTGGTATTGATGGCAATGCTGTTATTCGTGGTTCAACTGGTCACGTACAGCAGAATCCGTGCCAGCTTTGCCCTGGGCACGTTGATCGCGGGCGTTCCGGTGGGCGGGCTCAACCAGCAGCAGGCTGCCGAGCGCCTGGTGCAGGCGTACAGTATCCCTGTTGAAGTGCATTACGGCTCGGCAGTCGTGCAAATCCGCCCGGCGGTTGTCGATTTTGACCTGCAACTGGAAACCATGTTGGCGGTGGCCGATCAACAGCGCGTGAACCAACCCTTCTGGTCGGCATTCTGGGATTACCTATGGAACCGCCTGCCCACGCCGACTGCCGTGCCGCTGCGGGCATCGTTTTCAGAAGATCGGCTGCGCGCCTACCTTGAGAATGAGGTGGCAGCACGCTACGACCAACCTCCCAGCGCGGCTCAACCGGTGCCAGGCAGCACCAACTTCTCGGCGGGCAGCCCGGGCCTGACCCTGGATATCGACCGCGCGGTGATCCTGATCAGCGACGCGCTGCGGTCGCCATCGGCCCGCGTGGTCAACCTTTCGGTGGTTTCGGTTGACCCGCCGCGGCCTTCGTTTCAAAACCTGCAAATCCTGCTGCAACAGGTCATCGATGCCTCGGGATTTGACGGCTTGACAGAGTTGTATTTGTTGGATTTGCAAACCGGCCAGGAGATTAATTTCGCTTATCAAAACGGCGAAAACCTGACGCCCGGGATTGCCTTTACAGCCGCTTCAACCATGAAGATCCCGATCATGGTGTCAACCTACCTGCGCCAGCCTGAACCGCTTCCGGCGGAATTGGGCGAGTTGATGACGTTGATGATCGAGCGTTCAGAGAATGACCCGGCGGACCGCCTGATGGAACAGGCGTTGGGTTCGAACCTGGGACCGTTGCAGGTGACGGCCGATTTGCAAGAGATGGGCCTGCCCAACACCTTCCTGGCGGGTTATTTCTATGTTGGCGCGCCGCTGCTGCGCAGTTTTTCCACGCCGGCCAACCAGCGCAGCGATGTAAACACCGCGCCGGACGTGTACAACCAGACCACGGCGGCCGAAATGGGCATGCTGTTGAGCGACATCTATCAATGCGCGCAATCCGGCGGCGGTACATTCGCGGCGGTGTTTCCGGGCGAGATATCACAAACGGAATGCCGGCAGATGGTCAACTACCTGGTGCTGGATAAGATCGGCGTATTATTGCAAGCCGGTTTGCCCGAAGGCACGCAATTTGCCCATAAGCACGGGTGGGTGACCGACCCGACCGACGGCGTCATTCACACCATTAGCGACGCCGGTATCGTCTACACGCCAGGCGGCAATTACGTCCTGACCGTCTACCTTTACCATCCCACCCAGGTGATCTGGGATCAGGCCAACCTGATGGTGGCCAAACTGTCGATGGCGGTGCACAACTACTACAACCTGGCGCCGTAAATTTTAGCCCCGCCCCAGCAGGGCAGCCTGCAGGCGGTCGGTCAACTCAGCCTCGGGAACGCGCATCCGCGCGCAGATTTCACGTTGCAGCTTGCGCAGGGCCGGCAGGCAGGACTGAATCCCAGCGCTGAAGCGGCTATAGCGCTGGCTGAGAGCATTGATGCGCTGGTCGAGCGTGACCAGGCGGCTGCCTTCTGACAGTTTATCGGCCAGGAAAACCACCTTCTCTTCCCAGGTGCGCGGCGCGAGTTTGTCATCCAGCACGTGGGTGAGGATATGCCGCCGGGCAATCTCGGCCAGCGCTGGGTAGCCACGGTCTTCCAGGATGCGCGCGGCGGCTTCGCCGTGGTTGATGCTGGATTTGTGCAACGTGTTGACTTTGGCGAGATCGTGCAGCATACCCCCGCGGTGTGCCAGCAATGGATCGACCTTTTCGCCGGCTGCGCGCAACCAGAGGGCCAGTTGGTAGGCGATGCTGGCGACGTTTTGCACATGCAGGATCAGGTTGGCCGGAACTTGCTGTTCGACCAGCCAGCCCTGGGTCTGATTCCACCCTGGTAAACGCGGCGCCGCCAGCGCGGCGGGTAGATCCTGCATCTGCCGGATTTCGATATCGTACAATGGCAGCAATCCGGGTGCCGCAGCCCCGGAGGGGTTGTACCAGACGGACAGCCAGCCCGCCTGCCACGCACCGACCACATCAGTGCCGTAACCATCGCCGACCAGGATATATTCCGGGCTGGGTGGCAGGTGTGATTGGATGGATTGAAAGTAAATCCGCTGCGGTTTTTTGCCCTCAACCTCATGGCTGGTGAAGATATCCTGAATATAAACATCCAGATCGACACGCCGGAGCGCGTCGCGAAGCCTGGCGGCGTTCGAATCAACCGCGTTGGAGGCAACGATCAGGTGGTAATTGGATGAGAGACCGGCCAGGGCGGCCTGCGCGCCGTCCACGGCGGCTACTTCCGGCCAATCGACCATCGCGCCGTGATATTGCGGCAGCTCGACCATCAGCGTGTTGCCCCAATCAAACGCGATGACTGTTTTGTGATTTTCGTGATTGTTCAAATTGCCTCAATAATATTAAAAATATATTTTCCAGATACAGCGGGAAATGCTGCCGAGAATTATAAACCCGCTGCTGCGCCGAAGGTCATTTTGCCTGGGCGGTTCTCTGCGCCGACCGGCCGAAAATGACGGGGAGCAGGGGTAGGGCCAGCAGGTTGAGCCCCGCGATGATAGCAAACGTCCCGCGGTATCCGATGGAGTCCACGAGGAAGCCGCTCAAGCCGACGCCGATGGCGGTGCCCAAATTGGCAACCGCCATGAGGATTGAAAACATGGAGGCGGCGATGCGTGGATCGGTGAGCCGCATGGAGAGTGCGAAGTAGACCGTTTCATAATAGCCGTAGGCCAGACCAAAAATCGCGGCCAGCGGCCAGGCCATTTGCGGCGAGAATATGAAAGCAAGCGCCAGGATGGCCGCGAGTGAGGCCAACAGGGCCCCTTTAACGGCACGTTGGAATCCAACCCGGTCGGTGAGCCGGCCGCCGGTGATGCCGCCTAACACCACGCCGATGCCCCACACCGCTGTATAAAAACCGGCTTGCGTATAGGTAATTTGAAAACTTTCCTCAAGAAAGGGATTCAGGATCTGGCTGGCGGCGTTGATCACCAATGAATAAACCGCGCCCAGCAGCCCGAGCGTAATGACGGCGGGTTTCACCAGCGAGGAGAAGGCGGCCCATTCGAATTCTTGGCCAGCCGGCCGAGACGATTCACGCGCCAGCAGGACCAGCGGGATGGGCAACAACGAGAGGGCTGCCAGGATGTAGAACACCGTCGGCCAGGAGCGGTCCGCGACGGCGCCGAGCGCGGCTGCCACCACCACCATACCCAGCGCGCGCCCGCCGACCATCAGCCCCTGAATGGTGCCCTGTTCGGCCTGGGAGGTCGTATCCAGAGCCAGACCGTCCGTGCAGGTGTCATACAGCGCCATCCCGGTCATGAGCAGAAAGGCCGCGAGGATAAAAAGGCCATATTGCTGCACAGGTTGGATGAGCGGAATGAGCAGCAGGCAAAGCGTTTGGATGATCAGACCGATCAGGATGTAAGGCTTGCGGTACCCCAGTCCCAGCAGGTTGACCCGATCGCTGAGCATGCCCAGGAAAATCTTCAGTACGAAAGGGATCATCGCCAGACCGCCAATCACCCCGATGCGGCTCATGCTCATATCGAAACTGCGCAGATAAAGAGAATTGAGCGCGGTGTAATAACTGAAGACGGCACCCTGCGCGAAATACAGGGATGCAAACAGGCTGTATCGAAGGATGCGTGAAGATGGCATGGGGATTCTCTGTTGAGCTGGGATACCCAAGTATAGAAGATGGCAGTTTCTCCGTCAATTGAAAATAGACCGGGAAAACTCAATAAAGGCAGGTGCTTTTGAAAAAATCAGCGCTGGCACAACGTTGGCGCTGCTCAAACGGGGTATACTTGCCATAACTGTGAGTTTCATGTATAGTCACGGAAACGTATCTAAAAATCCAAAATAATTCGAGTGTCTATGGAACAAACGACGGAAAAACCCTCTGCATCTTCCTGGCTGGACCGTCCAGTTTTTCATGCTTTTCCGCAATTGCGTGTTGAATCGCTGCTGGTTATTTTGATCCTGATTGCAGCGGTATTCACGCGCTTCTACCACATCGATCTGCGCGTGATGAGCCATGACGAAGTCAATCATGTGCGCCCCGCCTGGGATTACTACCAGGGCCAGGGGTATTCCTACGATCCGGTCACGCATGGCCCGTTCCAATTCCACGTTTTGGCCGCCTCCTATTTTTTGCTTGGTGACAATGATTTCAGCGCCCGCGTGCCGTATGCGTTGTTCTCCATTGCGACGATTGCGGCCGGGATGCTGCTTTTCCGGCGTTACCTGGGCAGGCGCGGGGCTTTGTTCGCGGGGGCCATGCTGCTCATTTCGCCTGTTTTGCTTTTCTATGGCCGCTATACCCGCAACGAAGCCTTTGAGGGCCTCTGGACCGTCCTGATGCTTTACGGCATCCTGCGCTACCTGGAGAAGGGTGAAAAATCAGCCCTGATCTTACTGACGGTTGTCACCGCTTTACATTTTTCCGATAAAGCCACCGCGTACATTTACACCGCACAGGCCTTGCTTTTCCTGGGATTTTACTTTCTCGATCAGGTCACGCGCCTGAAATGGCCGGTTGAAGCTGCGCGCAAGCGCTTCATCCTGTTGATGGGCGCGTTGTTTATGCTTGTGCTGGTCGCATTGGGCGCGGCCATCTGGCGCGAAAATGCTTCCACCACGCCACTGCAAACGAATGCGACTGGAGTGCCGGGCGCGGCACCCTTGGATTTGCTGAGGTTCCTGGAGCTGGCCGGCCTGGGGCTGGCGGTGGCTGCCGGGGTGGCGGCGGTGGTGACAATGGTGCGGTCATTGGGATGGAAGACCATCCGCAAGCTGCGCTCGTTTGACCTGCTGATGCTGCTTGGGGCGCTGGTGTTGCCACTGTTGGCTGCCTTCCCGGTGCGAATCGTGGGTTGGAACCCGCTGGATTATTCGACGTCCGGCATGCTGCGCACGGCTGCCTTCCTGGTGCCGATGGCCATCGCGGGTGCCGCGCTGGGTTTATGGTGGCGGCCGCGCATTTACCTGACCTGCCTGGCGATCTTCATTGCCATCTTCACGGTTTTGTACACGTCTTTTTTCACCAACGGACAGGGATTCTTCATGGGCCTGATTGCCTCGTTGGGGTACTGGCTGTCGCAGCAGGGCGTGCAGCGTGGCTCGCAACCGCTATATTATTACGCGCTGATCCAGATCCCGATCTACGAATTTCTACCGGCGATTGGCGCGCTGGTGGCGTTGTACTTTGGCGTGCGCTACCGCCGCTTTCTGACCTGGGCGGGTTTCGCACCGGCCCACCAACCTGACGAATTGGATGAAACGTCCATCGAATCGGTCGAAGTGAACGCCGAAAAAGAAGCAGACGAAGCGATTGAGGTGGATGCTCATGCAATTCCTCAACCCTCTGCCAGTCTGTTTACCGCACTCACGGAAGATCCTTCCCACAATTCCTCCGCTGAAATTGATGAAGATCCCAGCTTGGATTTGCCAGAAGAAGATCAGGATGAACACGCTGCCAGTAGGATTCCGGTCCTGGCGCTGCTGCTGTTCTGGACCCTCACCAGCCTGGCGGCCTATTCGCTGGCGGGCGAGAAAATGCCCTGGCTGACGCTGCACATCGCGACGCCAATGATCCTGGCCGCCGGGTGGGGCTTTGGCTACCTGGCTGACACGACCGACTGGAAGCGTTTCGCCGAACACAAAGGCTGGATTGCTCTCCTTCTGCTTCCGGTGTTTGTTGCCAGCGCCGCGGGCGTTTTTTCAGCCTCCATGGGCAGCCAGTTGCCCTTCCAGGGCAAGGAACTGGCGCAGTTGCAGGCCACCAGCGATTTTGTGCTGGCGTTGGTCGGGTTGATCCTTTCGGGTTGGGGCATCCTGCGCATTCTGCGGGATGTCAATACCGGCCAATTGCTGCGGATTTTTGGAACGGCGTTCGTGACGCTGCTGGCATTGATCACGGCGCGAACGGCATTCACCGCATCGTACATCAATTACGACCTGCCCACCGAGTTCCTCGTGTACGCGCACGGCGGGAACGGCCCCAAGCAGATGCTGGCGCAGATCGAGGAGATTTCCCGGCGGACAACGGACGGGCTGGGCGTCCAGATCGCCTATGACGAGGATGGCATTTATCCCTTCTGGTGGTATCTGCGCGATTACACTAACGTGACATACTTTAAGGATGCGCCGACGCGCGAACTGCGCGACAAAGCCATCGTGATCGCCAGCGACAATATGTACAACCGAGTCGAGCCGATCCTGAAGGATAATTTCGTGTATTACCAGTATCAGCGCTTGTGGTGGCCGATGCAGGATTATTTTGACCTGACCTGGGAACGAGTGCGTAATGCGCTCACCAATCCGCAGATGCGCCAGGCGCTCTTCGATATCTGGCTAAACCGGGATTACAAGCTTTATGCGCAACTGGAGGGCCGTGACAACCTGACCCTGGAAACCTGGAATCCCGCGGCAGGCATCCGCTTGTACATCCGCAAGGATATTGTCTCGCAAATTTGGAATTACGGCGCCGCGCCGGTCGCGCCGGTTGTCCAGGAAGACCCCTACGAGAAGGCGAAAATTGACCTGCTGCCCGAAAAGTATTTTGGGATGGCCGGTTCTGAGCCAGTGCAGTTGAATGCGCCGCGCGGCCTCGCGGTGGCCGCAGATGGCAGCATCTACGTGGCCGATTCGCGCAACAACCGCCTCCAGCACTTCTCCGAAGATGGCGCGTTGTTGCATCAATGGGGTGGTTTCACTGATATCAGCCAGGGTGGCGGCGCGGATGGCCTGTTCTACGAGCCGTGGGGCGTGGCCGTTGGACCGGACGGGTCGGTTTACGTCACCGACACCTGGAACCACCGCGTTCAGAAATTTACCGCGGACGGCCAGTTCATCACCAAATGGGGCTTTTTTGGCACGGCTGAATCTCCAGACGCTTTCTGGGGGCCGCGCGGCATCGCTGTGGATGCCCAGGGGCGCGTCTATGTCGCGGATACCGGCAACAAACGCATCGCTATCTTTACTGGCGACGGTCAACCTGTCACACAATTTGGCGGGCAGGGCTACGACGCGGGCCTTTTCGACGAGCCAGTTGGCGTGGCTGTGGATGCCGAGGGATTGGTCTATGTGACCGACACCTGGAACCAGCGCATCCAGGTCTTCTCGCCTTCGCCTTCCGGTGATCTGTTTGTGCCGTTGAGCATGTGGGATGTTTCCGCCTGGTACGGGCAATCGCTGGACAACAAACCTTTCATCGTTGTCAGCGGCGACGGTAACGTGTTTGTCAACGATCCCGAGGGCTACCGCATCCTGCAATTCAAAGCGGACGGCACCTTCGTGCGCACCTGGGGCGATCCAGGCTCGGGCATGCAAGGATTTGGCATGCCGGCAGGCGTTGCGCTGGACGAAGCCGGCCGCCTTTGGGTGACAGACGCGATCAACAACGCCGTGATGCGCTTCACTTTACCCTGACCGTCATTTCCACCTTCAACCCTGAAAAAACAACAGCAGCGGAATTGCCCGCTGCTGTTGTTTTTGAGGGTCAGAGCTTGCTTAGTGCATTTCTTCTCGAAGGATCGCACTCAGGAACCAGCTTACCACGCTGACAATCAGCGCGCCCAGGAAAGCCGGCACAAAACCGGATACGGTGAACCCGACGCCAAATTGCGTGCCAATCCAGCCGGCCAGATAGAAGAGCAGTGTATTGATCAGCAGCGTTCCCAGGCCCAGCGTCAGCACCAGCAGCGGGCAACTCGCGATCACCAGGAGCGGCTTGATGACAGCATTGATGACGCCAAAGATGAGTGCCAACCAGAGATAATCGTACCAATGCTGGCTGGCGGGGGTGATGCCGTGATCTTGCAGGATGGCAACGGCCACATACAGCGCCACCGCGTTGATAATCAACCGAATAATAAACTTGCGCATAAGGTTGCTCCTTTTGTTCAATATACGTGATTTAGCCCGGAAGGTTTCACGGGTTGGCGCTGGCGCCGCTGAACGGAACTTCCATCCAGATTAGCTTGTTGTTGGCGCGGAATCCGGCGGCTGTGATGCCTTCCTCGGCGATCCCTGCCGGAAAGTTGACCGTCACCGGCCTGTTCCGGGGAATGATCCGCCGCGCGTGCGTCAAGAGCGCCTGGGCAGCCAGATCTTCGTCCAGCGGGTTGGTCGCCAGCCAGATCACGTCGGTGATCACATTGCCGGGCTCCCAGGCGGCCGCACCCAACAGACGGTCGCCCAACCAGGCGCTCCAGTGTTCCATGCGCTCGCCGTTCATCCACCGTAAAAAGTTGCGCCACAGGCCTGGCTGAACTCGATCGATCTGAAACGGCAGATTCCAGGCAATTTCAGGTGGGTAAATTTCCTGCAGCCAGCGCCGCTGCATGTTCCAATCGGCGCTGGTGCGCCGGCGGATGGTGACCTGGCGTGGAACCGGCAAGGTGGATTGCCCGATCGGGTCAAAGCTCCAGTTGGTGCGCCGTGCGCGTTCTAGGAAGCCGAGCGACAGATAAAGGCTTTCAGCGCCCCGATTGTCGTCGCGGACTTGCAACCAGACCGCGGCCGCGCCGTGGTCGCGGGCGTGGTCCATGCCCTGCTGGGTCAATTGGCGTGCGATACCGCGCCGCCTGAATTCAGGGTGCACGGCCACGTTGGCGATCATGTACACGACTCTGCCGTTTTTAAAATAGGGGATTAGGGTCAGGTTTCCGACGATGTGGTTGTTCTCCTGCCAGACGTAGCCCTGGATGGGCACGCTGATGGGCCGCGCGCCAGGAATGGGCAGGTTGATGCCGCGGCTTTCAAACGCCATGCGCCGGATCTGGCGGATGTATTCCCGCCCGTCGGCGTCCATCGTGCTGGCGAAGCACAGCTCAATCAGGTCGGCAATTTCCGGCAGATCTTTGCGGGTATCGACCGGGCGAAGGTGCGTTGCATTGATTGCGACAGGAATAACCATACATGTATTTTAACACCGCCTGTTAAAATGGCATTTCCTGTAAACGTGGAAATTTAGTGAATATCACCTGCAAGGATAAAAATAGCCCGAGAACCGGCCAACCATTCTTATGCCATTCTTATCCGCCGTGCATATACTGAATGAGGCTTAATGCTATAATGCCAACCAAAGGTACATTACGAAACAAGGATAATTTCCTATGATGCGATTTGACCGATTTACTGAGCGCGCTCAAGAAGCAGCGCAGCGGGCTGCCGAGATCATCCAGCGCTACGGCCACAACCAGATTGACACCGAGCATATTCTGCTGGCCCTGATCGAGCAGCCACAGGGAGTGATCCCGCAGATTTTAGAGATTTTAAAGGTGGATGCAAACGGGCTCGCGGATCGCCTGGATTACATATTACGGACCAGCCCAAAGGCCAGCATTTTTGGCGGGGGCGCCGGACAGATCTTCATCACGCCGCGAGTGAAACGGATCATTGACCTGGCCAATGAAGAGGCCAGCCGGTTGAAGGACGAGTACATCTCCACCGAACATATTTTCCTGGCGATCCTCACCGAGCGCAATACGCCGGCTGCGCGCCTGCTGGAAAGCTCGGGCATCACACGCGAACGCGTCAACGATGCTGTGTTGCAATTGCGCGGCGGGCAGCGTGTCACCGACCCGCAGGCTGAGACCCGCTACCGCACGCTGGAAAAGTATTCCCGTGACCTGACCACCCAGGCCCGCGAGGGCAAGCTGGATCCGGTCATCGGGCGCGAGAAGGAAATTCTGCGCGTCATGCAAATCCTCTCACGGCGCACCAAAAACAACCCGGTGCTGATCGGCGAAGCCGGCGTGGGTAAAACCGCCATTGTCGAAGGCCTGGCGCAAAAAATCGCCGCCAACGATGTGCCCGAGTTGCTGGCCGGCAAGCGCGTGGTGTCGCTGGACCTGGGCGCCATGATCGCCGGTTCGCGCTTCCGCGGTGAATTTGAGGAACGCCTGAAAGCCGCTATCGAAGAAGTGCAGCGATCGGAGGGCGAAATCATCCTCTTTATTGACGAATTGCACACCGTCATCGGTGCCGGCGCAGCACAAGGCGCGATGGATGCTTCCAATATGCTCAAACCGGCCCTGGCGCGTGGGGAATTGCAATGCATCGGCGCGACGACGCTGGATGAATACCATAAGCATATTGAAAAAGATTCGGCTCTGGAGCGTCGCTTTGCGCCGGTCTATGTGGATGAGCCCAGTGTGGACGACACCATCAAAATGCTTTTCGGGCTGCGTGACCGGTATGAAGCCCACCACAAAGTGCGTTTTTCCGACGAGGCCCTGATCGCAGCCGCGCGTCTTTCCACCCGCTACGTCACCGACCGCCACCTGCCCGACAAAGCCATTGACTTAATGGATGAAGCGGCCGCCAAGCTACGCGTAGCGCTGTACTCGCTGCCGGGCGACTTGAAGGAAATGAAATCTGAACTGGACCGCCTGACCGCCGAAGAAGAGCAGGCCGGTTTGGAGCGTGACTACGAACGGGCCGCCCGCAAGAAAGCCGAACGCATCCGTCTGGAAACCGAATTCAACGAACTGCGCGACAAATGGGAAGTCGAGCACAAGTTGGACGAGGTGGTGGACGTGGATGACATTGCCCAGGTTATTGCGCAGTGGACGGGCATCCCCGTCAGCCAGATGATGGAAACCGAGTCCGAGAAGCTGCTGCACATGGAAGAGCGGCTGCATGAGCGCATTATCGGCCAGGAAGAGGCCATTCACGCCATCTCCGATGCCATTCGGCGCGCGCGCTCTGGCCTCAAGGATCCGCGCCGGCCGATTGGATCATTTATCTTCATCGGCCCGTCTGGCGTCGGTAAAACCGAACTGGCCAAGGCACTGGCTGAATTCCTCTTCGATGATGAAGACGCCATGGTGCGCCTGGACATGAGCGAATACCGCGAGCAACACACCGCGTCGCGTCTGTTTGGCGCGCCGCCCGGCTACGTGGGCTACGAAGAAGGCGGCCAACTGACCGAAGCCGTGCGCCGCCGCCCATACCGCGTGATCCTGTTTGATGAAATCGAAAAGGCGCACCCCGAGGTCTGGAATGCCCTGCTGCAAATCCTGGACGACGGCCGTCTGACCGACGGTCAGGGCCGGCTGGTGGATTTCCGCAACACGGTGCTGATCATGACCAGCAACCTGGGCACCGAATACGTGCGCCGCAGCGGCACGCTGGGCTTCCTGCAGTCATCCAACAATACTGAAGACCGCCTGTCGGAAGAGAAGATCAATACGGCCTTAAAATCCACCTTCCGCCCCGAATTCCTCAACCGGATCGACGAGATCATCATGTTCTCGCCGCTCAGCCTGGAGCAGATGGGCCAGATCGTGACGCTCCAGATGAAGGAAGTCCGCCAGCGCCTGGAGGAGCATGGTTTGCAGGTCAGCCTGTCAGAAGCCGCGCGCGACTGGCTTGCTTCGGCGGGTTATGACCCGGCATTTGGGGCCCGGCCGCTGCGCCGCGCGCTGCAAAAGCATGTTGAAAGTCCGCTGTCAATCAGTCTGCTCTCTGGTGAGTTTGCGCAGGGAGATACCGTCCTGGTGGACCTGGACAAGGAGAAGAACGAACTGTTCTTCAGCAAACAAACTGATGATTCGATCCGTGAGGATGTGAAAAAGGCGGACAAAGCGCCTGTCGAGTAAGCCTGCAAGCTAACTTAAAGGGCAGCGGCGATCCAGCCGCTGCTTTTTTGTTTGACAGCCCGGCCGGGTGTGATTATACTTGCCTCCTGCGGGTAATAAATCAGACTACTGACCCCGCATTAAGATCTGGAGGGAATTTTGAAAAAAGCGCTTATTACCGGCATCACCGGTCAGGACGGTTCCTACCTGGCCGAGTTGCTGCTTTCGAAGGGGTACGAGGTTCACGGCCTGATCCGCCGTGCCAGCACGTTCAACACGCGGCGCATTGACCACATTTATCACGATCCGCACAGCAATGGCGAACCGGTGCACCTGTACCTGCACTACGGCGACGTGGCCACCGCCGACAGCCTGCTGGATGTGATTTACAACATCCGGCCGGATGAAATCTATCACCTGGCGGCGCAAAGCCACGTGCGGGTGAGTTTTGACATGCCTGAATACACTGGCGACGTGACTGGTTTGGGCACCATCCGCATTCTCGAGGCCATCCGCAAAGCCAAGCTGGAAACGCGCTTCTACCAGGCATCTTCGAGCGAGATGTTTGGCGGCGCCAAACCCCCGCAAAACGAGGAAACGCCCTTTGAACCGCGCAGCCCGTATGCCGCCGCGAAGGTGTATTCCTACTGGGTGACGCGTAATTACCGCGAAGGCTACAACATGTATGCCTCCAACGGTATTCTGTTCAACCATGAATCCCCGCGTCGCGGCGAAACCTTTGTCACCCGAAAGATCACCCGCGCCCTGGCGGCGATTGTCGCCGGGACACAGAAGGCGCTGTATTTGGGTAACCTGGATTCGCGCCGCGACTGGGGATATGCTCCGGAATACGTCGAAGCCATGTGGCGCATCCTGCAGCAGGACGGCGCCGATGATTATGTGATGGGCACGGGTGAATCACATTCGGTGCGTGAATTCCTGGATGAAGCCTTTGGCTATCTCGGACTGAACTGGGACCAGTATGTCAAGATCGACCCGCGCTACTTCCGCCCGACCGAGGTGAATTACCTGCTGGCCGATCCGAGCCGTTCGCAGGCGAAATTGAACTGGAAGCCGAGCGTGTATTTCCATGAACTGGTACGTATCATGGTGGATGCCGACCTGGAATTGGCCGGGCAGCAGTCGCCGGGCGAGGGGCGAAAAATCCTTGAGGAGCGCTTCGGCGGCTGGCATCGTTGGGAAACGCAAGTCATCAGCATGGAGCGTTAATCTGCATGCGCAAGCCACAGCCTGAGCACGCCCCCGCGGTCCTGTTTGTTTGCACAGCCAATATCTGCCGGTCACCCATGGCGGAAGCCCTGTTTCGTTTGATTCTGAAGGAGAAAGGGATCGATGCACAGGGCTGGCGGATTGAAACGGCAGGCACATGGGCGCCGCAAAACCGCCCGGCAGACCCGGTGGTGGTGGAACAATTCGCTGCCCGCGGCGTGGATTTGAGTGCTCACCGCTCGCGCATCGTTGAAGCGGCTTTGCTGGGTGGATTTCCAGTGATCGTGGCGATGGAACCGGGCCACAAGGAAGCGCTTCAAGTTGAGTTTCGCCCATTGCGGGGCAGGGTGTTCACGCTGGCCGAATTGGCCGGCGAACACGGCTCAGTAGCCGACCCGACCGGCGGCACGCCAGAGGCGTATGCCCGGACCGCGGATGAAATCGAACGGCTGTTGCGGCTCGGTTTTGACCGCATCCTTGAGAAACAACTGTAATCTAGTTATTCCAACTGTGTCGATCGACGCTTTTTGTTCGAAAACCCGTTCGATATTTTAAGGTAAAACGCTTGCTTAAATAGAACAAATTATCTATAATAGGTGCTATCACGATGAAATGAGGTTGAGCCGTGAACAGCATCCAGCGAGCCGTTTTTCCAGCAATTCTTATCAGCAGCCTGGTTTTAGTGGGCATCACACGCCTGATCGCCAGCCCGCAACTCACCGTCATTGCGGCGACCGAGCCGCCGATGGCCGCCGAACCGGCGCAGGATGAGGCAGTCGTTGCCACGGTTGAGGTCTCGGCTGAGATTCAACCCCAGTCTGAGGTCGTGGCGGTTACTGAACAGCCCGCCGGGAACTCGGATGAATGTTCCCTACCTTCACGCTATCCGGATAGCATCCGCCAGTGGTGCGGGTGGATCCAGCGCTACGCCGCGGAGGTCGAATTGGATCCGCGCCTGATCGCGGCGGTGATGTTGCAGGAGAGTGGCGGCAAGGCGGATGCCTACTCGCACAGCGGGGCGGTGGGACTGATGCAGGTTATGCCACGGGATGGGTTGGCGGAGCAGTTCATGTGCAGCGGGCGGCCGTGCTTTGCCTCGCGCCCCAGCATGGATGAATTGTTCGAGCCTGAATACAACATCTCCTACGGCACACGCATGCTCGCCGGATTGGTCGCTCGCCACGGGAACGTCAGGGATGCCTTGAAAGCCTACGGCCCGATGGACATGGGCTACCGATACGCGGACATCGTTCTGTCGATTTATGAGAATTATCAGTAACGAGTGACCCAGAAGGTCCTACCCTGCGACCGTAATCATCGCAGGGCCCCAACTGAAAAGGACGGCCGGTGACGGGACCGGCCGTCCGCCTTTTAACCACGCACGGGCGGTTAATGCAGTTTGACGATTTCGATGAGATTTTCCACCACAGATTTGGCCGCTGAGTGCGTGATCAGGCTGCGGTAGCCGGACAGCGAGAGCAGCCCATAGGATTGATCCACCTGTTCGGCCTGGCCGGAGCCCTCGATGGCGGGGCTGCCGTTCTGCGCCGGCAAGGTGATGACCTCGGGACTGGAATCAATCGACTCAACGGCCCGGAAATTCGAGAAGACCAGATTGATCTTCAGGTTTGATTGGGAATACACCGGCGTCCAAAAGAATTCTTCACCACTTGCGCTCACCAGAACGGCCGGAAATTGGTCCGCCTGTGGGGCGTTTGCAAGCAGGATGGGCGAGAAATACCCGGATGTGCCCGCCTGATCAAAAACCGCCTGCGCCAGCGCTTTGGATAGGACATTTGCGTCGCCGGCCGCGATGTAGAGCAGTGTATTACCCGGCTGGTAGCCGTCTGGTGCGCCGGTATGGGCGCTGCTGCGGTTGAAGGAGGTGTTGGTGTTGGATTTGGCCAGGTGAAAATCAGCGAACACGAATACTGCGACTGCCGCCGCGAGGATGACGAGCGCAATG
>JAPKMQ010000047.1 GCA_026645875.1 Longilinea sp.
CCCTGGCGAATGTAGTGAGCGGCAATTGACGCAGCCGAACTGACGGCATACTCAAATGTATGCAGCGGGATTGTCACCGCCCGGTGAGCCGTCCACAACCAAAAGGGATCCTCCATTTCGGAATCCACGTCCAGCGAACCAACGTGAACGGTTGCAAGCCCATCCAGGAATATCCACACATCGGCCTGTGGGTCCTGCTCAAATTCTTTTACCATCAATTGATCCCGGCGAGCAGTCGATTTCCAATGGATTCGGTTGAGCGAATCACCTGGCGCATATTCGCGGATGCCAGCGGCATAAGGCGTGATCTCCGACGTCTTTTTTCGCAAAGCCTGTCCGCCAGCAAGCAAACCTATAGGCTGGAAAAAATTGGAAAGCTCGACAAAATAGGGCAACACTTCCAGCTTTCGCACAGCCGGGATGGTCACCCGGTATCGAAAAAGCCCAAATGGATCGCCAGAAGAAAGAATGGTCGGCCCCAAGTCAAACGCGCCGCGACGCAATAGAACGGTACGCGCCACGTAGGAGCGATTGCGTCGCGGCCCAATCATCGACAGTACACGCGATCCGGAATTGCCCGGCAGACCAGAGGTGTCCACAATCTCAAACCAGACCCGCACCCACCTGGAGTTATTGGATACCTCAAATCGCTCTTCAAAAAGCTGGCCTAACTGCATTCTGAAAACGCGGGCAACCCTCTTTACCGAAATTTTCCGGATGGAAAGCATGGTCCACAGCCAGCTGAATGCCAGTACCAGCCCAATCACCACTGCCAGGCGTTGATATACGATGCTCTGCGGCGTGAAATAGGCTGCCATGATGCTGGCAACCAATAGGCCCAACGCCACCCAAAAACCAGTTTTGACAATCATTCCAACCGGGCTGCGTCCTCAAAAGACCCGCCTGGCACGGCTATGGTGTTCAACAGCTCAGTCACCACTTGGTCGGCGCTTAAATTTTTCATACGCGCAGCCGCCTGGATGACCATCCGGTGGGATAAGATGAAGGGCGCCAGGTATTTGATATCGTCCGGCAGAATGTATTCCCGTCCGCGGATGGCTGCCAGCGCTTGACCAGCCCGGAACAGTCCCAGACTTCCGCGCGGGCTCGAACCCAGGTAAACATCCGCACTTTCACGGGTCGAACGTGTCAATTCGACAATATAGCGTTTTATGGCATCTGCCACGTACACCTGCTTAATGCCTTCCTGTATTCGGCGCATCTCATCGACCGTAGTCACGGCTTCTAACGTTTGGATGGGATGCCGCAGTTGTTGCAGTTCCAGTACCCGGATTTCATCGCGGAGGTTGGGATAGCCCAACCGCAGGCGCAGTAAAAACCGGTCCAATTGCGCTTCGGGCAGTGGGAAGGTACCTTCATATTCGATTGGATTTTGTGTAGCCAGGATCATAAAGGGATCCGGAAGCGGGTGAGATATGCCATCCACGGTGACCTGGCGTTCTTCCATCGCCTCGAGCAGCGCCGATTGGGTTTTTGGCGTGGCGCGGTTTATTTCATCCGCAAGGACAATATTGGCCATCACAGGCCCGGCGCGGAATTCAAATTCCCGCGAAACCTGGTTGAAAATAGACACACCCATCACGTCACTCGGCAGCATATCGGGAGTGAACTGGATGCGGCTGAACGAACAACCCAACGACTTCGCCAGGCTGCGCGCCAGGATCGTTTTTCCCACGCCTGGAACATCGTCAATCAAGATATGCCCCTGGCATAACAACCCCACCACTACCAACTCCAGGGCGGATTGCTTTCCTACGATTACTTTCTCAAGGTTCTTGATAATCCGGTCGGTATAGGATTGAATTTCTGAGATGGAAATGTCCATAGAGTCTCCGGAAAGCTCAAATGCTTTTACGTCCAATGTTCAAAAGGATGATCAACAACAATAAACCGGCCAAGCTCACCAGAACCGCCGCCAACCACCATACCGGCTGATAGGCGATGACAACGGTGTGATTGCCAGCAGGTACCTGTATTCCGCGGAAGGCGTAATTTGCCCTGTAGAGGATGGTGTCAACCCCATCAAGACTGACCTTCCAGCCCGGATACCAGGTGTCAGCGATGCTCAACCACCCATCCACATCCGCGTCAATCAAAATCACCAGCCGGTCAGCACGTTCAGAAAGTATACTGATTTTATCATTGGATTTCAACAAACAATCCGAAGTCTGGTCTTCATCCGCTTCAATAATAATCTGGTCCAGTCCGTTTTCAACCATCTGCCGGGTCTTTTCCCAGGCATCCATCTCATCCATCGCGGTGACAGCACAGGTGGTAAAACGGAAGCGACGGCCGCCTTCGATAGACGTGACCTCAACCTGCTGGGTCTCCGCCGATATGGTTTCAGTTTCTGTCACGTTCATCATTTTCAACCAGGGAAGCCTGTCTTCAGGCGGAAGCGATGATACATAATCCATCCACCGGTCGTACCTCGCCGGCCGGAGAGGATCGAAATTATTCGCGGAAGCCTTTCCATCCAGGATGTTCAGATTGGGAAGCTGCGCGGCGCGCATAGCAACCCAGTTTCCCACCGGGTGGTAATCTTCAAAGCGCAAAAACCGGTCGAACTTCAAACGACGCTCCGTCTCTTCATCCACGAACAGGCGTCCGCCGGATACAGTGTGATCAGGTTTTCCCGATAAGGCTGAGGTGACATAGAATTCGGCGCTTGTTGAGGGATTTTGCCCCCAACCGGCAATCAACAGGTCAACGCCGACAAGGATGGCCACCACCCAGGTCCATTTCTTGTGCGCGCGCGTTCCGGTTTCAACCGGTTGACGTTGGAGCAACCCAGCAAACAGGAGTGTCACAAGGCACAAGCCCAGGACGGAGTAAACAAAACTAGCTTTGATCCCAGGCACGATAATCAACGCCGCGGCCGCGCCAACTGCGACAGCCACCAGGACAATCGGTGCCCGCCGCAACCGGCGCATAGCCTTACCTTCAGGGCGTTTCCAGTTTTCCAGCCCAACCGCGCCCAGGATGGAAAACGAAAACACCGGCCAAAGCATGTATCGGGCTGGGGCCTGAAACATGTCAAAAGTTGGAGCGTTTTGATACAGGAACGGGAAAATTGGCGTATTTTTCCCCAATGCCAGCAAGATTCCAGTTCCCGCCGCCAACCACAGGAAACGAATTTTGGCCGTCAACCCCTGGTGGAGTTGATCTGCCTCGTTAGGCAGTCGCATCCATTTTAGCGTTGTTAAAGCCAGGAAGAATGGCAGTACCCCGATGTAAACGGCGTCCTCCCAGTAGGAGGCGTAGCCCCAGAAATCGCCGTAGGCCGGGTTTCCAAAGAAGCTGGGAGCCAGAAAAGTCAGTAACCGCCATGGCCAGAAGGAATAAGTCATGGCAAAATCAAAATCCACAGCGGCGGCGCGTTGCGATTGCAATAACAGCTCAAATGTCGGCATTAATTGTACCGCCGCCAGTGCAACCCCGGCCAGCACGCCAGCCAAGGATAACCCCGCGGTGACGGCGAGCCGCTTCCACCTGCCCTCGGCGTGGCCGGCTACCAGGCTCCACCCGCCGGCATAAATCAGGCTATACCAGGTCAGTTGGGCATGCCCACTGAGCAATTGCATACCAACGCACAACCCCAGCCTGCCCACCGCTTGCCAGCGTTGGACCGGAAGGTCGGCGGCAGCGAGCCGGTCGACGCATACCAGAATCCATGGCAACCAGGCTGCGCTCCAAACCATACTGAAAAAGCCCGCACGCGCTACAAGGTATGCCGAAAGCGAAAAGGCCAGCCCGGCAATTACCTGGGGCAGCTCACCCACCCCCAATCTCCTGGCCAGGCGTGCAGCGCCAAAACCGGCCCAGATCAGGTGAGCCACCAGGATCAGCGTGTGTCCCCACGCCAGCCAGGTGGATCCGCCCAGCATCTGCAACCCAAACAACAGCCAGGTAGATGGATAAAAAAACGCCAGTTGATAGTTTGCCAGAAGCGGCGCGCCCATGCCATTCAATAGATTCCAAAAAGGCCAGATGCCTGCCTGAATCTGTTCCCAGGCCAGAATGCGCCACGGAATGAACTGGAGCGAAGGCGTTCCCCAGATGAGTGCTTGCCCGCCGAAAATTGCCGGCGAAAACAATAGCAAAGGGAATACCCAGAGCAAATGCAACAAGGATGGCGGCCGGATGGTCTTAATTTTCATGGTTGAGGTGAATTTTCGACCTGATAGATTGCATATCCATCCTGAGCGTACACCTCCCTCAGGAAGGTGCTCTTAGCGGGGTCCCATGCGCCTTGCTTTTTCTCATCGGGGCCGAACAAAATGTAGCCCACGCCAAACTGGGTAAGAAACTCAATTTTACCTGAATCATTACCCGGAGAGGCAAAAAACGCTTCCACCTGCGGCTGTAACGCTGCCAGATCAACACTTTCTGGACCGTGTCCAATGACTACGCGCATTGGCGACCACGCCGGCAATGAATTGCCATTTTTGTAGGAAGTCAAAACGGTAGAAAAAGCCGGTGCGTTTTCAGCTAGAAACGCATAAGCGTTAACTTCGGCTTTTGGCAGGAATAACGGGGCTGCCTGAGATGTTATCGTCCACAGCGAACCCACATAAAAAATTAGTGTTGTCAACATTCCTGATGCGACCACCGCCAGCGCCGGCTTTTGCCAGCGCCGCCGCAATGCTTCGATGCCAGTCAACCCCAGGATGATCCATGCCACCCAAACGCCCTCGGGCAGCCGCCGTTGCAAGGGATATGGAAAATATGCAAGGAATGGAAAAACGATCAACCAGGCGTTCAGCACAGAAAACTGCCACCGGCCGGTTTTCCACGCGCGCACAGCGCCAAGGACTGCGAACGGCAGGACCAATCCATACGCCAGCAGGTAATCACCCGGCGGCGGGGAAAGAATCAAATTCTGCTGGGACCATCCCTTCAGGAATGGATCCAGTGAGAATGCCAGGAAATTGTAGAGCACCATCGGGGAGGATACGAACACCATCCCCGCCGCCACCTTCAAGCGACCGTGCCAGTCAGCCAGGACATCCGTGTGCCACCCCTTTTCCGTACGGCGCAACCAGATTTGCACAAACCGTAGCGCTATGGAAGCCCCCAGCACGGCCCAGCCGGTGACGATTGTCAGAGGTTGCATGAATCCTAGCAACAACCACAGCAAACCAGCTCTTGCCCCCTGCAGAAACGGCTTGCTCTTGAGGGGTGCAAGAAACCCTGCCAGCCCCCACAACAACAGCGCGCGGGCTAACGCGAGATGCGGCAAACTGAACACGCCCAAGAATCCAAACGATTCGGGCGAATAAAACTCCAACGGCAGTTGTTCATATCCGCCAGTCTTGAGGCCTAGAATGGCCAGCCAGCCCAGCCCTCCTCCAAAGGTTGCCAGTACAGTTCCCCAGCGCTGAAGCCACAGATCCTCCAGGAAAATCCTGCAAAAATCAAACGTGGAAAAGACAAACAGAAAGCATCCAATAACGCGAAACAAGTGAAACAAGCCTACCAGTTGCGTGTGGACCGCCTCGCCACCTGCCAGCTTGCCCAGGAGGAGATAAGGCAAGAAGGCCAGTGAACCCTTTTGCTCAACTGCCGTATACGGCGTGCGAAACAACCAATCACCGGCGGTGCCGGATAACATCTTCGCGATGTAGGAATTGCCATCTTCTACGCCGATGACAAAACCGGAATACGCCTGTTCGGCTCCGGCGTTCATATACCCCACCAGGTATGGGAGTGAGGTAATCAGTGCAACGAAAATTGCAAAACCCCACAACCAACGGCGCGAATGATTCTGGTCAACCAACACGCTTCACCCACCTTCTCCCAACACAAACCAGCAGGGCGATCAGGATCCCACTAGCGAGTGTAATTCCCCAACCGGCATATACCAGGATGGGGTGAAACGAAAATACCACCCTGTGCGTGCCTGCGGATATCTGCACAGCCCGCAGCACGCCCTGATAGGTCTGGATGGGCTGAGCATCACCATCCAGACTTGCACCCCATCCCGGATACATCACATCAGCCAGCACCAGCAAACCCGGACCTTCAGCCTGTAAAACAACCTGATTGGCGGAATAAGCCAGCACATCCACGCTTCCTATCTCTCCCTGGCGGTCTTCCACCCAGGCGCGCTCACGGAACGCCAGGTTTTCGTAGACATTCACTGAATCGATGTTGCTCACTAATCTCAATTGATCAACTTCCAACGGAAAAGCCGAGAGCACATACTTCACATTGAGCAAACCAAGTTTTTCCGCATCAGGCTCGAATGACGCATTGGCGTTTGCCGGATCCCCGGTCTCAAATGGCGGCAGCGTAACCGTGTATCCACGAATAGGAATACCGGAAGCCCTGGAGAAAAAACTCGCATATGCAGCCAATTGCATCGGGTCGATCCCGTCGATCAGCCCCAGGCCGGCCTCCGCGGTCACCGTTTGCGGCAAACTGAATGACGGCGAATAGACCCGGTATTCGAATTCCGGTTTCGGCAAAACGTAGGCCAACAACTCACTTTGACTGCCGATCACCTCATGGAGTGTCTTTTTCTGGACCAATGTTGCATCCATCCCAACCAGATCGATCAACAAGAACGCGCTGATCAAAAATTGCGTTGGCATACTTGTTAGCCACTTTGTTTCTATCATCAGAACCAGGGCGATGGCTACCGCAATGGCAACGCCTGCCCAGGCGAAAGGCTGATAGTATCCGCCCAGGTACAAGCCCAGCCCACCCGCGAGAAGCAACGGGAACGCGGCAAACGGAACCATGAAAAAGACCGGTTCGGGTTTTTGCTCAATTCTGTTCTTGGATAGGTGATCCAACGCGATGCCTGTTATCACAGCAAATGCAAAACCAGTCAGGAACAACGCTCTAGCAGGCACCCGCAACAACGAAAAACCGGGCAACCCTGTCATTGCGGCATACCCCGGCAACGATCCACCCAATGCCGCCAGGATGCTTACACCCAGCAATGCCAGCCAGAACCAGGCGCGTTTTCGCACCTCCGGAACGGCCAGGGTGAAGATCAATAGAAGCCAGGGCAGCGCGCCCGCGTACAGTTCCCACTCTGCGTAACCGCCCAATGATGGAATAAACAGTCCGAGCAGATTACTGAATGGCAGTGAGATGCCAACACGCTCTGCGCTCGTCAAGGCCGCCCGTGTGGATAACGAAACGTATTCCAGAAGAGGCAGCCAGATGCAGGCTGAAATCAATACAGCTGTGCCAACCTGCAATAGAAGCCCGCCCAAAAATCTGAATACTGTCCGCACTGTAGTGCGAGAACGCCTAACAGATTCCCGCACGACAGCAAATGTTACCCATAAAACCGCAGCATACGGCGCCCAGCGCAAATCCGCCAACAGGATGCCCCCCAACAGAACGCCAGGTAGAACTGCGCGTTCCAGGCGCTTCGTTGCCATTGCAGATGACCGTATTTGTTCAGCCCACAACAACCAGGGTGTCAAACAAACGGAATAAAACAGGGTCAAATGCCCGGCTGCATAATGAGAAATTATCTTGGGCATCGCCTGGAAAACAATTGCGCCGCACAAAGCCGGCCAATCGCCCAGCCCTTCGTTTCGCAGAAAGAGGAACATGCCACCCCCGGCTGCCACCAGGTGCAATGCCGCGATCAAATTAAACCCAAGCGGTAGTGTAAAGATCAGCGCTAGCCAGCCGGGCGGGTAATGTAGGCCAGATAGCGGATTTGCCGCGAAGGGGTAGCCCGCAAAAAGAAGCGGCGACCAGAGCGGAATTTCGCCTTTGACCAGGCTCGACCGCAGAAACTCCGCGTTCGGGTAGTGGCTGATGGCCAGGTCGGAATACAACCCGCGAATTGGGTAAGCAAAATCCCTGCCCAGAAATAAAAGGAAGGCAAGTGGAAATACAAGTAACAGGAGAGTCTTCCAGGGGAACTTCATTCAGGATCCTGAATCGCGAATAATTTCACGTCCTGATTCTCATACATTAGGGAGACCCCCGCAGGCAAATCAAGCGGCGCAGGTCCATAGACCTGTTCGCGCGGCCCCCAAAATATCCAATCCGCCTTCCTGTCCCTGACCCAATTCAGGCCATCAAAATCCATCCTCCCGGTTAAGAACCTTTCCACCGCTAGCTTCTCCGCTGTTGCGTTCACGGTTTCAAATGGATGACCATAGACGACCCGCTGCCCCGTGTAGGCCGGGATCAGCAAACCGGTGTCCGGCGATGCCAAAACCAGGTCATCCGGATTCCCGTTATCAGCCAGAAATTCCAGCGCTGCCTTTTCTGATTTCGCAATCACGACTTGCGGATCGGAATTTTGGACCGCGAAAACCCCTCCCGCCAGGATAATCAACAGAGTTGGTAATGCTAACCCGACCGACAGGGCCTTCAACAACGATCTGGCGTGTGATTTGATTTCCGAAAGGCCATAAGCCGCCAGTCCCGCCACCGGGATCATATAGCCAAACATAAACCGTCGTTGCAGGTTGAACGGCACATAAATCAGCGCCAAACCAAGTACAAGCCATATCGCCAGCATGCCCAACTGTCGGCTGCGATGCTGCAAGGCTTTCAGAACCCCATAGACCGCAAAACCCGCCGCCGGCGAGAAGGAGATCAGCACATCCCAGACCGGCGGCGAAGCGGTCAAATTCTGCGCATCCCACAAAGCCAGCACTGGATCGGTGCGAATGACATAAAACTGGTAGAGAATCAACAGGCCGCCAGGCACCAAAAAGGCAACCGCCGCCTGCCACTTGAGTCGATCGTGAAATCCGATAGACGTAACCGCGCTGCCGAACGTCAGCAAAGCGGCGATTACAACGCCAAAGGGCAGCGCACTGCCCAATAGCAGCCCGCCGGCAAACAGAAATATCAGGCTGCATGTTGTGTGTGCTTTTTCGAGTTGTGCGGCAAACCACACCAACAGCGCCAACCCCAGGCTGAAATGCGGGCTGGAATACATCGCCAGGAAGGGGTACGCTTCAGCCACCCACAAATCTGCGGTGAACCCGCCAAACAGCGAAGCAACCCAGCCACAGCCCGATCCCATGACTGCCAGGACAAAGGCCCAATATGCCGTCTGAGGACGATCCGGAAATAAACCAGCAAAAAAACCCTGGAGCGCGGCCAGCAACGCAATTGAAGCAGCCACCCTGGCGGCGTGAAACACCAGCACAGCCGAAATTCCCGTCCAGCGCGAAACATGCCCGAGGAAGAGATAAAACCAGAATAATGGCGCGCCCTGGTTTGGCTCGGCTGAATAGGGCAGACGAAAGGACCAACTCCCCTGTTGGCCCTGGATGATCTTTGCCAGGTAGGAATGTCCATCCACCGGGTTAAGCAAAAAACCGCCAAAACTGAACGAAGGATCGGCGATCGCAAGAGCAATCAAATATGGAAGGTTGAGAAAGACGAGGAGCGCAACGCCGGTAACCCAATACCTTTTTCGCATTTTTCCTCCCGTTCAAAGTATACTTGAGGAGCAAAAAACCGCCAATCCAGCCCTGTTGACTTTTCAATTCTGTCGGGCTGTTCAGCTTGCAAAGCAGCCAATCGCCTTCTATAATCCCTTTTATGAGCTTAAGCTTTCACTTATACCAACTCCAAAAGCTGGATTCGCAGGTGCGGCAAGCGGCCCATCGCATGGCCGAAATCAACCTCCTGCTTACTCAAAATGAACTGCTGCTTCAGGCCCAGAAGTATCTTGATGATGCGTCAGAGGCACAGAAGAATGTCCGTGGAAAACTCCGTGAAATCGAGATTTCCGCCCATAACAAGCGCATTAAGATGGAACAATCCGAGGCTGCGCTGTATGGCGGCATGGTAAAAAATCCGAAAGAACTGCAGGACTTGCAGACTGAAATCGCATCACTCAAGAAAACGATCGGGCAAATTGAAGACACGCAGTTGGAATTAATGGTTGCCGCTGAAGAATCCGATCAGAATTTCCGTGAAGCAGAAGCACACCTCAATACGGTCAAGACTGAGCATGCCAGCAAAAACTCCAACCTCACCGGCGAGATAAAAACGCTGCGTTCCCTCCTGGACCGCCTGGATGTGGAGCGCAAAGCTTTATTGTCCCAGATCAATCCCACGTTGCTGGAGAGTTATGACCAGTTGATCGCCGCCAAAAATGGTCTGGCGGTGGCAGCTGTTGACGAGGATTGTTGTACTGCCTGCGGGTCAACTTTGACGGCCGCAGAAATTCAGTCCGCCCGCTCGGCTACCAGGCTCGTCAATTGCCCTACTTGCGGCAGAATCCTGTACGCCGGATAAACGATGACGCAGTTAAGATTCGATTTTATTTCCTTCCTGGCTGGTTTTGCCGCCGCGTCCATCATCTGGCTGATTGTCTGGCGTCTGCGCAAGAATTGGGGGCAAATTCGCAAAACAGTCAGCAGTCAAGCCGGGGCATTGCGAAAGAAGAACCTGATTGAAGTCGAAGCCTATATCAACCAGGTTGCCTATCGCCGCGCCCAACGTTTGCACATTGCTGCGAACCTCTTCCCATTGGAAGATATTCTTGTCCCACCGCTGGCGCTGTCACCCCCGGCTTCGTCAGATTCGAATGGCACCTTGCCGGAAACCGGGGTTTTGGATCAGGTCATTCCCTACATGCCCGATTGGCCGGAAATGGCGTCGGAATATGGTTTTCTTCTCCTTCCGCTCAACGAACTGGCCTCCCAACGAGCTGATCTGGCTGTGATTGGCCGGCCCGGGGCAGGAAAAACCACCGCCCTCGCCCACCTGACGACCGAAATCGTCCAAAAACAGATTCGTGACGACCGCCTGCGCAGCGCTGTTCCGCTATTTTTCCACGTCCTAGACCTGAATCCCGTGTTGTTTACCCTTCCGGACCCGGCGGAGGCGCTCATCGAAGCCGCGATCCCCGGGATGTCCATCAACCTGCAGAAGAAAGTCCGGATCGTGCTTCGCATTGCCTTGCAAGAAGGCCGCGGCATTCTCCTGCTGGACGGTCTGGATGAATTACCTCCCGGGAAATTGGCTCCTTATATCTCCTATCTAAAAGCAGTTAAATCCCAGTACCTTGATCTGCAAATCATTGCAGCCTGCAGCGATCTTTACATGGACGGTCTGATTGGCATGGGCTTTACGCCAGTATCGATCGCCAGTTGGAACAGGCAGCAGGTGCAGACTTTCATCGCCAAGTGGGGAGAAACCTGGAAAGAAGTGATCCTTCCGCAAGTCTCCAAAGAAGGCTCCCCTCAACCGGATCCGCTTGCGATGGAAAACTGGATCAACACGCAAGGACTTTTCCTCACCCCGCTGGAGTGGACGCAAATTGTCTGGGGTGCCTATGCAGGAGACCTCTCGGGCAATCTACCATTCAGGGCGATGGACGCATACTTGAAGAGGATCCTACCCGCTGATACGCCACCCTCGTTCTACAGTTCGTTGGCAGCGAGGATGCTTGCGTCCGGCGAAATTTGCTTACCCTTCGAACAAGTCGAGGATGTTCTTTCCCGTTGGATCACCAATCTCTCGAAGGATGTATCCCAGGCTAACGTACCATCTCTGCTAGAGGATCCAGTCACATCTCTACGGTCGCCCAACACCCTGTCTGAGACAATTCGAAAGAGCGGTAAAGTGGTCGTGCAATCCGTGGGCGAAAAGGCATTGGTCAGGGGACTTGATCAGGGCCTGCTGGTGGAGCATGGTAATAATTTGATCGCCTTTTCACAACTTGCAGCAGCCGCTTTTCTGGCAGCCAGCACGCAACACGGTGAAATCGCGGAAATCAATCCGCGATGGAGTCTCAGCACGCTGGCTGCTCAATACACAGCCAGCGATGGAAAAAGCCGCCCGTCAATTCTGGATTTGCTCGCACCGGATGCACATCCGCTGCGCGGAAAATTATGTCTTGCTGCCCGGATGATGGCGGCCATGCCGGCCGGATCCGAGCTTCGCATACAGGTCTTGCGCCGCGCCATTGGAGAGATTCAGCAGGAGAAACTCCCGTTAGGCACGCGTGCCCGCCTGTTGACTGCCTGTGCAATTTCAAACGAACCTAGCCTGTCCGTTCTCTTCCGGCAATGGTTGAACGGATCCTCTCCTGACCTCCGCAGGCTCGCCACGCTCGCCTGCGGCTTGGTGAAGGATGCCCGTAGCGTTGCTGAAATCACCAACTTGCTGGCTGACGTTGACTTCAACGTTCATTCCACGGCTGCCATCGCGCTGGTTGCTATTCCTGGGGATGCCGCGCTCAACGCTGCTTCGGCAGCCCTGACAGAAGGTACCGAAACCCTTCGCCGCGCAGTGGCTGAGGCACTGGCCGTTCAGCCCGACCCGGCCTGCCATGAATACCTGCGGGAAGCGCTCACCTCAGAAGATTTGCTCGTGCGGCGAGCAGCCGTTTTCGGTCTGGGGCTGGTGCGTCAGGAATGGTCGCGGGATATGCTCGCAAAAGTGGCGGTCGAAGACAGCCAATGGGTGGTTCGCAACGCTGCGGCCCAAGCCCTGGATCTCTTTCAACAAGCAAATCCCTACCTGCCGGTCGCCTTACCACTCTACTGGGAATCGCCCTGGCTGGTCACCTTTGCCGGGAAACACGGAGTCGGTGTATCCCCGGATGAACCGCCGATAAAACTCTTGTTCGAGGCGCTTGAATCGGGCACGGAAGAAGACCGCACGATGGCGCTGAAGTATCTGCCACGCTTCCAGGTTGAGGATGCAACCGCTCACATCCTTGAGTTGCTCAATGATAAGGACAGCGACATTGCCAGCAAAGCTCTCCAAGCTTTTTGGACCCTATCCATCGCTTGATGGTAGTTTTGCCTATCAGATTTTGCGCACCGGCGCTTACGGGCGGACCTGTTTGAGAATCCGTTCCTGAACGGTGTTGCTGTCCAACCCTAAAACCGTGATCAATTTATCGCGCCCGGTTTGGCCAGCCACAATTTCCAGTTTGTCGACTGTCACTTCGAGAATATCGGCCAGAAATTTCAACAGCGTTTGATTTGCCTGCCCCTCGACCGGAGCCGAAGTAATCCGAATTTTCACCGTGCCGTCTTCCAGGATCTCCTGGATCTCGTTGATACTGGCACGGGTGGTCACGCGCACGGTAATCGCAGCGCCAGTCTGTCCGTTATGCAAATGAAAAGGCCTGGTTTGCTTCATGGTTTTACCCTAACCGCAAGAGGATGCTGACAATCAGGCGTTCAGCGAGTTGAAGTAATAATAACAGGATCAGAGGACTAAAATCCAGATTAAACAAGGGCGGCACTGTCCGCCGAATTGGGCTGAGCAAGGGGCCAACGATTTTGCCAATAAACTCCCGGACCGGATGATAAGGCGACATAAAATACGAAAGGATCACCTCAGCCACCACCAGGATGGACAATCCCCAAAACACGAAATCAACGATTTGAATCACAATGCTCATCGAACTTTATCCTTGAAAACAATTATAGCCTTACTGCGAGTAATAGTCAGCATTTTATCACCGCGGCGGTCTGGGACCAAATAGTGCCTGGCCGATCCTCACCATCGTAGCGCCCTCTTGAATAGCTACTTCAAAATCAGCGCTCGTGCCCATTGACAGTTCGCTCCAGTCGATAGCGGGATATTTTACCGCGAGGGCATCTCGAAGCGCGGCCAACCTGTGAAAATATGGCCTCACAGCTTCCGGATCGTCGAAAAGCGGCGGCATCGTCATCAGCCCTCTCACGTGCAAGTTGGCGCAACTCAACAGGGCATCAAGATCTGTCCAAAGACTTTCCAGATGAGTCGAATCCCAGGCAGCCCACCCGCCTTTGCTCTCCTCGGAACTGACGTTCATTTCCAGCAACACGGGCATAATCCGCCCGCGCTCCTGCAACGCCCGGTTCAACCGCATCGCCAGGGCAAGGCTATCGATGGAATGAACCCAATCGATCGCCTCGGCCACAATATTGGCCTTCCGTGATTGGATATGCCCGATCATATGCCATTGAATCGCCGCAAAATCACGCAACTCTGCCCGTTTAGGCGGGACTTCTTCAGGATAATTTTCCCCAAAGGTCTTGATCCCATTCCGCGCGGCGCACAACAAGGCATCGAGCGGCTGTTTTTTGCTAACCGCGACCAGCGTGACGTCCTTCCCGGTTCGGCTCGTGGAGAGCGCCGCCTTCTCTATCCGCGCCAGAAGGATCTGGTGATTTTTCTGAAATTGCTCATCCGAAAGAGCCATCAATTACTCCCCCACACGCAAGGCCAATAACGCGCCAAATCGGCCGGTCGCGCCGTGTTCACCGCGGTGCGAATACCAGTCGTGCATATGGCAGGCCGTGCAGATCCCCGCCACCTCGACACACCTGACCCCGGCCTGCTCCAACAGGATCTTGTTTGTGCCCCACAGGTCCAATCGGAAACGTCCGTTTTTCCTCGAAACCACTTCCGGGCTTCGTTCACCCAATACGCCGCGAACCGCTTGCACCACATCGTCTCCGACCTCGTAGTGGTCCGGACCAATCGAGGGACCGATCCCGGCCAGAATATCGGAGGGCTGGCTGGCATATTTTTCCTGCATCGTCTCAACCGTCCTCGCGACGATGTTCTTGACAGTCCCCTGCCAGCCGGCATGCGCAATGGCCACCACACGTTTCACGGGGTCATAAAAAAACACGGGCACACAATCGGCAAAACGCATGAATAGTGTAATGTCTGGTCGATTGGTCGCAATCGCATCCGCTTTTTGGTGCTGCAAATCGAGCCGGCGCGGCTGCTGCGGGCAGATCACATCCGCGCTGTGAACCTGCCAGACATCAAATATGGTTTCAACGGGTCGGCCCAAGGCGTCAAAGATCCGGCGGCGATTTTCAATCACATTCTCGCGCGAATCGCCATTCAGCCCACCCAGGTTGAGTGATTTCCACGGCTGCGGGCTAACGCCGCCATGCCGGGTGAAAATTCCCTGTACGACCTGCGTCCCAGGGAATAAATCAAACTCAAAGAGGCGCAGCGCTCCCAGTTCGCGGATTGCCACTTTTTTTAACCGCCCTTGCCCGACATTTGCTGTATATATTCCAGCTTGCCCAGAAG
>JAPKMQ010000048.1 GCA_026645875.1 Longilinea sp.
TGGTGGCGGCAACATCGTCGGTGAGGACTACAACGGTATTCCGGTTCAGTAAATTGTGTGCTGTATAAAGAGGAGGGCTGAAAAGCCCTCCTCTTTTTTTAATTCTACAATCTGGACGTCGTTGACATACGGTGAGAAGACAGTATCATTGATTAA
This sequence comes from Longilinea sp., assembly GCA_026645875.1. Lineage (GTDB taxonomy): Bacteria > Chloroflexota > Anaerolineae > Anaerolineales > Anaerolineaceae > Longilinea. The sequence continues at coordinate 157 of JAPKMQ010000048.1, forward strand.
CAATAACTGATCAGGGACCCTATGCGCGTATTTTCATCTCAACAAAACCCATCCCGCGAAAAATTACAGAATTTTGTTTATGAAGCTTCGATGTCTCTCCGAGTCAATTCGCTGGTTTTGGATGCCGGTGCAGGTGAGGGGATGTACCAGCATTTGTTTGCGAACATGCAATACTATTCGATTGATTTGTGTAAAGTCTCAAAAGCATACGGCCGGATTTCTGCGATTTCCGATCTGTCAAGAATCCCTTTTCAGTCGAATAGGTTTGATGCGGTCATTTGCACTCAAGTCTTGGAGCATGTAAATGATCCGGCTGCAGTTTTGAATGAACTCAACCGGGTTTTAAAACCAAATGGCACCATGTGGCTGAGTGCACCCTTTTTCTATGAACAACATGAAATTCCTTACGATTTCTACCGATACACCCAATTTGGGCTAACTCACTTATTGGAAAGAACCGGTTTTAAGGTGAAGCGGTTGGAGTGGTTGGAAGGGTATCAGGGGGCGCTGGCTTATCAGCTTAGCTCTGCCGCTCATTATTATTTAAAAATTAAGAAGAATTATTTGTTTGTGTTATTATTCAAATTCTTGGCTCGGTATTTTAATGCTGTAGAAAGTAAAACTGATCGGGTCGAACAATTACCGCCGAATTATTATGGAAAAAATAGTATTGTCGTAGCTGAGAAAACCACCATTTCATAGCTTGCGATAACTAATTATTGATATCGTGGCATGATTGTTGCAAGGAACGACATTAACGCGTATTCTTTAGCGAAGGTTGAACCGCCGTGCGTAAATTTCTCTTGCCAATCTTGATCGTTTTGATACTAACCCTCTCCGCCTGTACCTACATCGAGGACTATATCCCCGGGCAGGCGACCCCGACGGTCGCGCCGGTTGAAACGCGCGTGACGGTGGTTCCCACGCTGCCCGGCGATACACCCACCCCCACGCTCGCCTTCACGCCCACGCCGGCTGTGCCAACCGCCACGCCAACGCCGGCCTTCACGCCCACCCCAACTGTGCCGCCCAAACCCTATGCGCTGCAGCCGGGTGCGGTGATTGCGCTGCCCGCGTTCACGCACCCCGAAGCTGGTTGCGCCTGGATGGGAGTCGGCGGGCAGGTGATTGATGAGGATGGCCAGCCGGTCAAGGACCTGGTCATCGCGGTCAGCGGGCCGCAAAACGGCGCGCCGACCGATTGGATGGGCTACACCGGGGCAGCCAGCGCCTACGGCCCGGGCGGCTTTGAAATTCAACTGGCTGGCCAGGTTGCGTCCGCGCAGTACACCATCCAGGTGTTCGATCTGAATGGCGAGCCGCTTTCGGATCCCTTCCGGTTCACCACCTCGGCCGATTGCCAGCAGAACCTGACGCTGGTCAATTTCAGTCCAAACCTCAACCTTCAACCCGCCATTTTCCTGCCGAGCATCTCCAACTAAGTTCAATAGCCGCAATTGCCCACCCCTCCGGCGCAAACCCGGAGGGGTTTTTGTTAAGCCGCGCGCCGGTTCAGGAGCAAGACACCTGGGGCACGCTTAGTGCCACCTGGGGCACGCTTAGTGCCACCTGGGGCACGCTTAGTGCCCTTGACCGAATCGACCGCCAAGTTTATAATTCAGCCGTTGAATATTGGCACACACCTATGAGCATTCCACCCGAAAATAATCGCGATCTGGTCATTTTAGAGCAAATTGAAGACGATCCGGATGCCACACAGGCATCCCTGGCCTCCCGGCTGGGAGTGGCGGTTGGGACGGTCAACTGGCACCTGAAACGGCTGGTGGACAAAGGCTACGTCAAGGTGCGGCGCGTCGAGCGGCGCAAATTGCGCTACATCATCACGCCCGAAGGCCTGGCGTTGCGCGCCCGCCTGACTGTGGATTTCATTCAGACGCAATTCCGCCTATACCGTGAGGTCCGCCAGCAGGCGGTGCGCGCGCTGGAGCAGGTGCGCGAACAGGGTCACAGCAGCATCCGCATGCAGGGCGAAGGCGACCTGGCGGACGTGTGCCGCCTGACCTGCCTGGAACAAAACATTGCCATCGTTGAAGATGGCAATGCGCCAATTATATCGGTCAAAGAGTATAAAATCCGCGTCCTTTGGGAGGATCCGTCAGAATGAGCATCCCGACCAATTCCTGGGAAAAGAAACGCGTATGCGTTACCGGCGGCGCCGGCTTTTTAGGTTCGTATGTGACCGCGAAGCTGCGGGAACGTGGGGCGAAGGAGATTTTCATCCCGCGCATTGAGGATTATGACCTGGTGCGGCCGGAGGACATCAAGCGTTTGCTGGACGACAGCCGCCCGGATGTGATCATCCACCTGGCCGCGCACGTGGGCGGCATCGGCGCCAACCGCGAGCATCCGGCCGAGTTCTTCTACGACAACCTGATGATGGGTGTGCAGTTGATTCACCAGGCCTGGCTGCGCGGCATCGAGAAGTTCGTGGCGCTGGGCACGGTGTGCGCCTACCCCAAGTTCACCCCGGTGCCGTTCAAAGAGGACGATATCTGGGACGGGTACCCTGAAGAGACGAATGCACCGTACGGCCTGGCGAAGAAGATGCTGCTGGTGCAGTCGCAGGCCTATCGCGAGCAGTACGGCTTCAACTCGATTTTTCTGCTGCCGGTCAACCTGTACGGCCCGCGCGACAATTTCGATCCGCGCAGCTCACACGTCATCCCGGCGCTGATCCGTAAGTGCCTGGAAGCACAGGACAGTGGCGTTGAGGAGATTGTGGTGTGGGGCGATGGTTCGCCGACGCGCGAATTCCTCTATGTCGAGGATGCCGCCGAGGGGATCGTGATGGCGACGGAAAAATACGACGGTTCCGACCCGGTCAACCTGGGTTCGGGGCGCGAAATTTCGATCAAGGACCTGGCGCTGTTGATCGCGCGCCTGACGGGCTTCGAGGGCCGCATGGTGTTCGATACCAGCAAGCCCAACGGTCAGCCGCGCCGCGCGCTGGATACCACCCGCGCGGAGAAGTATTTTGGCTTCCGGGCCGGCACCGACTTCGAGCAGGGCCTGCAGAAGACGATCGATTGGTACCGGGAGGCGCGCAAGCGGTAACCCCTCATGCCGGCTGAGATCACCACGCCCACGGTTTACCTGCGCCCTTCGAAAGGTTGGATTCCGCTGAATCTGGCCGATCTGTGGGCGTACCGCGAGTTGGTGTACTTCCTCACCTGGCGCGACATCAAGGTGCGTTACAAACAGGCCGCGCTGGGTATCTTGTGGGCGGTGCTGCAGCCGGTGATGATCATGGTGGTGTTCACGGTCATCTTTGGCCGGCTGGCCGGGCTCAAACCCGATGCGGGCATCCCGGAGGCCTGGTACCCGGTGTTCAGCCTTGCAGCGTTGCTGCCCTGGCAGCTCTTCCAGGCTGCGCTGCAGCGCTCGTCCGTCAGCCTGGTTGGCAATGCCAACCTGCTCACCAAGGTCTACTTCCCGCGCCTGATCATCCCGTTTTCGGCGGTGGCGGCCGGGTTGGTGGACTTCTTGATCTCGCTGGTGGTGCTGTTTGTGCTGATGTTGGCCTACGGCGTGTCCTTTTCCTGGAATCTGTTGTGGCTGCCGCTGCTGGTGTTGCTGGCATTGATGACTGCACTGGCGGTGGGCTTGTGGCTCAGCGCGCTCAACGTGCAATACCGCGACGTGCAGCAGATTGTGCCCTTCCTGCTGCAGGCGTGGATGTATGCTTCGCCGGTGGCCTACTCGATCGACCTGATCCCGGCGACCGGGCCGTGGCGGCTGCTTTACGGCCTCAACCCAATGACTGGGGTGATCCAGGGTTTCCGCTGGGCGCTGCTGGGCAGCAGCCCGCCGGATCAGTTAATGGTGATATCGATTGTGATGGTCATTGCCCTGCTGGTGTCGGGCCTGTTTTATTTCCGGCGCATGGAACGCAAGTTTGCCGATATGGTGTGATGCTATGAGCGATCTGGCGATTCGGGTGGAACATCTCAGCAAGCAATACCGCATTGGCGCGCAGGCCGAGCGGTATGATACGCTGCGGGATGTGATCACCGGAACGGCCGATCGCGTGGTGCAACGTCTGAAACCCGGCGCAAACGGCGGCTCGGCGGCCAACACCATCTGGGCGCTGCGCGACATCTCGTTTGACGTGCGGCGCGGGCAGGTGCTGGGCATCATTGGGCGCAACGGGGCGGGCAAGAGTACGTTGCTCAAGGTGCTGGCGCGGGTGACCGAACCCACCGAGGGTCTGGGTGAAATTAACGGGCGGGTTGGTTCGCTGCTGGAGGTAGGCACGGGTTTCCATCCTGAGCTGACCGGGCGCGAGAATATCTTCCTAAACGGCGCCATCCTGGGTATGAAGCGCACTGAAATTTCCCGCAAATTCGACGAGATCGTCGAGTTCTCTGAGGTGGGGCAATTCATCGATACGCCGGTCAAGCGCTATTCCAGCGGCATGTATTTGCGCCTGGCGTTTTCGGTGGCGGCGCACCTTGAGCCGGAAATCTTGGTGGTGGATGAGGTGCTGGCGGTCGGCGATGCCGAGTTCCAACGCAAGTGCATGGGCAAAATGGGCGATGTGGCCCAGGAAGGCCGCACTGTGTTGTTCGTCAGCCACAACATGTCGGCGATTCTGCGCCTGACTCAGGAAACGCTGGTGATCGAGAAGGGCCAATTGGCCATGCGCGGCCCCACGCCGCAGGCGGTGGATTATTACCTATCCCACGGGTATGCCACCGAGGGCGAGCGCACCTGGGAAAGTGGAGAAGTACCTGCCGAGGCCTATCCGTTCCGCCCGGTTGCGCTGCGCGTGCGCGATGTGCGCGGCAAGGTCGCCGACACCATCCGCTCGACCGAACCAGCCACGTTGGAGCTGGAATACTGCCTGGCTGAGAGCATCACCGGACTGCGGGTGGGACTTTATTTGATGAGCACGCGCGGGGAGTACGTGTTTACGTCCTTTGACACGGACGCTCCCGAGGCATTTGAACGTTATTCAGCGCGACCGGCGGGGCGGTATATCAGCCGCTGCACCCTGCCGGCCGATTTGCTCAACGAGGGCCGGTATGTGATCGGCGTCAACGCCAGCTCGTACCGCATAAAACGTTATTTCCAGGATGAACAGGCCATCACATTTACCGTCGACGGCGCGGGAGCGCCGGGCACGGTCTGGCCTGAACCCCGCCTGGGTGCGGTGCGGCCACGATTGGATTGGCAGATAGAGGTGATCACCGAATGACTGCTGTAGCCAAAGATACCATCAAAAAGTTTCTGGGGGAAATTCCTTTCACCGCCGAATTGTACTGGCTGGTGCGCCAACGTGGAAAGCCGGTTCAGGCGCGGTTTTCACTTAAGCATTTGCAGGCAGAATTGCCGACCATGGTGGCTCAGGCTCAGGAGCTTGCCAAAACGGCGCCCAAGGGAAAGAAAGTCTTCATTTTTGCCACGTTGCACTACTGGATTGAGCACGCGGCTTTGATGGCGGTCTCGCTGGCAGCCCGGGGACACGACGTTACCCTGGCTTTCTTGCCCTACGCAGACTGGCAAAACGATCTCAACCGCTTCGATCTGCGCCGTCAGAATGTGTACGCGCGCAAAGTGCTGGCGCTGGCCGAACCGTTGATCAAGGTGGTTTCCTTCGTCAATGCGCGCGCGCCTTACATGCCGCTGCCGGACGATTTGACCCAGGCTGTGCGCCAGGTGAGCCACTACGATACACAATACACACTTCAAGCTGAAGAAGTGGATATCAACGGAGAGATTTACCGGCTGCGGCTCGATCGCAACCGCGAGGCTGCCCAGGCGGCTCTGGCCTACCTGCGCGGCAACCGCCCGGACGTGGTCATCGTGCCCAATGGCACCATCCAGGAGCTGGGCGTTGTATACCGTGTGGCGCGCTCGCTGAAGATTCAGACGGTCACCTATGAATTCGGCGACCAGCGCCAGCGCATCTGGCTGGCGCAGAACAGCGAAGTGATGCGCCAGGAGACTGACGGCCTGTGGCGGGCCAACCGCGAGAAACCGCTCACCGAAGTGCAACTGGAAAAGATGAAATCTTTGGTGATGGCACGCCAGCGGGCAACCATGTGGGAAAATTTCGCCCGTCTCTGGCAGGATGTGCCTGCACAGGGCGGCGAACAGGCACGCGCCGTGCTGGGGCTCGATCAGCGCCCGGTGGTGCTGTTGGCCACCAACGTGCTGGGCGACAGCCTGACGTTGGGACGCCAGGTTTTCAGCAAAAGCATGGCCGAATGGATCAGCCGCACGGTGCAATATTTTGCCGGCAAGCCCGAGGTGCAATTGGTTATCCGCGTGCACCCCGGCGAGGTGCTGACGCATGGACCTTCGATGGTGGATGTGGTTCATCAAGTCCTGCCACGGCTGCCGGAACACATCCGCCTGATCGGGCCGAAGGAAAAGGTTAACACGTACGACATCATCGATGTGGCCGACGTTGGGCTGGTCTACACCACCACGGTTGGCATGGAAATGGCGATGAACGGGCTGCCGGTTCTGGTTGCCGGCCAGACCCACTACCGCGGGCGCGGTTTTACGATTGATCCCGATTCGTGGGTCAATTATTTCAAAATCCTGGGTCAAATCCTGGAGAATCCCAGGGAGCACCGGTTATCGCGCGAGCAGGTTCAGGCTGCCTGGCAGTATGCTTACCGTTTCTTCTTTGATTATCCGCGCCCCTTCCCCTGGCACCTGGTGCGCATGTGGGAAGATTACCGCGGCCGGCCGCTCTCGGCGGTGCTGGGCGAGGATTGCAAGCACCAGTACGACCGCACCTTTGAGTACCTGGTTGGAAAACCGCTGGACTGGAGCAAGATAGGCGAATGATGCAACCGCACAAATCAAACAAGGAAGACGTCCGCCATTTTTATGACCAGGTCGGCTGGCAACTGGAAGACGGCGAGCATTACCAGAATGCCCACTACGAAGATCTGCGGTCTGTGTCGCAGGAATACATTCACCGCTGCCACCTGCGCGTCAACCGCCACCTCAAACCCAATGGCAGGTTCCTGCTGGACGCCGGCTCTGGACCGATCCAGTATCCCGAATACCTGACTTATTCGGAGCATTACCATTACCGGGTGTGCGCCGATATTTCCATCGTGGCGCTCAAGGAAGCGCGCAAACGCACCGGCGCAAAGGGGCTGATGGTGGTGGCGGACGTGGCCAACCTGCCCTTCAAGCCGGATGCCTTTGACGGCGCGGTTTCTCTGCACACATTCCACCATTTATCGCTCGAAGACCAGGCGCGCGCCTACGACGAAACTTACCGCGTGCTGGCGCCGGGAGCTTCGGCGGTAGTGATCAATGGCTGGTCGGAGTCACCGCTGATGAAGCGCTGGGGCTGGGTGGCGCGCTGGATGAACGGCCTGCGCGGATTGCGCGCGCGGCTGCTGGGGAAGAACACCCGGCCCGCCGCGAAACCCGCCGCTAGTCCTTCGGAGAGCCCAACGGGCACCTTTACCGTCAAGAATGACCCGGCCTGGCTGAAAAAAACGCTGGGCGGGCGCATGGATTTCGAAATCCTGGTGTGGCGCAGTTTAAGCGTCAATTTTTTGCGGGCTGTTTTCCATGAGAAACTCGGCGGGCGCGCGCTGCTGCGTTGGGTGTACAAACAGGAAGAACGCAACCCGCACTATTGCGGTGAAAACGGCCAGTATCCGCTGGTGGTGGTGCGCAAGCAATCCGCCACCTGATGCTTAAATAAGTGGAGTGAAGTGTATGGACTGGAAAGATAAAGTTGTTCTGGTGACCGGTGGAACCGGCTCTTTTGGCAAGAAGTTCATCCGCATCCTGCTGGACGAATACCAGCCGGCCAAGGTGATCGTCTTCAGCCGCGACGAATTGAAGCAGCATGAGATGCGCCAGGCGGGTTTCAACCACCCCAACCTGCGCTTTTTTATTGGCGACGTGCGCGACCAGCAGCGCCTGCGGCGCGCCTTCAACGGCGTGGATATTGTCATTCACGCCGCCGCGCTCAAGCAGGTGCCCGCCTGTGAATACAACCCGATGGAAGCCATCAAGACCAACATCCTCGGCTCGAGCAACGTTATCGACGCGGCGCTGGATGCCGGGGTGAAAAAGGTGCTGGCACTGAGCACTGACAAGGCGGTTAACCCGATCAACCTGTACGGCGCCACCAAGCTGGCCGCTGAGAAGCTATTTGTGCAATCCAATGCCTATGCCGGCGGGACCGCCACACGCTTTTCCTGTGTGCGCTACGGCAACGTGGTGGGCAGCCGCGGCAGCGTTGTGCCGGTGTTCTTGAAACAGCGCGCTTCGGGCACGGTGACCATCACCGACGACCGCATGACGCGCTTCTGGATTTCGTTGGAGCAGGGCGTGCGCTTCGTCATTCGCTGCGTGGAGCAGATGGAGGGCGGCGAGGTGTTCGTCCCCAAGATCCCCAGCATGAAGGTCATCGACCTGGCGCGCGCGGTCGCCCCGGACGCGCAGATTAACATTGTAGGCATCCGCCCGGGTGAAAAACTGCATGAAGTGCTCATCTCGGAAGACGAAGCCCGCACCACGCTGGAACTGGACGATATGTACGTGGTGCAGCCGGAGCTGGCCTTCTGGGCGCAGCAGGGCGGCCTGCATGAATGGGAACGGGTGGGCAAAAAGCTGCCCGACGGCTTTCGTTACATCAGCAACACCAACGAAGACTGGCTGACCGTCGATAAGATCGTCGATATCACCGGTCCGATCGAAGAGCAGTATCTCAAGGGCGCCCTGGAATGACGAAGATTCTGGTCACCGGCGCAAGCGGACTGTTGGGTTTGAACTTTGCCCTGCAGCACGCTGCGCAGCATGAGATCACCGGCGTGGTCAACAGCCAGGCCCTGCGCGGTGCGCCGTTCGCGGTGCGAGGCGCCGACCTGAGCCAGCCCGGCAGCGGCGCATCCCTGCTGGAAGTTGAACGCCCGGAGATCCTGCTGCATTGCGCGGCGGTGGCCAACCTGGAAGTGGCCGAGCGTGACCCGGCGCTGGCGCAGCGCGTCAACGCCGATCTGCCTGGCGAACTGGCCGAAACCAGCCGCCGCCTGGGCGTGCGCATGGTGCACCTTTCGACCGATGCCGTCTTTGATGGCACGCAGGGGCCGTACAGCGAGACGGACGAGCCCAACCCGTTGAGCGCCTACGCACGCAGCAAGCGCGCCGGCGAGCTGGCGGTGCTGCAGGCCAACCCGCGGGCGATCGTCGCGCGGGTCAATTTTTACGGCTGGAGCCTGGGCGGCCGCCGTAGCCTGGCGGAATTCTTCTTCAACAACCTGTCGGCGGGGAAGACCGCCAACGGCTGGACGGATGTGTTCTTCTGCCCGCTGGAAGTGAACATGTTGGGCGATTTGCTGCTGGAAATGGCGCGAAGAGGACTGGAAGGCTTGTATCACGTGGTCAGCCCGGAATGTCTGAGCAAATACGACTTCGGCCGGGCGGTGGCGCGCGCATTTGGTTTTGATGAGCACCTGGTGCTGCCCACGCGCGTATCCGAAAGCGGCTTGAACGCGGCGCGTTCGCCGGACCTGCGGCTTTCCACGGCCAAACTGGCGCGCGACCTGGGCCATGCATTGCCCGGTCAGGCCGAGTGCCTGGCGCGCTTCCAGCGCCAGCACCATGAAGGTTACCCGCAGCGCCTGCGCGGCCTGGCCGCCTGACATCACCCTTTACAGGTCGAAACCTGTCTGCTGGAAATGTCCTTGCCAAAGGAGAGAAAACCATGGATATTAAAATCGGGGACCGTTTTGTAGGGGAGAATCACCCGACCTATTTCATCGCCGACATCGCCGCCAACCACGACGGCAGCCTGGAGCGGGCCAAATACCTCATCCGGCTGGCCAAACAGGCCGGTGCGGACGCGGCCAAGTTCCAGAACTTCCGCGCGTCCAAAATCGTCTCAGACTACGGCTTCCGTTCGATGGGTTCGCAGCAGTCGCACCAATCCACCTGGAAGAAATCGGTCTTCGAAGTATACAAAGGCGCGTCCATCCCGTTCGAGTGGACGCCTGAACTGAAGGCCGTTTGCGATGAAGTCGGCATCGACTATTTCTCGTCGCCGTATGATTTTGAAGCTTCTGACATGCTCGACCCGTACGTTCCAGCCTACAAAATCGGCTCGGGCGAAATCACCTGGCTGGAAGCGATGGAATATATGGCGCACAAGAACAAGCCCGTGCTGCTGGCCACCGGCGCGTCGGACATCGGCGAGGTGCAGCGCGCGGTGCATGCCATCCTGGCGGTCAACCCGGCGCTGGTGTTGATGCAGTGCAACACCAATTACACCGCCAGCGGCGAGAATTTCAAGTACATTCACCTGAACGTGCTCAAAACCTACGCCACCCTGTTCCCGCAGGTGGTTTTGGGCCTCTCGGACCACACCACCGGGCCGACCACCGTGCTGGGCGCGGTGGCGCTGGGCGCGCGCGTGATTGAAAAACACTTCACCGACGATTGCAACCGCGAAGGACCTGACCATCGCTTTGCCACCGATCCGGACATGTGGGCTGAGATGGTGATGCGCACGCGCGAGCTGGAATATGCGCTTGGCGGCACGGACAAAAAAGTGGAAGACAACGAAAAAGAAACCGTGGTGGTGCAGCGCCGCTGCCTGCGCGCCGCACGCGATTTGAAGGCCGGTGAAACGCTGACTCGCGACATGATCGATGTGCTGCGCCCGGCCACGCCCGGTGCGCTGCTGCCCAATGAGATACCCGCCGTGATCGGCAAGAAACTGCTGGGCGACATTCCGGCCGGGCACGAACTGCGCTGGCTGGACCTGGGAGCGTAATTGCGCGTCCTGTACTTCACCCGCGATTACACGCCGCACGACCACCGCTTTTTATCAGCTCTGGCCGGGTCCGCGCACAGCATTTTTTCGCTGCGCCTGGAGCGGAGTGGCCGGCAGTTGGAAGACCGCCCGCTGCCGTCGCAGGTGGAGCAGGTGCAATGGCGTGGTGGATTAGCCCCGGCGCGTCCGGCCGATGCCCCCGCGCTGCTGGCCGACCTGAAGCGCGTCATCCGCCGGGTGCAACCGGATGTGATTCATGCTGGGCCGATCCAATCGGCGGCCTTCCTGTCGGCGCTGAGTGGGTTTCAACCACTGGTGAGCATGTCGTGGGGCTCGGATTTATTGATGGACGCGGAGCGTGACTGGAAAATGCGCTTTGCCACGCGCTATACACTGCGGCGCAGCACGGTGATGGTCGGCGATTGCGATGCGGTGCGCAAAAAGGCCAGCGACTTTGGCTTCCCGACCGAGCGGGTGGTGCTGTTTCCATGGGGTGTCGATTTGTCGCGTTTCTCACCCGGCGAACCCGGCGAATTGCGTCGGCGGCTGGGTTGGGAGGATGACTTTGTGGTGCTCTCGCTGCGCACCTGGGAACCGCTCTACGGCGTGGACGTGGTGGTGAAGGCTTTTTGCCAGGCAGCCGCGCGCGAACCGCGCCTGCGTCTGATGCTGCTGGGCGGCGGATCACAGGCAGGCCATTTGCGCCAGTTGCTGGCGCAGCACGGCCTGCTGGAGCGCGTGCATTTTGGCGGACAGATCAACGGCGACGATCTGCCGGCCTATTACCGCGCCGCCGATTTGTACGTGAGTGCCTCGCACAGCGATGGATCGTCCGTTTCGCTGATGGAAGCGCTGGCGAGCGGGCTGCCGGTGCTGGTTTCGGATATCCCCGGCAATCGCGAGTGGATCGGACCGGACGAAGGCGCGGGCTGGCTCTTTCCGGACGGCGATTTCGCCGCGCTGGCAGCGGGTATGCTCCGCGCAGTGGCGGAAGAAAGCGGCCTGCCGGAGCGGCGCCGCGCCGCACGCTCGTTGGCCGAACGCCGCGCCAATTGGAAACAGAATTTTCAGCAGCTCTTGCGCGCCTACGACCTGGCACGCGAGCTGGACGGCAGGGGATCCATTGGACACTGAGCGCATCATCGTTATCATTCAAGCCCGCATGAGCTCCACCCGGCTGCCTGGCAAGGTGCTCAAAGAGATCGCCGGCAGACCGATGCTGGCCTGGGTGGTCGAGCGCGCGCGCAAGGCTCAAACGATTACGGACGTGATTGTCGCGACGACCACCGAGTCGTCGGATGACCCGATCGTTGGCTTTTGCGCTGAGATGGGCTACGCCTGCACGCGCGGCAGTTTGAACGACGTTCTCGACCGGTTTTACCAGGCTGCGCGCGCGCACCGCGCCGATGTGATCGTGCGCGTGACGGCGGATTGCCCGCTGATCGACCCGGCTGAGATTGACCATGTGGTGCGTGAGTACAAACGCAGCGGCGTGGATTTTGCCGCCAACCGCCTGCCGCCGCCCTTCGGGCGCACCTACCCGATCGGGCTGGACACCGAGGTATGCTCGTTTGCCGCGCTGGAGCGTGCCTGGCGCGAAGCCAAGGAGCCTTACCAGCGCGAGCACGTCATGCCATATTTATACGAAGAGCGTGGGCGCTTCAAGGTGCTGCGCGTCGATCACGATCCCGATTACGGCGACCTGCGCTGGACGGTGGATACACCGCAGGACCTGGAACTGGTGCGCGTCATCTTCGAGCGCATGGCCGGGCGCGCGGATTTTGGCTGGCTGGACGTGCTGGAATTGTTCCAACGTGAGCCGGAACTGGCGCGCCTGAACGCCGGCGTCGGCCAGAAATTTTATAACAAACACGGGTGAGCCGATGACACAAACCTGTCCCTTATGTCAAAGTGACCAAAGCCAGTTATTCGAAACCGCGCAGGACGCCGGCCAGAGGCTGGAATACCGCCTGTGCGGCCGCTGCGGGATGGTCTTCCAGGGCAGCGACTGGAAGAAAGACGAACTCAACCAGTTTTACGCCAACGATTATCGCAAGTTGGTGGAAGGCGAAGACCAGGTGAGTGAGAAGAACCGCGCCATCGAAGAGACACGTGCACGCCTGCTGGTGGACTGGCTCAAGGCGCAGGGAATTGATCAGGTGCAGCGCCACATGGATATTGGCGCGTCCACCGGTGCGTTGATTCGCCGCACCCAACGCTCATTCGGCGCGCAGGTGCTGGGTGTGGAGCTGTCCAACTCGCACCGCGCCTTTGCCGAGGCGCGCGGGCTGCCCATGCTGCCCTCGTTGGAAGCGTTGGAAGCCAGCGGCAGCGAGCGCTTTGACCTGATCAGCCTGATCCACGTGCTGGAGCACCTGCCCGACCCGGTGGGGTCGCTGGCGGGGCTGCGCGAACGCTGGTTGACCGCGGACGGCGCCATTCTGCTGGAAGTGCCCAACCTGTTCGTGCATAATTCCTACGAGATTGCCCACCTGCACGCCTTCAGCCAGCACACGCTGGCCGAAACGCTGCGTCTTGCGGGTTACCGCATCGACGCGCTGCGCGTGCACGGACAGCCGCGCTCGAACGTGCTGGGCCTGTACATCACCGTGCTGGCACGGCCGGCGGCTGGCCCGGCCGATAAAACCGTGCGTCCTGAAGGCAGCGTGCGTCTCAAACGCAGGCTGGGCATGGCCCGGCGGCGTCTGCTGGAACGCCTGATGCCCGGCCAGGCCTGGCTGCCCTTCCCAACCCTGCCGGCGGACGAGGCTGAATGACCGCACGCATCACCATCTTCTCGGGGCCCAAGCCGTTCACCCTCCCGCACATCGCTACCATTCAGCGCAACGCCATCCGTTCCTGGCTGGCACTGGGTGCGGAAGTGGACGTGCTGCTGCTGGGCGACGAGGAAGGTCTGCCCGAGGAGGCCAACGAGTTGGGCGTGCGCCTGATCCGCGAAGTGCCGCGCAACAGGCAGGGCACGCCGCTGGTCAGCGCGCTGTTCGAGCTGGCGCGCCAGAACAGCGACTCGCCGTTGCTGGCTTACGTCAACGCCGATATCCTGCTGCTGCCGGATTTCGTTTCCGGCGCGCTCGCATTGCAGGCTGGCGGTAGACCCTTCCTGGGCGTGGGGCAGCGCTGGGACCTGGAAGTGACCGAATCACTTGAATTTGGCGGCGATTGGCCGGTTGATTTGCAGCGGCAAGTCAAGGAACACGGTTCACTGCACCCGCCGGCCGGTTCGGATTACTTTATTTATCCGCGCGAATGCTTCAAGAGCATGCCGGCCTTCGCCATCGGGCGCGCCGGCTGGGATAACTGGATGATCTATTGGGCGCGGCGCGAGGGCTGGCAGGTGGTGGATTGCACCGCCGATATCAACATCGTGCACCAGAACCACGATTACAGCCACCTGCCCGGCGGTCAGCCGCATTATAAATTGCCCGAAACGGATGTCAATGTTCGCCTGGCCGGCGGCCGCATGATGACCCGTTTCATGCTGCCTGATTGCAACCGGCAACTGATCGACGGCCGACTTACGGATGTGCCATTCAGCTGGCGGCGTTTCTGGCGCGAAACCGAAATTTTTCCACTGGTCGGGTTGCGTTCGCCGTTCCTGGGCCGTATCGGTTATGCAGTTTTTCACCCGGTGCGGGCGTATGGCGAAGCACGCGCCTGGGTGAGCCGGCGTTTGCGAAATACCCGACCCGGAAGGTGAGGTGATTATGCGTATTGGACAGAACCCGGCAAAATTCGTAAAAGAAGTGGCAAAACCGGAACGCATCACCGCTGCGGTGTTGAATTACATTCCGTTCACCAGTGGATTCTACGCTGAAACATGGGATGTGTTGAAAGTTTGTTTGGAAACCCTGCGTAACGACCCCGGTTTGCCTTTGGATTTGATGGTATTTGATAACGGCTCGTGCCCGGAAGTGCAGGATTGGCTGGTGGAAGAACGCCGCGCTGGGCGGATTCAGT
>JAPKMQ010000049.1 GCA_026645875.1 Longilinea sp.
GGTGAGCGTGGTGCCATTCACCTTGACCAGGCCGGGCAGGAACTGGATCTTTTCGGGGTCGACGTCGTAATCCTCGCACAGCTCGCTGACGATCAACTGGCGCAATTGTTTGGCGGCATGCCGCACGGCATTGCCGGTGACGTAGGTCTGGCGCGAGGCGGTCGTTGGGCCGCCGTCGGGGGTCAGGTCGGTATCCGAGAGCAGCACGTCCACCGATGTGGGCGGCTGTTCCAATTCCTCGGCGGCGATCAGGCGCAGCACGGTGGGCAGGCCCTGGCCCAGCTCAGCCGAGGCGGTGCGCACCTCAAAGCTGCCGTCGCGGCGCAGTTCCACGTGCGCGCCGGCTTTGTCGGGCGCGCCGCCGCCCAGCCCGGTGTTCTTGTAGCCCACCGCAAAGCCCCAGGCGCGGCGCTTGTGCGGCTCGCGCGGGTCGATCTTCACGGCAAAGGGATCCTCGCCGCCCAGTTTGTACATCTCCGCGCTGACCTTGTCGATGCACTCCAGCAGGCCCACGCTGTCGCGCAGCACCTGCCCGGTGTTGGTAACCGACCCCACGCGCAGCGCGTTCATGCGGCGCAGCGCCACGCGGTCCAAATTCAGCTTTTCGGCCAGCATGTCCATCGCCGATTCGATGGCGAAAGCGCTTTGCATCACGCCGAAGCCGCGGAACGCGCCGGCCGGCGGGTTATTGGTGTACATGGCGTAGCAGTCGACGCGCACGTTGGGGATCTCATACGGCCCGGAGGAATGCGTGGTGGCGCGCGTCATCACCTTCTCGCCCAGCGAGGCGTACGCGCCGGTGTCGCCGTACAGTTCGGTTTCCACGGCCACCAACCGGCCGTCCTTCTTCGCGCCGATTTTGACACGGATCTGGGTGGCATGCCGCTTGGGGTGCGCGATCAGGCTCTCGTGGCGGTCGTAGAGCAGCTTGACCGGTTTGCCAGTGGCGTTGGCCAGCAGCGCGGCGTGAATCTGCCCGGCGATATCTTCCTTGCCGCCGAAACCGCCGCCGATCAGTTGCCCAATGATGCGCACGCGCTCCTCGGGCCAACCCAGCGCCCGCGCCACTTCGTAGCGGTCGGAGTAGGGGATCTGCGAGCCGACGTAGATCTCCATGCGCCCATCTTCCAATGGGCGGGCGATGCTGCACTCTGGCTCGATGAAGGCATGGTCGTGCGGCGGGGTGTGAAAGGTTTCTTCCAAAATCAGGTCGGCGTCGGCGAATCCCGCTTCCATGTCGCCCTTGCGCACCTTGATGTGCTTGAGCAGGTTGCCTTTCGAGTGGATCTGCGGCGCGCCTTCCTGGCGGGCCTGCACCGCGCTGCTCACCACCGGCAGCAGGTCATATTCGACTTCGATCAACTCCAACGCTTCGCTGGCGATGGCGCGCGTCTCGGCGGCTACAATCGCCACTGCGTCGCCCACCGTGCGGATGCGCTCGCCCTCGCCCACCAGGCTGGGCCAGTCGGGGATCACTAGGCCGTGAATGTGCATGCCGGGGATGTCCTCGGCGGTCAGCACGGCGGCCACGCCGGGCAAGGCGCGCGCCTTGCGCACGTCCAGCCGTTTGACCATCGCGCTGGGCAGCATGGCGCGTTTGACGCGCGCGTGCAGCATGCCCTCAAACTGGATATCGTCGGTGTAGATGGCGCTGCCGGTCACTTTGGCCACCGCATCGGGGCGCGGGGCCACCGTGCCGATGGCCTTGCCCGCGTGCGCCGAAGGCGCCACGTAGGGCGCCTCCACCGGCTGGCCGGTGCGCAGCGATTTGCCCGCCGCCTGGATCGCGCCGATGATGGCCGGGTAACCGGCGCAGCGGCACAGCGTATCCTTGAGCGCGTACTTGATCTCGTCTTCGCTCGGCTCGGGATTGTGCTCGAGCAGCGCGTAAGAGGTCATCAACTGCCCGGGGATGCAGAACCCGCACTGCACCGCGCCGTACTTGATGAAGGCGTCCTGCAGCGGATGCAGGTTGCCATTGGCATCTTTTTTCGCCAGCCCTTCCACCGTGGTGATGTGCTTGCCGTGCGCCTTGACGGCCGGGTAGTTGCACGAGAGCACCGGCTCACCGTCGATCACCACCGTGCAGGCGCCGCATTCATCTTCGTTGCAGCCCACCTTCACGCCCGTCAAGCGCAGGCGCTCGCGCAGCAGTTCAGCCAACATTTCGCCTTCCAACGGCTCCACCGATACGGCCTTGCCGTTGACTTCAAACTCGATCATATTTTCAGTCATCACAGCACCTCCATCGTCCCGGCGCGCAGCCAGGCCTTTTCCAATACCTCTAATAAAAGAACGCCCACCAGGTGCGTGCGGTACTCCGCCGTGGCCCGGCGCGGGCTGGTGCGGAACATCATCGTTTCGCGGATCAGTTTGACTGCCTCCGCGCGGGTTTCCTCCGAATAAGTCTTCCCGGCCAGGAAATCCTCCACCTGGCGGGCGCGTTGCGGCGTGGGGCCGGCCGGGCCGACCGCGATGCGCACGCACTCGATGCGCTCGCCGCTGCGCTGCAGCCAGACTGCCATGTTGAGGATGGGCAGCGCCACACCCTGCGGGCGCATGACGCGCGAAAAAGCCGAAGCCTGCCCCGTCTGCCGCAACGGCAGGTAAAAACCGGTCAGGATTTCGTTATTCTCGGTCAGCACCGATTTTCCCAGCCCGCGGAACAGCTCCAGCAGCGGGATCAGGCGGGTGCCGTTCACACCCGCCGCCTCTGCCACGGCGTCCATTGCCGCCAGCGAGATCATGCCATCCGCGGCCGGCAGCGCGTGCGCCACATTGCCGCCCAGCGTGGCGGTGTTGCGCACCTGCGGTCCGCCGATCAGCCCGCACGCCTCCACCACCGCCGGGGCATGCCGTCGCACCAGCGGGTGCTCGACGATGCGCGCCACCGGCACGCCCGCGCCAATGAACAACTGCCCGCCGCGCTCTTCCAGCCGCTGCAGGTCGGGGATGGCGGAAACATCCACCAGTGTATGCACGGGTTCGTGCCGCCCCTGCTGCAATTCCAGCAGCAGGTCGGTGCCGCCGGCCACCGGCCGGGCTGAACCTCCGGCACGTGCCAGCGCCTGGACCGCTTCGTCGATGGTGGCTGCCAATACGTAATTCGACCAGAGTTTCATATCGCTCTCTCCTAAAAATCTGGTGGTGGCGCTTTTCGACGGACTCTTTCAGCCCGACGCCGGCAGGGGAGATTCCCTGGCCGACCATCAATTGGATCTACCTGTTAAGCCGTTTCCACCCCCGCCATCATCAGGCCAAGCTGGTCAGGAGTGGCATCTTTGCTGTCCACAATTCCTATTATACGGCCTTCGTACATGACTGCAATCCGGTCCGAAAGGGCGCGGATCTCGTCCAGGTCTTCCGAGATGAGCAGCGTGGCGGTACCGCACAGGCGCTGTTCGAGCAGCCGCTGGTGAATATATTCCGACGCGCCGATATCGACGCCGCGGGTGGGCTGCGAGGCAATCAGCACCGAAGGGCAGCGGCTCAGTTCGCGGCCCAATATCAGCTTCTGGATGTTGCCGCCCGAAAGGTTCTTCACGGGCGTATCCAGGCTGGGAGTTTTCACGTTGAAATCGCTGACGATTTTGCCAACCTTCTCGTGGATGGCGTTGAAATCCAGGAAGGAGCGGCGCGAATACGGCTTTTTGCCGTGATCGGCCAGGATCATATTGTCGGCCACGCTGAAATCGCGGATGGCGCCTTCCTTCATGCGCTCTTCCGGAATGTACGACTGCCCAACGTCAATGTGTTGCAGCGGGGAGCCGTTGGTGACCTCTTTATCGTTAAGAATGATGTGACCCTGGCGCACCGGGCGCATACCTGCCAGCGCTTCGGCCAGTTCGCGCTGGCCATTGCCCGAAACCCCGGCCAGCCCCAAAATTTCGCCGCCGCAAATTTCCAGGCTCACGCCGTCCACCGCGTCTTTGCCGCGGTCGCCGCGCACGTGCAAGTCCTGAATGCGCAGGCGCACCGGGCCGGCTTCCACCGGCGGGCGATTGTATTGTAGAATCACCGGGCGCCCCACCATCATCTGCGCCAGTTCAACTTTAGTCACATTTTCGTTGGGGCGCGTGCCGGCATTTTTGCCGTCGCGCAGCACGGTGATGCGATTGCTGATGGCCAGCACCTCGTTAAGCTTATGCGAGATGAAGATCAGCGCGTGACCTTCCGAGGCCATTCGTTTGAAGGTGACAAAAAGGTCGTCCACTTCCTGTGGGGTCAGCACGGCGGTGGGTTCGTCCAACACCAGCAGCGACGCGCCGCGGTAGAGCGCCTTGATGATTTCAATGCGCTGCTGCTCGCCGACGGCCAGTTGCCAGACATAAGCGCGCGGATCCACCTTCAGGCCGTACTGCTCGCTCAGTTCCAGCACCCGTTTTTCCACGCGGTCCAGGTCCAGCACCAACCCGCGCGACGATTTGAGCCCCAGCGCGATGTTCTCGACCACCGTCAGGCTGGGCACCAGCATAAAGTGCTGGTGAATCATGCCGATGCCGGCGTTGATCGCGTCCTGCGGCGAATTAAAATGCATTTCCTTGCCGTCAACCAGGATCTGGCCCTCGTCCGGCTTGTACATGCCGTACAACTGGCGCATCAACGTTGATTTTCCGGCGCCGTTTTCTCCCAGCAGGGCATGCACTTCGCCTGCGCGCACGTCAAAATCGACATGGTCATTCGCCAAAACGCCCGGAAAGCGCTTGACGATGCCCTGCATGCGCATCTCTTCCAGGATGGGTCGGCCAGTGGAAAGGTAACGTGTCATGGATCAGTTTCCAGTAAGGGTGTGAAAAGGCAAAATAAGCCAAAAAGAGCTGTCAAGCCCGTTCCCCGGAACCCCAGCGGGTCCCGGGGAAGGGCGTCAAGATACAGGGATGATTTAGGGGACGACGGTTCCGTCGTTGATGGCCGCGATGGCGGCATCCGCGGCAGCCTTCACTTCCGCCGGGATGGTAATGGCCGGATTGTAGGCAATCACCAGGCCGCCGTTCTTGAAGGTCAGGGTGTAACCCTTGCCGCCCATCACGCCGGCTTTGACGCTGGCGATCATATCCTTGATGATGCCGGTCCAGTCATACACCTGGCTGGCGATGACGGCCGTGGGGGCCAGGCTGGTCTGATCCCATTGCGTGCCGAACCAGAAAGCGCCCTTGTCCTTGGCAACGCCGATCGCGCCCACCACAGACTGCGAGGAGCCGGTGAGCATGTCGGCGCCGGCGGCGATGTGGGTTTCAGCCGCGGTGGCCATCAGGGAAACGTCCGAGAAGGAACCAGTGTAAGTCACGCTGACCTGGGCATCGGGCTTGGCAGCCAAAACGCCCTTCTGGAAGCCTTCGATGTACAGCTTGGCATCGCCGGCATCCACCGGGCCGGTCTCGCCGATCACGCCGGACTTCGACATCAGCGCGGCGACGGTACCCAGCACGTAACCGCCTTCCTGGGCTTCAGCCTGGTAGGCAAACACGTTGGTGATGCCTTCCGCCTGGAAGGTATCCAAAGAGGTGCCCCAGGCAAAGGCTGTCTTGGGGAAATCGGGGGCAATTTGCTGCAGCGAGGTGCCGTACTGCGAACCGTGCGCAATCACCAGGTTGTAGCCCTTGCTGGCATAATCGCGAATGGCAGCCGAGGCATCCGGAACTTTGAACATGTTTTCGGAATAGGCGATTTCCATGGCGCTTTCGCCGCCCATTTCAGCCTGGACCTTCTTCAGGCCTTCAAACATCGACTGGCTGAAGGCCATGTCGGTGATCGAGCTGGGCATGACAATGGCAACTTTGAATACCGTGCTGGGCACTTCGGTGGCCTTGGGGGCGCAACCTGCGACCAGCATCGCCACCAGGACGATCAACACCACAATACGCGAAAACTTGGATTTCATTGGTTCTCCTCCATTACGTCAATCGGATACAGTATGAAACGGATGGATAGTCAAAGCAGTTGGTTGCGATTGATCCAGTCCACATCCTCCTTGCGATTAATTTTCACCGCGCTCATAGGGCTTCGACAGAGCCGCCGGCCCCTGCGCCCGTTTGGTGGCAAAAGCCAGGGCGAGAATGGTGAGCACATACGGCATCATGATGGCAAAATCGGAGGGGATATTGATCCCCTTCACCTGGATCCACAATTGGAAGGCGTTGACAAAGCTGAAGAGCAGCGCGCCGCCCATCACGCCAAAGGGCCGCCAGCCGCCAAAATAGACCAGCGCCACGGCGATGAAGCCCATGCCGTTGGTCATGTTTTCCTGGAACAGGTTGATCAACGCGATGGAAAGCGACGCGCCTGCGATGCCGGCCAGCATGCCGCCCAGGCACACGCAGAAGTAGCGCACGCGCGCGACGTTGACGCCCAGGGTGTCGGCCGCCTGCGGGTTTTGCCCCACCGCGCGGATCTTCAGCCCCAGCGTGGTTTTGTTCAACACCCACGCTGAAAGCGGCACCAGCAGGAAGGCGGCGTACACCAGCACATTGTGATTGAAAAGCGACTCGCCCACGTAGGGAATATCAGCCAGCAGCGGGATGCGTACGGCTTTGAACCCTTCGATCGATTCAACGCCGCCCATGGTGGTCTTGAACAACAGGCTGGAAAGCCCAAGGCCAAACAGATGCAGGCCGATGCCGCTGATACCCTGTTCGGCCTGCATGGTGACGCTAATGAAAGACATCAACAGCCCCATCAGAATGCCCACCACAGCCGCGGCCAGCAACCCAAGCAGCGGACTACCGGTCTTCATACCCACGTAGAAGCCGCTGAACGCGCCCATCAGCATGATACCTTCCACGCCCAGGTTCAGCACACCCGAACGCTGCGCGAAGGTTTCGCCGACGGCGGCAAATAAATACGGCGTCGCCAGGCGGATGCCTGAATAAAGAATGCCCACCAATACGGGAAGTGTAAACAGTTCAGCCACGGGTTTCCCTCCGGCGGGCGCGCCGACGTGAGATGACTTGAGAGCCAACCACGAGCAGCACCACTAGGCCCAAGAGCGTATCGATCAATGCGGAAGGCACCTGCACGGCGCGCTGCATCTTATCCGCGCCTACCAGCAGGCCGCCAAACAGAACCGATGCCGGGATGCTACCCAGCGGGTGCAGACTGCCAAACAGCGCGGCCACAATGCCCGAAAAGCCGTAACCACTGGCCAGGTTTTCCATCATGCGGTGCTGCACGCCCATCACCTCAATCGCCCCGGCCAACCCGGCAAACGCGCCGCCCAGGATGAGTGACAGAGCCTGATAAAATGGCACCTTGATGCCGGCATATTTGGCCGCGTCACGGTTTAAGCCCACCGCGCGGATGCGGTAGCCGATGGTGGTGCGCCACAGGAAGATGAAGACCACCACGGCCAGCACCACGGCGATGATGGCGCCCGAGTGCAGCAGCGTTTGCGGCACCAGGCGCGCCAGCCACACCGAGCGCGGCAGCAGCGCCGACTGCGCGATGCGCGTGCCCGCTTCGATTTCCTTGGGGTCGATCATCGGCCCGCGCAGCAGGTAGTTGGAAAGCTGCACCGCGATGGCGTTCATCATCACGGTGCTTAAGATTTCATTGACCCCCAGTTTGGCCTTCAGGATGCCCGGCACGCCGCCCCACATGGCGCCGGCCAGCACGCCAGCCAGCAGGCACAGCGGCAACAGCACCAGGCCGGGCCATTCCTTGAAGCCCACGGCCACCGCCGTCGCCGCCAGCGCACCGACGATGATCTGCCCCTCGCCGCCAATGTTGATCACCCCGCCGCGGAACGCGATGCACACGCCCAGCCCCACCAACAGCAACGGGGTGGCCTTGACCAGCGTCTGCGTCAGGCCCGAAACATCGCCAAACGCCCCTGCGATCATCGCGCCGTAGGCCTCCAGCGGGTTGGCGCCCAGGGCCAACAGCATGATCGCGCCAATCAAAAATGCAACCGGTACGGCCAACAGGGGCAGGAGCGCCTCAAACACCTTGTTCAAAACTCGCTTCATACCCGCACGGTCTGCCATAAATATAGAGGTATCCTTTCGATGCGTCGAGTGGATAACGGTCCTTCAGGTCGATACCGGTAAACTGTTCAGTTGAAAGAGGTGTTTGGAAAAAAACGCTCCCCAGTATACACATTTCCAGGGGAACTTAATTGTCAGATGACTGACAATGTAAGTTTATATGAAAATTGTAAAAAAACCAAGTGACAATTTTCAAAATAATTGTATTACAGACCCGGAAAATGAGAAAGTAGAGAATCTCACAAATCAGGTGAAGTAAATTCTGCCCGCCCCCGGGCAGCAGCCAATCACGCCGCCGCCCGGGGGGAGTTTTGCGTCAATCCAGAAATTAATCCTCTTCTTCGGCCGCTTCCGGGCAGCAGCGGTATTCCTGCGATTTGTCCAACAACTCGATTTGCTTGGCCAGCAGCTTGTTCTGCAGGTCAAGTTTGGTCAATTCCAGCTTTTCGCGGGTCTGAACCTCTTCCTCGCAGATGTTGCAGTCATCCAGGCAACTCTTCACGATCACTCCGGCGGTCGGGATGGAGGTCTGGCGCTCATAATCGATCTCCGCCTTGATCTCCTGCGACACCACACCGCCCGGTTTATCGATCATGCGCTGGCGCAGCAGCTTTGCATCCACCTCGGCCAGAGCCTTGATGCGCAACTCGTCGGCGATGGGCAGTTGAACCGCAACCGGCGCAGCCGCCACAGCCGTCAGCACCGGGCTGAAACTGGCCGCGCGCGAAAGCCCCACCTGCGGCGTGGACGGCGCAAGCGCCACTGCGCGCAACTGCGTTTCGCTGTTGATGGCCGCCTGCTGCAACTCCAGCCGCTTGGCTGCCGTTGCGGGCACTTCCTGCGGCACCGTGGCAATCTGCCCTACCCCGCGGAACGGGTTGGCCGGCGCGGGCGTCGGCGCCACGGGGTCAAGCACGCGCCGCTCAATGCTCACCAATTCAAACTTGATCGTTTCGGTTTTGTTGATGCGGTAAAACAGGAAGGTGATCGCGTGACAGGCGTTGGGATTCTTGAACTCGCGCGACGACGACTCGAAGTGGTCGGATGTCTCACCTTCGGCATGGCTGCGCGACGATACTTCGCCGATGGAAATGGAGTGCGCCATGCGCGTCGCTTCAACCGATTGGTTATCCGACATCTCAGCGTGCGCACGGTGCTGGCGCAAATAATCGCGCGATGAGGAAGCACTGTGGCTGCCCCGGGCATTCGTGTCGGCGCTGGCCGAAAGAAAACCCAGCGAGCCGCTGGCGTCGCCGTGAAAATCCCACTTGCCCTGCTCGGAGTAATTGTCTGAACCGCTGTCCTCCACGTTTTGGTCGGACATGAAGGCGCGCAGGGCGCGCATACGGTATTGCTCCTCCGAGATTTGCTCACTGCGGTAGCTCAGCTTGGATTCACTGTCGAAGCTGAAGCGGGTGTGCCGGTCGGTGCTGGCCAGGCGCACCTTTTCGCCCGGCAGCAGCGTGGTTGAATAAGCAATTTCTCCCAGCGCCATCGGTCCCGGGCAGCGGGTGAAGCGCGTGTGGAAGATAACCTCGACCTGTACCATCTGACCTTGTTCATTGCGTATCGTGGTTGGGAAGATCAGGTGGCG
Source organism: Longilinea sp. (assembly GCA_026645875.1). Taxonomy (GTDB): domain Bacteria; phylum Chloroflexota; class Anaerolineae; order Anaerolineales; family Anaerolineaceae; genus Longilinea. The sequence continues at coordinate 9,577 of JAPKMQ010000049.1, forward strand.
ACGAAAATCGAGCACGTCGCAGATCGGTGCCGTCTCAAGATCAGGACAGCAAGAAATATCCTGATACTTGGTCAAGCCAGGATCTTTAGCCATTTCATCGCCTCCATTGCAAAATAAATTGGATATTGTTGACAAATTTTATTATAGATTGTGTTTTTCACTTGTCAACCGACGATCGCTGTCCGGGATTCTTAAGAAAATGCCGTTCAAGGGCAAACCACGCTGGTTTTACCTGATTTCCTATAGGGTCTTGTCAAAGATTGGTGCTTGACATAGAACGTATTTTCGTGTTATTATACGCATAGCACAAATGACCGATAATTGCGTGGCAGGCCAAGGAGGTTGATGATGGCGCGAAGAAGTGAAGGCTTAAGCGACCGGCACCGCCGGATCATGGAGTTCCTGACGACTTTCTCAGAGCAAAACGGCTACTCCCCATCCATCCGTCAAATCGGCGATCACATCGGCGTCAAATCCACCTCGCTGGTCGATTATTATCTCAATCAACTTGAAGAAATGAGCTACATCACCCGCGAAGGACGCGTCTCACGCTCCATCCGCGTGCTCAAGCCGATGTACGCCGGCGTGGCCGGCAAGGTCGGCAGCGCGGTGCGCAAGGTGGCCGGCAACCTGAGCGAATTGATTCAGATCCCAGTCATGGGCCGCATTATCGCCGGCGCCCCCATTCCCGTGCCATCCTCCGACCTGGCCTACTTCGACTCGGAGACCAGCGTGGAAATGGCGCGCAGCCTGCTGCCCGCGCGTGAAAAGCCCAGCGAGCTGTTCGCCCTCGAAGTGCAGGGCGACTCGATGATCGATGCCATGATCAACGACGGCGACATCGTCATCCTCAAGCCCGCCCAGGCTGCCAACAACGGCGACATGGTGGCCGTGTGGCTGGACGACCGCGACGAAACCACCTTGAAGTACTTCTTCAAAGAGAACAACCGCATCCGCCTGCAACCCGCCAACCCCACCATGGCCCCCATTTATGTCGAAAACCCCGACGCGCTGCGCATCATGGGCAAGGTGGTCATGGTCATCCGCCAGGTGCAAACCGCGCTCTAACCCGCCTGCTCCTCAAATCCATCCGACCTCAAGGGCCCCGGTCAGCCCTTGAGGTCTTTTTTAATCCCTGCACGCGGATCGCGCTTCCCGAATCACCGCATACCCAATACCCTGCGCTTAAATCAAAACAGCCCGGATTGCTCCAGGCTGTCTTGTGGGTGCGTGAAGTCGAAATTAGGCGATGTCGACGACTGCGCCAGCGGCCTCGAGTTTGGCCTTGGCATCGGCGGCGGCGGCTTTGCCAACACCGGTCAGGACTTTGGCGCCCGCGGTCTCGGCCATGGTCTTGGCTTCCACCAGACCCAGGTTGGTCAACTGGCGGATCACCTTGATGGTCTCGATCTTCTTGGGGCCGGCGTCCTTCAGGACGACGTCGAATTCGGTCTTCTCTTCAACGGGCTCGGCGGCGGCGGCAGCGGCGGGGCCGGCAGCGGCGACGGCGACAGGAGCGGCGGCGGAAACGCCCCACTTCTCTTCGAGCTTCTTGACGAGTTCAGCGGCTTCCAAAACGGTGAGCTCGCTCAGTTCAGCAACCAATTTTTCCAGGTCAGCCATTGTAAAAATCTCCTTCAAAATCAAAATACGATTGTCGTTTGTCTAATTCATCCGGTCAGCCCGCGGCTGACCCGCGGTTCAGGCAGCCGGAGCTGCTTCCTTCTCGGAATAGGCCTTGAGAACGCCAGCCACAGAGCGGGCGGGTTCGGCCAGGGTGCGCACGAACTTGGTCGCCGGGGCGGAAATGACACCCAGCAACTGGGCGCGCATGACCGGCAGGGGCGGCAGTTCGGCCAGGGACTTGACCTGCTTGGCAGAAATGGCCTGCCCATCCAGGTAACCGCCCTTCATGGCGAAGATTTCCGACTTGACGGTCGCATCGCTCAGCACTTTGGCCAGCGCGGCCGCATCGGCCAATGCAAAGCCCATCAGGCTGGTGCCTTCCAGCAGTTTACCGTGCTGGATGCCCGCCTTGTCGAGCGCCAACGTCATCAGAGTGTTCTTGGTGACGTGCAGTTCGCCCCCGGCTTCGCGCACTTTGGCGCGCAGCGCATCGATGTCCTTCACCGTCATTTTGGTGTAGGAGAGGACGAAGATCGCCTGGCTCTTCTTTGCCCAGTCTTCATACTGGGTCAATAGTGTCTGCTTATGTTTCTTTGAGAATGCCAACGAGAATTCACCTCCTTCCGCGGCAGGATATAAAAAAGTCTTTGCCTTGCGTCTGCCAGGCAAAGACTTTCGACCCCAAACGGAACAGGGTTGTGAATGCTCACTCGTCTTCACCTCGGCAGGATATTAAGCCTGAAACTCAGGCACCGGCTGTCAGCGGCGAAATCAACTTTTCGGTTGTCAGCGGGCCAAAGTATATCACGCCCGGGGTAAAACATCCAGAGCGGCGGGCATATTCGCCCCCCGCTCCGGGAAGATAAACAAACTACTCTTTCGTCGACATCGACTGCGCCTGGTTAATATCCAGGTGCACGCCGGGGCCCATGGTGGTGGTGATGGTGATGCTCTTGATGTACGAACCCTTAGCCGCAGCGGGACGCGCCTTCTTGATCGCTTCCATGAACGCGGCGAAGTTTTCCACCAGCTTGGTCAACTCAAAGGATGCCTTGCCGATCGGGACGTGAATGTTGGCGGTCTTGTCCAGGCGGAACTCAACGCGGCCAGCCTTGGCCTCGTTGATTACGCGCGGCAGATCTTCGGCGGGCACAACCGTGCCGGCCTTGGGGTTCGGCATCAAACCGCGCGGGCCAAGCACGCGGCCCAGGCGGCCCGCCTTGCCCATCATGTCCGGCGTGGCAATCGCCACATCGAAATCGGTCCAGCCGCCCTGGATCTTGTTGATCCATTCGTCGGTGTCGGCAACAAAGTCAGCGCCGCCTTTTTGGGCCAGCGTGGCGCCTTCACCCTGCGCGAAGACCAAAACGCGCACGGTCTTGCCCAGGCCATTCGGCAGCACAACCACGTCGCGCACCATCTGGTCAGCCTGGCGCGGGTCGAGGCCCATGCGCATGTGAACTTCCACCGTCGAATCGAACTTGGTGACGGTGGTTTCCTTCACCAGCGCCAACGCGTCCTGCGGGTTATACTTGGTGGCAGGATCAACCTTCGCCTGCGCAGCCATGAATTTCTTTCCGTGTTTAGCCATCTGTACTCCTTTGTGGTTCCAACGGGCAGCCTGCGGCGCCCTCCCACCAGCTCTTAATCAACGACCGTGATGCCCATATTGCGGGCGGTGCCTTCAATTTGCCGCATGGCATCTTCGATATCCACGGCATTGGTGTCCTTCATCTTGATTTCCGCGATTTCGCGGACCTGGGCGCGGGTGACCTTGCCGACTTTGTCGCGATTGGGCACAGCCGAACCCTTCTCAACGCCAGCAGCCTTCTTCAGCAGAACCGATGCGGGCGGCGACTTGAGAATGAAGGTGAACGAGCCATCGGTGTAGATGGTGATTTCCGCAGGGAGCACCTCGCCGGCGCGCGCTTGCGTGCGGGCATTGTAATCCTTGCAGAACGCCATAATGTTGATGCCGTGCCCGGCCAGGGCAGGGCCAACGGGCGGCGCGGGATTTGCTTTCCCGGCCGTCAATTGCAACCGTACGATTGCCTTCAGTTTCTTTGCCACAGTTTATTCTCCTTCGTGGTGATAGCGGGTGATAAGGGGAGCACCCTCCCACAAAAACAGGCCTCCAGCGGAGAACCTGGTTTCTACTACGACTTTTCTACCTGTAAGAAGTCCAGTTCCACGGGCGTTTCACGGCCGAAGAAGTTGACCATCACGCGCACCTTGGTGCGTTCCATGTCAATTTCAGCCACCGTGCCGCGGAAATCGTTGAACGGGCCGTCGATGATGCGCACGCGCTCGCCCACCTTGAAGGTGACCTTGACATGCGGCGCTTCGGCTTCCATGCGGCGCAAAATCTGCGAAACCTCGTCGGGGCGCAGCGCCGTGGGGTTGTTGCCCATGCCCACGAAGCCAGTCACGCCAGGGGTGTTGCGCACCACGTACCACGATTCCTCGGTGAGGATCATGTTCACCAGCACGTAGCCCGGGAAGACGTGGCGCTCAACCGTGCGGCGCTTGCCTTCCTTGACTTCAATTTCTTCCTGCGTGGGAATGACGACATCAAAGATCTTGTCTTTCATGCCCATCGTTTCGATACGCTGCTCGAGGTTGTAGCGCACCTTGTTCTCGTAACCCGAATAGCAGTGGATCACATACCAGGCGCGTTCTTCAGCGGCGTTGTCCGACGTCTGCTCAGCGGAGGAAGCGGGGGTCGCAGACGTGTCGCCAGAGACAAACCCTTCGGCCTGCTCCGGTGGCATCGATTTGTTTTTCTTGTCATCCTGCGCGTCCATTTACGCTCCTCTTCTCGTGCGATGTGGTCAGAGCCTAGGCTAAGATGAGGGTGATCAGGGCGGAGAACCCCAGGTCAAGCAGGCCCAACACAATCGCCATGCCGGCCATCACGGCCAGCACGATCAGGGTCAGGCGCTTGGCATCCTGCACGGTCGGCCAGGTGACCTTGCGCAGCTCGCCGATGGTCTCACGCCACCATTTCTTAACGCGCGTCACAAGGTTCTTCTTTTCAGGTTGCTTGGCCTTTTCCGGCGTCTTGGCCGCGGCTTTGACAATCTGCGTCGACTTTTCAGGCGCCTTCGCGGCGACCTTCGTCAATTCTTTTGATTTTTCAGTCTTCTCTGCCACACATCGCTCCTTTTACGGCTAAAACGCCGCCTCTTTGGACGGCGTCGCCAGGGGTGAGGCAGGCCAGGCAGGAATCGAACCCACAACCTCCTGTTTTGGAGACAGGCGCTCTGCCAATTGAGCTACTGGCCTGTAAGGAAGCAAGGTGCAGGTCCACCGTTCCAAACCTGCACCCGCTGCCTCATGTTTATCTACTTGGTCTCCCGGTGAGCGGTATGCTTGCGGCATCGGGGGCAGTACTTCTGCAGTTCCATGCGTCCTGGGTCATTGCGGCGGTTTTTCTCGGAGGTGTAGTTGCGCTCTTTGCATTCCGCGCAGGCCAGGGTGATTACGGGGCGGATATCTTTCTTCTTGGAAGCCATGGTTGTTCAGCTCGGCCCGCTTACAGTGGACCGATTCTCCTTCTTTCGTGCAAACTTAGTCCAAAATCTTGGTGATGACGCCAGCGCCGACGGTCAGGCCGCCTTCGCGAATGGCGAAC
>JAPKMQ010000004.1 GCA_026645875.1 Longilinea sp.
CTTCGGGCCCGGCGTGGATGTCTATGAGGGCATGGTTGTGGGCGAAACTCCACGGCCGATGGACCTGGTGGTGAACGTTTGCAAGAAGAAACACCTGACCAATATGCGTTCGTCAAATAAGGACATTGAAATTCGCCTGACGCCGCCGCGCGTCCTCAGCCTGGATGAGGCGCTGGAGTTCCTGGCGGAGGATGAGCTATTGGAAGTTACCCCGGCCAATTTCCGCATCCGCAAGCGGATTTTGAACACCGAAGAGCGCGGCAAGCAAGCAAAGAAAGATAAAGAAGTGCTGGGCGAGTGAGTATGAAAACGGCAGCGGATCACCTATCGACCGCTGCCGTTTTCCTCTAAACCTGGTTTACAGGCTTTATTGCCAGTTTGCAATGATTGAGCGCAGGTTCTCCAGTTCCAAGCGAGCGTTTTTTAGCTCCTGTTGCACCTGGTCGGAGCGTGAAGTCTCAGCGCGCACGAACCGGGTGTAGGGCGAAATAGCTTCAGACATTCGCAGAAGGCTGCGTTCGATTTCTTTTTCAAACTCCGCGCGCAGCGATTGGATCAAATCCGTGCGCAATTTGGCGAGTTTGTCGTGCAGTTCATTCTTTGCCTGCCGTCGGCGGGCCGGAATGATAAACAGCCCAAGCGCGGCGATGACACTCGCTGCGATGACACCGGTGACGTCAGCCGCCATGGTGGTGGCCAACGCAGTGATGAGCGCACCCAGACCGACCGCGCCGACCTCGACTGCCACAGAAGCGGCAACCGCGTTCTTGGCGCTATCCGCCATCTCAGAGGATTCAACACGCTTGTCGTAGGTATCCACAACCCGGTTGGCTTCCCTACCCAGAGCGTCCAGCAACCGGTTGCGGTCATACGTGAAGCGGTCGCTGGCCCCTTTGCCAATGATCCGGTCCTTGTATTCTCTCTGCCGGTCTGCCAGGTAGTCATTGACAGATTTCCATTGGCGCAAATCAGAATCCACCAGCCAATCGATCAGTTCATTGACCTTGCGGTCAACGCGCTGGGGGACGTCAGAAACAACCTGGGTTTCAAATTGCTGTTGAATCCGGTCTCTGTTCAGTAGATCGAGCACGCGGGCGAGCCGGAAAATATCTTCAAAGAAATCGTCTCCGCGCTTCTCCATCTCAAAAAAGATATTTTCGATGTCCGCCATGCGAAAAGCAAAGTTTTTTTGCATGTCTTCTTTATAAACGGTTTGCTGCGTTTCCACATTCTGCAGCATGCTGCGGTCTTCTTCCAGCAATTGCCTTTGGGCTTCATTTTCCGCGTAGTATTTATCAACCAGGTGAATGCCGACGCCAAGCGGATTGGAAAATTTCAGCTTGACCTGGCTGGCCTGGTCGAGTGAAGATTGAATGTACGTCTCGAGTGCTCCGAACCGGCTGCCTTCCCAAAGTTGCGGTTCGCCACTTTTAGCGCGCAAAGCCATGCGCGCGCTCACCGGGAAAATTTCCGGCGTGATGCCGAGCAAGGCCAATGCGTTTTCCTTCAAAAAAGTGACCACTTGGTTTAATTCATCCTCATCCTGGAAGAGATCCACCTTGTTGAGGACCAGGATGACCTTCTTGCCCCAGTTGCGGATGCGTTCCAGAAAGTTGCGCTCGCTTTCGGTGAATGGCCGGTCGGCGGAGGTGATGAACAGCACCAGGTCAGCGCGGGGAACGAAGTGAGTGGTGAGTTCCTCGTGTTCGCGGATGACGGCGTTCGTTCCTGGCGTATCGACGATGCTGATTTCTAAAAGCAAATCGATTGGTAAAAACACCACCTGGTGGTTCTGTTCCACCAGATTCTGTTCGGACCTGTCGCCAAAGCGCAGTATGTTGATCTGAGCTGTCGTTGGCGTAACCCCTTCTTTCAGTAGCTTTTGCCCCAAAAGCGCGTTGATGAATGCACTCTTGCCCGAATTAAATTCTCCCACGATGACCAGTAAGAACAGATCATCCAGTTGCCGAATAGAATGGCCCAACGTGTCCAGGTCTTCACTGGCAGCTTTCATGTCAGCCAGTTTCACTCGCAGGTCATTGAGAAAGGCGCGCTCGCGTTGTAAGATATCATCTTGTTCGGGGGTAAGAATTTTCATCGTGGCTCCTTAGGGATGATTATAGCACTCCGCCTTGACAAAACCCTGGCTGCAGACAGGCGATCGACAAGAATGAGAGTTTGACTGGATCGTCAAGCAGGGAAGTTGTGCTACAATTCTTCCCTCATTCAAACTTTGGAAGAGCAAAATAGTTCCATGCCCAACGAAATCGATTACAGCAAGAAGTGGTTTGTCATGGCCGCCGTGGCCATGGGCATTTTTCTGGCAACCATCGACGGAAGCATCGTCAACATCGCGCTTCCAACGTTGGTAAAAACATTTAATCAACCCTTGTCTGTGGTTGAATGGGTTGTGCTCGCTTATTTGTTGACGGTGACCACTTTGATGATCAGTATGGGCCGCCTGGCCGATATGATCGGCAAGAAACCCCTTTACGTGGCCGGTTTTTCCATTTTCATTCTTGGATCCATGCTTTGCGGCATGTCCAGTTCGGTGGGCATGTTGATTGGGTTCCGTGTGTTTCAGGCCATCGGGGCTTCGATGATGATGGGCCTTGGCATGGCGATCGTCACGGAGGCATTTCCACAGGACGAGCGCGGAAAGGCGCTTGGGATTACCGGGGTGATGGTTTCGTTGGGCGTCATCGCCGGACCTTCCATTGGTGGAATAATTCTGGAAAGCTTGAGCTGGCATTGGCTCTTTTTTGTGAATATCCCCGTGGGTTTGATTGGAATCCCTATGGTGTTGCGGTTTGTTCCCTTTATCCGACCGGCTGGAAAACAGCAGTTCGATTATTGGGGTGCAATTTTATTGTTCGTCAGCCTGGCGGGATTGTTGCTGGCCTTATCCCTGGGACAGGAAATGGGGTACGGATCACCTCTGATCCTCGCGTTGTTTGGCATCTTCCTGATTGGTCTGGCGGCTTTCCTGTGGGTCGAGCGGAGCGTAGCTCAACCCATGGTGGAATTGCGGCTGTTCAACAATGCATGGTTCAGCATCAGCCTGCTGACCGGCTTGATGACGTTTGTTGCCAGTGCCGGCACGGTTCTACTGCTGCCGTTCTTTTTGCAGGATATGTTGGGCCTTTCGCCCCGAACGGCAGGGCTGTTGATGGCGGTGAACCCGGTCGCAATTGGTATCTTTGCGCCGATTTCCGGCGCACTTTCCGACCGGATCGGTTCACGCAAGTTGACTACCCTGGGACTCTTTGTATTGATTGCCGGTTACTGGTCTGTGTCGGGGGTCACGCAGGACACATCGTTATTTGAATTTGCCCTGCGCGCTTTACCGATCGGCATCGGCATGGGCATTTTTCAATCACCCAATAATAGCGCGGTGATGGGCGCCGCGCCAAAGGAGCGCCTCGGCATCGTGTCGGGCATGCTTTCCATCAGCCGGACCCTGGGCCAGATGATTGGTATCTCGCTGGTGAGCGCTTTATGGGTATTTGGAACCCGGCGCGCGCTCGAAGCTGGCTTTACGGGAGCCAATCAGGCCGAGGTGGCAGGATTTCAACAAACCGCCTCACTTTTGGTGGTGTGGATCAGCATTGCATTTTTGCTCAGCGTCTGGGCGCTAATCCAGGAGCAAAAGGCAGCAAAAACGAGTGTGAATCCTGTGGTCGAATAAAAACACCCCGACAGGTTTGGATCTGCCGGGGTGTCACGTTGATCAGGGCTTGTTGGCCAGAATATCGTCGATCTTTTGCATTACCTCATCGGTGAGTTTGTCCACCAGGTCCAGGGCTTTCATATTCTCGTGAACCTGCTGAGGCCGACTGGCTCCGGTGATGACGGTGCTGACGTTGGGGTTTTTCAAGCACCAGGCCAGGGCCAACTGCGCGACGGTTCCGCCCAGCTCATTGGCGATAGGTTCGAGCAACCGGACTTTGGCAATCTTCTCAGGATTCAGCACCGTATCTTTCAGCCATTCAAAGCCCTTGGTGGTCACGCGACTGTCGGCAGGGATGCCGTCGTTGTATTTGCCCGTGAGCAGGCCGGATGCCAGCGGGCTCCAAATGGTGGTGCCGTATCCCAACTCTCGAAAAACGGGCAGCAATTCTTTTTCCATGCCATCCCGCACGAACATGTTGTATTGCGGTTGCTCCATGCTGGGCGGGGTGAGATGGTTCTGGCGCGCGAAACTGTCGGCGCGAATGATGTCCGCGGCGTTCCATTCTGAGGTGCCCCAGTAGAAGGCCTTACCCTGCCTGATGACGATATCCATGGCCCGCACAGTTTCTTCGATGGGGGTCTCAGGGTCAGGACGGTGACAGAAGACCAGATCCACGTATTCCATCTGCAGCCGACGCAATGAATTATTCACGCCCTCAATGATGTGCTTGTGGGACAAACCGCGGTCGTTGGGGCCATTGCCGCCCCAGAATATTTTAGTGGATACGACCAGATCCTCCCGCCGCCAGCCAGCTTTATTGATAACATTGCCCATGACGATTTCGGCGTTTCCACGCGCATAGGCCTCGGCATTGTCAAAAAAATTAACCCCAGCATCATAGGCTGCGCGCATGCACTGTTCCGCTACCTCTTCCCCGACCTGCCCGCCATAGGTTACCCACGCGCCCAGGGAAAGCTCACTGACTTTGATTCCCGCCTTACCCAAATGTCGATACTTCATGATTAATCCCACCCTTGATTGGTTTTTATTCTAGAAACTTCAATTCCAAAAGCTGAGTATACACGAATTGCATCATGTTTTCCATGTCCCGCATGATCTGTTACAGAGTAATTGTGGTATTATTGTCTTCTTTGAAGATAAAGGTCGAATAATCTGTAATGACCTTTTATGAGGTTGTAAATTGAAGAGTATACCTGTAATAGATAGAAGCATTCTGGATCAGTTAACCGCCAACGGTATTACCTTTCGTACGGGATCACCCAGGAGAAGTTTTACCGATCTCAAACTAACAATCGGCACTAACCTTTTAGCGACCGTTTTGAAGAATGTAACCCAGAAGTACCTGGATCTCAAACCCGCGGATATTGAAAAAATACCCGCTCCGCGTGCCGGGCGCAAGTATGTTTTATATGCTCATGTCCCTTTTTGTGAGAGCCTATGCCCGTATTGTTCCTTCAATCGGTTCCTGTACCAGGAAGACCGGGCGCGGACCTATTTCCGAAATCTTCGCAAGGAATTACAGATTGTGGCGGATCTGGGCTATCAGTTTGAGTCGCTCTATTTTGGCGGCGGCACGCCAACCATTCTGGTGGATGAACTTGTGGAAACCATCGACCTTGCCAAGCGGTTGTTCGGCATTCGTGAGGTGTCATGCGAGACCAATCCGAACCACTTGACCCCTGAAATTCTAAACCAACTCAAGGGTAGGGTGGACCGGTTGTCGGTCGGCGTCCAGAGTTTTGATAACACTCTATTGAAGCAGATGAGTCGGTTGTCCAAATTTGGCACTGGCGAGGAAGTACTACAACGGATCAAGGACGCAGTCGGCATTCTGCCATCTATCAACGTGGATATGATCTTCAACTTCCCAAGCCAAACGGAAGAGATCTTACGCGAGGATATACGGAAAACGATCGACTCAGGCGCCAATCAGGTCACCTTTTACCCGCTTATGAGCGCGCCATCGGTGTCCTTTGCGATGGATCGGGCGATCGGTAAAGTGGATTATTCGCGTGAACCGGCGTTTTACCGCATTGTGAATGAGGAACTGGGGCAGGTATACCGGCCCATGTCAGCCTGGACTTACGCCCGCAAGGATATCACCATGATCGACGAATACATCGTGGAATACGAGGAATACGTCGGCGTGGGTTCTGGTTCGTTCAGCTACCTGGACGGTTCACTTTACGTGAACACCTTTTCCCTGGGCGATTATGACCGCCTGGTGAATTCCGGCCGGATGGGAATCTCAGCGATCCGCAAATTCGAGAAACATCAGCAGATGCAGTATCGCTTCATGATGGAATTGTTTGACTTGAAGCTTAACCGGACGCAATTCAAAAAGGACTTCAATCAATCCATCGAGCGCAGTCTTTGGCTGGAAATGTTGTTCATGCTCATAATGGGCGCTTTCTCGAAGGCCAGTACCCGGGACCTTTTGCGGATTTCTACGGATCGAGGTTACCTGATGGTGGTCATGATGCGCGAATTCTTTGCCGGGGTTAACATCCTGCGCGAGCAGGCGCGGCAGGCGCTGGCTCCCAACGAGCGGCTGATGTGCCTGGTAAATGACAAGGTGATTTCATAGAGGTCTCACCGCCCGGTACAACCGGGCGGTTTTCTTCGCTATAATGATTGCAGATTGAAATTGTAAGAGGCGTCGGATGGAAGAAGAGCGCAGCCAAAATGGTCCCAGGTTGTATGAACGGATTTACGCGGCTGTCCGGCAAATCCCAGTCGGGCGCGTGGCGACCTACGGGCAAATTGCCCGGCTCGTCGGGGGCTGCTCGGCGCAGATGGTGGGGTTTGCGCTGGCTGCGTTGCCAAATGGATCGGATGTGCCATGGCAGCGCGTCATCAATGCGAAGGGAAAAATCAGTCCGCGCGGAATCGGGTTTGGCAGCTTGATACAACGCACGTTGCTGGAAGAAGAAGGTATTGTCTTTATGCAAGATGAAATCATCGACTTGAACACGTACGGCTGGTAAGGAGCGCAATTGAAAACGGTGTGTGTTTTTTGCGGTTCAGCGGATGGTATTCACCCCGATTATTATGAAGGCGCGGTCGGCATGGGGCGTCACCTCGCGGAAAAGGGGATTCAGCTTGTTTATGGCGCGGGAAAGACCGGCTTGATGGGCGCGGTGGCGGATGGGGTGCTGGCAGCCGGCGGCCAGGTGACTGGCATCGTTCCAAGCAGCCTCAATTCGCCGGCCCTCATCCATGCCAACCTGACCCGCCTTGAGGTCGTCGGCGACATTCACACGCGCAAGGCCCGCATGAACGCACTGGCCGATGCCCTGATCGCCTTGCCGGGCGGTTACGGTACGTTTGACGAGCTGTTCGAAGCGCTGACCTGGGCGCAAATTGGCATACAGCTGAAGCCGATTGGCTTGCTCAACCTTCGCGGATACTTCAACCCGGCGATGGCTCTGATCAAGCATGCCCTGGCGGAGAAGTTTATTTATCCCGAGCATGTTGAATTATTGCGAATTGCCGACACTCCCGAGCAGTTGATCCAGTTGTTGGAGGATTTCCGCTTCCCGGAAAATATGGACCGCTGGGTTAACCGGGAAGAAAAATCAACCTAAACGGGCAGGCGGCTTCACGGGGGTGTAGGGCATCAAAAAGAAGCCGTGGATGGTGCATAACCGCTGATTTCCCAACCACTGCTCGCAAAACAGACCGTAAACAGGTTGTGCGGCCTCATAGTCAAGTATACGCCGCTCGACCTTGATGCGGATGTCGTCACGCTCCGGGTAATTAGGATCGTAGATCCGGATGGCATAATGGTCAGCATCCTGCGTTTCCAGGGCGTATCCCAACACCTGGTGATTTAAGAAAAGGTGGCTGATTTTTGTGCCTTTTGCGTAGAGAATGCCAAGCACCGAACTGAGGTTGTCGTCCAGCCGCTTGCGAAACTGGTCAAATTCGTGCATGGTCAACGAACACAACCCGTCAGAGGCGTCATCTGGAAGCTTCATCCAGGAGGCGAACTTGAGGATGTATTCACCCAGCGTGCCAAAGGTATCCATCTGGCGGCGGTAGAGATGGCGGTGAAGAACAGACCCCGAGCGCGGAATGTCAATATTTTGTGGCTGTCTCTTGCCAAACAGAAAATGGTCGTACGCGCTGGAAGTCATCCCACCGCATAAGCCGTAATGTCCCGAAATCCGGTGCAGCCCGGGTATTTCAGGAACGCTGAATGGCAGCGCAATTCCCTTGAAGAGATTGATGAATTTATATCCATTCTGGCTGGGCAGGAATGGCAACGTGGAATAGACTTGGGGCAGCATATACTGGGTGGAGAACCAGTTTGGGGTTGTGCTCCAGGTTCTGGCCTGACCCTGGAAGGTGTAATCAAAGCGCAGATATGGCAGGAAGAGATCCGACCAATCTGTTCGGCGGCTTACGTGGCGCTCCAGGGTCCAATCGTAGGGTGGATTTCGTGGCGCGGTGTGGATGATCGTGGCGGTATCGCGAAAACTGCCCGGCTCATAGACCACTTCGAAATCGCCTTCGGAATTGCTCAGGCCGGCAGCAATGGTGAGATCGTCATCATTGTCTGGACCAGCATCCTTGTCGAACACCCGCACCTGCACCCCGGATGCCGGGATGCTGTTGGCAAACAGGACTCTTCCTCGAATGGTTCGTGGCATCAGTGGACCTCTGTAGAATTACACCGTGTAAGGGATGGTTTGTGGGCCTTGAGGCAGCACGCATATGCGGGCTGGATGGGGCAGTTTTAGGATTTCCTGCGAAATCGTACCGGGAATGTCATGCGTTGGCTTCAGCAGGGCGCTGCAGATTTCTGCGTCAGAAAGGTGATCGCTGTATAGATAAACGCGTGCCCTCTGCAAAACCTGGGCCAGGATCTGGACCTGCCACTGATCTTGCATTCGAAATCCTGGAGTCATGATGGTTTTCAGGATACTCTCCGGGTTGTCAGCCTCTGCCAGAAATTGTTTAAAATGGCCGTGATCTGGAATGCCATCCCAGCAGGAGGCCGCCAAGCAGATCATACCGCCCGGGCGGACAATCCGACTGGCAGCGCTTAGCCCTTTTACTGCTTGGTATAAATTCAGGTCGAGTGGGTGGCCAGAATTGCCGGTGACGACAATGTCAAAGAGGCCGTCGACGGCAACCATCGCGGACTGGCGGACGAATTCCACTCCCACCGCATGGGCCAATTCCAGATCGCCGGCAAAGACACCGGTGATTTCCTGACTGCGGTTGAGTGTTACATTAACCAGGAAGCTGGCGTTGGCTGTGCGGGCCACCTCACGGATTTCCTCCCAGATTGGGTTGCCGTGAGTGGAACCAAAGGTGGATTTTGGATGGGCAATATTGGCAGCGCAATGGTTGCCCAGGATCGTTTCCAAACCGGTCATGCCGGGCATGATGGCCTTGCCGCCGCCGGAATAGCCGGCAAAAAAATGCGGCTCAATAAAGCCCGTCAGGATCTTGACATCACAGTTCATCAAATCACGATTGATCCAGATCTTGTGACCTTGCGAAGACTTACCCAGGTACGTCTGGGTTTCGCAATTAAAGGCATTGTTTTGGATGATTTTGAATTTCTCATAATTCTCAACACCCACCAGTTCAATCAATTCCGGGTCAGACATCAATCGATGGGTGCCCAGGGCAATAAAAAGAAGTATGTTCTGTTTTGGCAAAAAAGACAAATGTTCTAACAATGCATCAAGGATGAGCGCATTTGGGGTAGCGCGGGTCATATCGTTGAGGATGATCCCCACCGTGCTGTGAGGTTTGACCTTCTCCCGTAAGGCAGAGGTCCCAATCGGCTGCTCCAGCGCCGCGCCTAATTGGCGCAACGGCTCCGGTAGAGCGGGGGGGAAGGCCGGCTCAACCACCTGAGCGTTCCATGCGTCGGGCAGGTCAAGCGTCAGCTCCGTTTTTCCATAAGCAAGGTTTGCCCGCATGATTATTCCCCCGCGCTTTCTTCGATTGCACGCCAGTAGCCTTTGTCCAGTTCATCGTTTGTCAGGTGCGCATAGCGTTGAGTGACGGCGATGTTGCGGTGGCGGGCCAACTCCTGGGCCAGCTTTAGGTTGTTGGAGCTGCGCAGCACACGTGTGACAAAATAATGGCGAAATGAATGCGGCGTGATCGTTCCGACAGCTTCATCCCCGAGAATTTCGCGCACGCTATCCGTGACGATGTTCCGGCCGGTGGCCGTTGTGATTGGCTTGACCTTTTTTCCGGCACCCTTATCGTGGCGCGCAAACAAGGGCAGCGCGCTCAAAGACCGACCGCTGGAACCGTCGAAGGCCGCTCTGGCCGTCAGGTAAGTCTGCAGCGCGGTTTGCGCCCGGCGGGAAAAGCGCACAATGTCTTCTCGGTTTCCTTTGCCGATGATGACGGCCTGCCCGTTGGGCCAGTCTAAATCACCCCGGCGCAGCCCGCAGGCTTCGTGGACACGCAGCCCGGTATCGGCCAGGGTAAGCAGGAAAGCCCGATCGCGCAATGCGCGCAGCTTTTCAGGGCCGTCAAGTGCATCATAATTGCGTGTAGCAGTGATTTCTGTAATGATTTTATCAATCGCGTCGGCTGGGAACTGGGGCAGGCGGATGCCTGGGCGGCGGGCACGCTGGCGGATCAACATACGGACGCGAGCCAGGTTGATGGGCAGCAAGTCTTCCGCGGCCAGGTATTCATAAAAGCCGGTGGCCGCCGTCAGATATAACCGCTCGGTGGTGGGGGAGTAGCCCTTGAGAAATGCTGAAAACCATCCGATCGCATCTTCACGCAAGCTCGTAACCGGCGCTCGTTCAGAATCCAGATGGTTGGTTTGCAGGCAGAGGAGAAAAACCTGAATACCGTTTTGATAGGTGCGGGCGGTGTTTTTGCTGCGCGCCAGTGCAACGCTGTCGAGGTAAGCAGAAGCTGCCTGAGAAATGCTCAGAGATCGCTGCGGCGGTGGGATAATGTCGTCGTCGGACATAGCTTTATTATCCCATACATTATCAAAAACATTCCCATCTTCTGGCGAAATTAGGCAAAATATTATTCGCATAACCGAATATTCAAGACGAATATTTCGTATAGTTGAAAATATGCCAGAAATTTGATAAGGCAAATTCGTTGTATGTACAAGGAGAGGGAAACTAAAGATTAAGTGGTTACTTTTTCTGTGATTGGACTGGGGTGGCTTTGATTTGCTGTAACCACTGTTTCGGTTTATAGCGATCAATCCATCATCTGTCAAAGTGGTGCGTGATGGATCGTTATCTGCATGTGAGAGCTGTATGCAAGCTGCGCAGCATCAAGGATCCTGTTGGATTAGGTTTGAACGCCGAAAACACCTTTTTGGGGGTTTGTTATGAGAATTAATATTGTTTAGTATAATAATAGTTATCAAAAACATTACTGATCATAAACACAATTTGCCTCCCCTCCACCATCTCCTTACGTCAAATGCGCAGGGTAGCCCAATTGCCATTCATATTTTGAATTGCCAGGATTTGATTTCACCTAGTGCGGTTCGACAAAATTGTTTCCACCGCAACTGTGGCACTCCCCCACTGAGGTGATAAAATCAATTCAACTCGAACAAAGGAAAAGTAGATGGAACGCCCCGACCTCGTAAATATCAACCCGGATGTGATTGCTTATGTCGAATATCTTGAAGCGCGGATTGCCGCGCTGGAGGGAAAACGCAGCCGGCCTGTGGCCCCTTTTGAAGATGATCGCCGCTCAGAGACTGCTTTGCCCCAGGAAACCGCCAGCACGGACAGTCTGTTCACGCTGAGTGCTGCCGGCAAACTCAAACGTACCTTTCGACATCTATTCAGCCGGCAGCACCGCGGCGGGATGGGCATTTTTGATCTGGACGTTGACCCGCCTGATTTGCCCGTGGCCGTTCAAATCATCCCGGAAGGCGCCAGTTTGCTGCTTTTCACCAATTTCGCGCGGGTGTTCCGTCTGCCCGCGAGCCGGTTTGAAGCCGGCGATGTGCGCGCCAAAGGCGAGGAACTGGCGGTCCGATTTCCCCTTGAAGCAGGCGAGCGGTTTGTCGCATTGTTACAAGACCGGGCCACTGGCTACGTTGCACTGGGGTCGCAACGCGGACGTGTTCGCGTGTTGCGCCACCATCTATTCGGCGAGCACATGCGACCGGGAACGGCCATGTTCCGGTCGGATGAGTTTGGCGAGCTGGCAGCCGTGTGTTGGACCCCCGGCAACGCTGACTTGTTGCTTCTCACCCGCCGCGGCATGGGCATCCGCTTCTCTGAAAAATTGCTCAATCCACAGGGCGACCTGGGCATCAAACTGTCGGACGGCGATCAACTTGTCGCCACCCTCTCGGTCGATGAAGACAGCCAGGTCTTTTTGGCAGGCGCAGATGGACGCGGCACGCTGCGCTCCATGAAAAGTTTCGCGGCAAATAAATCGGCCGGTGGCATGGGAAAGCTGGCCATGCGAACGGATCAGCTTACTGGCGGCCTTGTGGTCAATTCTGCGGATGATATTTTCATGATTTCGCGCCTCTCAAAGCTGATCCGGTTCCCGGTCAACGAGGTGCCGGAAACCGACGGCGTGGTTCAGGGCGTAGCGTGTATGCAACTGCGAGCGGATGAGGTTGCCGCCTTAAGTATCGGCCGAGGGCTTTCCTGATCATTTTAGAAAGGCGCTGAAGGATGCAATCGTTTTCCCTGGCATATGGTAAAGGCTGGCTGGATTTTTCTTTCCCTGATTCCATTCACGTGCAGCAGATCGCGCCTGGGTTTGTGCCCGGCGCTGTGGATCCTGCTGCCGAGGTCGAACGTGCTTTGGATCACCCCCTGGGCGGGATCAACCTGGATCAATTCCATAATGCCAAATCAGCCGCTATTGCGGTGAATGACAAAACCCGGCCGGTCCCCCTGCACCAGTTGCTGCCTCCCTTGGTCGCGCGCCTGGAACGAATGGGCATCTCTTCTGAAAATATCCGTTTCTATTTCGCGACCGGCACGCACACGCCCATGACGCCATCGGAAATGCGATCGCTGCTCCCCCCTGCCCTGGCGGAACGGTATCCAGTGTACTCGCACGATTGCGACGATGTCGCCGGGTTGGTTGATCTGGGGAGGACCAGTTTTGGAACGTCTGTTCTGTGTTCAGGTCATTTTTTGCAGAATGACCTTAAGATAGTTACCGGGAACATCGAACCGCACCATTTTGCCGGTTTTTCAGGCGGCGCGAAAACCTTTTCAATCGGGTTAGCCGGCCGCGAAACAATCAACCGAAACCACAGTCTATTATTGGATTCGTGCTCCCATACGGGCGAATTTGATCACAATCCACTCCGCCAGGAGATCGAAGAAATCGGCCGTCTGGCAAAAATCGATCTTGCCCTGAATGCTGTCCTTAATGAAAAGAAGGAAATCGTCAAAGCGTTCTTTGGGCCGCCATTCGACGTCATCCGGGCCGGCATCCCCATTGCCCGACAGGTTTGCCAGACGCCTGTGCGCGGTAGATATGACCTGGTGATCGCGTCGGTTGGCGGGCATCCCAAGGATATCAACCTGTACCAGGCGCAAAAGGCGCTCACGCACGCTTCCATGCTCACGCGCGACGGCGGCGTGGTGATTTTGGTAGGCGCCTGCCCTGAAGGCAGCGGCAGCCAGGGCTTCGAAGAGCTGATGACGTCAGCCGCCTCCCCGGCGGTTGTGCTAAAAAAATTCGACCGGGTAAATTTCCGGGTTGGCCCGCATAAAGCCTTCCAATTTGCACGTGAATTGGTACGCATCCGCGTGATTCTGGTTTCTGAACTGCCGGCAGAGCTGGTCCGGCGATTGTTTCTGATCCCGGCCGGAACGCCGGTACAGGCCTTGGACGCGGCTTTCGAACTGCTTCCCGCGAATCCAACTATTGCAATCCTGCCGCGGGCGATCAATACTATTCCACTGATTGAATCTGTTTAAGGGTGAGGAAGGAAATGCAGGCATCACCGTTGATCGAAAATCCCGAGTTGGAAGGCGGCGCGTTTTACTGGCCGGGAGGCCCCAATGGAATTCTGCTGATGCACGGCTTCACGGCCACCAGCGTGGAAATTCGGCCGTTGGCGCATGCGTTTCAGCAGGCCGGGTTCAGTGTAGCTGGCCCTTTGCTGCCGGGGCACGGCACCACGCCGGACGACCTGAATGCTCAACGCTGGCAAAACTGGGTTGCCGCCGCCGATCAGGCCTATCAATTGCTGGCTTCCAATTGTGCGCGAGTGTTTGTGGGTGGCGAGTCGCTAGGTGGATTGTTGACCCTTTACCTGGCCAGCCGGCATCCTGAAATAAATGGAATCCTGCTTTTCGCCCCGGCGATGAAGGTGAAGAACCTGTGGAGAACCTGGTTCGCCCGATTCTTTATAACAACCAGGCTCAAAAAACCGGGCAGCGGACCGCCCAATCCCCTGCCCTGGCAGGGTTATAAGGTCTTCCCGGTCAAAGGTTCCTACCAGCTCTGGCGCTTTCAAAAACAGGTTGGCAAACGCCTGTCTCTGGTCACTCAACCGGCTTTAATATTTCAGGGGAAAAAAGACCGTACCATTCTTCCGGTGAGCTCGCAAATCATCTTTGAAGGTATCCGTTCAAAGCAAAAAGAACTGGTCTGGCTGGAAAACTCCGGACATTGCGTCTTGCTGGCTCCAGAGCATGAACAGGTGATAACCCAAAGCCGCGCATTTGTTGAAGCCATCCTGCAGGAACACGGAGTGTACGCATCATGAACCGTTCCATCCGCTGGTATGATTATTTGACCTTCAATGCCTACTGGCTCGGATTATCGGCGCTCTCAAACACGATGACGCCGCTGGTCGTGCCATTGCTGGTTCAGCAGTTCATCGGCGAAGAGCTGAAGGGCACCTATTATGGCAACCTGCGGTTGTGGACGCTGATGGTTGCGATCCTGGTCCAGTCGCTGGCGGGCCTGCTCTCTGACCGTTCGACCTCCCGTTGGGGGCGCAGGCGGCCATTTATCCTGTTGGGCACACTGGGCGACCTGGTGATGATCGCGTTGATTGGATTTTCCGCCGGCATGGAAGGCCCTGCGGGCTACTGGTTTCTCTTCACAATGGTCATCTTGATGATGGTGACCACCAATGTTGCCCACGGTGCGACGCAAGGGATCATTCCGGACCTGGTGCCGGCTGAAAAACGCGGACGCTTTTCGGCGGTGAAAGCCCTGCTGGAAATCCCCATTCCACTCATCATCGTCTCATTCACGATTGCCCGGATGGTCAGCAAGGGAAACCTGTGGGGAGCGTTGATCACCCTGATGGGCATCCTCGTGGTCGTGGCACTCATCGCCATGTTCATCCCAGAACAACAAAACAAGTCCAGCTCGTCGCCGCTGGCGTGGCAGGATTTTGTGCGCCTGGCGGCCATGACCAGCGCTTTTACATTGATTTTGCTTGGCATCGGGTGGGCAGTGAAACTTGCGCATCCTTTGTTATGTAAAATGGAGGCAGCGCCTTTGTTGGTTACCACAGGGGTGATCAGCCTGATTGGCATGGCGCTGGCGGTTTTTGGCGGAGTCACGGCCAGCCTGCGCATCGGCGTGGATAGCGAATCCTTGCGGAAGGACCCCTCATTTCGCTGGTGGGTGATTAACCGGCTGGCTTTTCTGATCGGCGCTAATAACCTGGCCGGTTTTACGATATATTTTTTGCAGGGTAGGCTGGGGTTTGTTCAGGCCGAGGCAGCCGGCCCGGCTTCCCGCCTGACGATGTTCGTCGGGGTCGCCATATTGCTTAGTGCTCTGCCTAGCGGCTTCCTGACCGATCGGTTTGGCCGCAAACGCATTGTCGCCTTGGCGGGCTTTCTGGCTGCCGCTGGTACGGCCCTGGCCGTGGCCGTGCCCAACCTGACGGTGATCTACATCGGTGGAGCCATCATCGGCATTGGCATGGGACTTTTTTATACCGCCAACTGGGCTTTGGGCACTGAAATCGTCCCGAAAGCGCAGGCTGGCCGATTCCTTGGCATTTCCAACCTGGCAGGTGCCGGGGCTGGCGCTATTGGGGCGTATATTGGTGGACCCATGGCGGATTTTCTCGCCGCACAGATGCCGCAATCACCTGGATTGGGGTATGTATTGCTGTTTGTCCTGTACGGCTCCCTGTTCTTGCTATCCATCGTTGCGCTCACTCGCGTGCGCGAGCCTTCACGCGCCACCCAGATTGCTCAGATTGAATAAATCGCGTGTATAATACAGTTATTCTGTCATTGAGTTGATTACGATTTGCGGAGAAGCTATGTCTGATCAAACGCGACCACCCGGCAAGACCACAATTGCACCGGTTGTTCTGACGCAGATTGCGAAATTGACCACGCTGGGCGTTCCCGGCGTCAATCGATTGACTGTTGCTCCCCCTGACGTCAACCGCCTGTTCAAACCAGGCGCGAACGAAGGGGTGAAAATCAATGTTGAAAATGACATGGTCTACGTTGACCTGTATGTAATTTTGAATCGGGACGTAAATGTGCGCGATGTGAGCCATGCCATTCAGAGCCAAGTGGCCCGCGCAATTGTTGATATGGTCGGCATGGAAATTGGCAAGGTGAATGTCCATGTCGAAGACATCGATTACTCTGAACCGGTTAAATAAAAACACATGAAGTCACGCACCAAGGCGCGCTATGTTGCCTTGCAAGTCCTTTACGAATGCGATATGACCGGCCATTCTGCTGTGGAAGCAATGGAAGAACGGCTGGTTGCCGAGGAACTGGATGACAGCCTGGCCGATTTCAGCCGGCAAATCGTCCGTGGGGTATTGCCCATCTCGGAAAAGCTGGACGGGTTCATCGCCGAACACGCACCCGAATGGCCGATGGATCAGGTTGCGGTTGTCGATCGTAACATCATCCGTATCGCTTTGTGGGAGTTTGCGGTTGAAAACTGCACGCCTGTCAAGGTGGCCATTAACGAGGCTATTGAACTGGCAAAAATGTTTGGGTCTGACAGCACACCGCGATTCGTGAATGGCGTTCTTGGTAGTCTGGCAAATCGGCAGCAGGAAATTCTACATAAATTGCATTCGACGCTAAAGGATGACCTCAAAGGCTCGCAGCAAGAAGGATAGCCTTTGAGTTTTGTTGCATTTTTCTAGACCCACTGGAGGGGAACAATGAGAACCGTTGGCCGTCGGTCTT
The DNA here is from genome assembly GCA_026645875.1 of Longilinea sp. GTDB lineage: Bacteria > Chloroflexota > Anaerolineae > Anaerolineales > Anaerolineaceae > Longilinea. The sequence goes on from JAPKMQ010000004.1 coordinate 16,840, forward strand.
TCTTGATGGTTGTTTGCGTCGTGCTGACCCTGGCTTTTGTGCTGAGTTCGTGCCAACCAACGGCTGTTCCTGTCCCGGAGGCTGAAACCGTCTCCGCAGGCCCGCTGGCACAGGTGACCTTTGTGGTTACTCCGCCGGCGGGTACTGATTCATCGGCCAAACTTACGTTGGAAATCCTGGACGAAGTGACCGGGCTGGCGCTTAACCCCTCGCGTTTATCCATGACCGCAACCTCTGACGGCCGCTTTACCGTTGAAGCAGCCTTTTCTGAGGGCAGCCTGGTGAAATATCGTTATTTGCGGGAGGGCACACCTCCGGCTGTGGAATATGGCAGCACCAATCAACAGATCCGCTACCGCATTTTTCGGGTGTACGGCTCGGACCAGGTGGAAGACATCATCGCAGCGTGGAACGATCAGCCTTTCACAGGCGCGGTTGGCCGGATTCGCGGCCAAGCGATCGATAACACCAACAACACTCCCTTGCCCAATCTATATGTCACCGCGGCAGGCATCAGCACGCTGACCTCCTCGGATGGCAGTTTCTTATTGGAAGGCATCCCTGTCGGCACACATCAACTTGTTGCCATCAGCCTGGACGGCGCGTATAAAACCTTCCAGCAAGGCGCCACCGTCGCCGCGGGGGCTACCACGCCGGCTGCGATAGCGTTATCGCCGGTGCAAATGATCGCGGTCAATTTTGTCGTCAAACCGCCGGAAGGAAACCTCACCGGCGTTCCAATTCGCATGGTGGGCAATCTTTTCACGCTCGGCAATACCTTTGCTGATCTTTCCGGCGGGATGAGCGTCATTGCCAGCCGGGCTCCTTTGTTGACTTTGCGGGATGATGGCACCTATGCCATTTCTCTTTCCCTGCCTGTTGGTTTTGATCTCCGTTACAAATACACGCTGGGCGATGGTTTTTGGAACGGCGAATTGAACGCCAGCGGCAATTTCCGCACCCGGCAATTGATTGTGCCTGCTGCCAGTACAACAGTCGAGGATCAAATCGACACCTGGCAAACTGGAACGGCTGCACCGATTACCTTTACCGTAACCATACCCGACAATACGCCGGCAACCGATTCAACATCGATCCAGTTCAACCCGTTTGGCTGGATGGAGCCCATCCCGATGTGGCCGCTGGGGAACCACCGCTACACCTACATCCTTTACAATCCGTTGAGTATGCTTGGCGATGTGGGCTACCGCTATTGCCGCAACGAACAGTGCGGTGTCGCCGACGCGGAGGGCACGCAGGGGCCTTCCTCTGCCGGTTATACCTTCACGCCCTCGCCGATCACGCAAACCTTCGAGGACACAGTATCTTCCTGGCAGTGGTGGCAACCGGCATCCACGCCGACCACGGTCATTGCGCCTGAAATTCGCGCCCGCGACACCTTCTTCTGGGCCGGAGTTGAATTCCAACCCGGTTACAAACCCAGCTGGCAATCGCATTACTCGGCCAGCTTCCAGACCCTCAAGGGCATTGGCTCAAATTGGGTAGTGATTCCAATGACCTGGACGTTCACCCGCGACGCGATGCCGGTGTTGCAGGCGGACCCGGGCAACGATGCACTGTGGCCTGATTTGGTCCAGCAGGTAGCCCTGGCGCGGCAGAGCGGACTAAAGGTTGCGCTTGTCCCGTCCGTGCGATATGAAATTGCCAGCCAGGATTGGTGGAGCAATGCCTCAAAAGACCTGAGCTGGTGGGATGGCTTCTTTGACCAGTACGGCACCTATCTTCGCAACGCCGCCGATTTTGCATCTGTCAACGACGTGGGAGCCATCCTGGTAGGTGATGCCGCCATTTTGCCTGCTTATCCTGGAATGGGGTTGGTCGACGGATCCCCTGCCAATCAGCCGGATGACATTCAAGATCGCTGGGACAACATGATCTCCGATGTTCGTACTCGCTATTCGGGGCAGTTGTTGTATCAGGTTGAATTCACGGGCAGCAATCCGGCGGCTGCCCTGCCGGCCAGCCTGTTCGATGGGATTTATATGATCTGGAACGCCCCCTTGACCACCTCTGACGAACCCGCGGCGGCTGATCTTGAAGTGGAGATGGGGCGGCTACTGGATGAGGAAATTGCGCCGTTCCAGGTTGAAGCTGGAAAACCAGTGATCCTTGCGCTGCAATTTGCATCCGCAGCCGGATCTGCCCGGCAATGCGTTAGCCTGAGTGGCAATTGCCTACCAGGAATCGCGCTTTCCCAACCCTATCTTGAGTTGCAAAGCATTCCTGTGAACTTGCAAGCCCAGGTCGATCTTTATAATGCCGCCCTGGGTGCGATCAATGGCCGGGATTGGATTTCAGGCGTGATATCTCGCGGTTATTATCCGCCCGCTGCCTTGCAGGATGGTTCCTTTTCGATCCATGGAAAACCCGCCATGGATGTTCTTTGGTACTGGTTCCCCAGGATGACCGGGGCGATTACACCATAAATCAATAGGAGGAATGCAAACGAATGCAGAATCTAGGAATTCCGAGTGAGATTGATCTTGCCCAGGTTCAAATTGTTAACATCAAAACAGCTCATTGGAATTTCAGTTCGCCCGCCTTGGTTGAACAGGTAATCCTGCGACAGGAAGGGGATTTATCAAATGACGGCGCGGTGATGGTCAGCACCGGTCAGTACACCGGACGGTCCCCAAACGATAAATTCATTGTAAATTATGGCAACGAAGATGATGAATCTATCTGGTGGGGAAAGGTTAACCGCCCCATTTCACCCGATAAGTTCGACCAAATTTTTCGGAAAGTGACAGCTTATTTACAGAATCGGGATGTCTTTATCCAGGATTTGCAGGTCGGCGCGCACCCGGTGCACCGCCTGAGCATCCGGGTCATCACCGAAAAAGCCTGGCATAGCCTGTTTTCCCGCGACTTGCTCATCCGCTTGTCACCTGAGAAATTGGCTGAGTTTAGACCGGAATATACGATCATACACGTCCCGGATTTCCTGGCGATCCCGGCCGAAGATGGAACCAGTTCTGGCACTTTCATCATCGTGAATTTTACCAAGCGGCTGGTGCTCATCGGAGGCACGGGGTATGCCGGTGAAATCAAAAAGTCAGTCTTTACGTTGATGAATTACTTGATGCCTCGACGCGGAATTCTCTCCATGCATTGTTCCGCCAACGTTGGTGACCGCGGTGATGTTGCTCTCTTCTTTGGCCTTTCCGGAACGGGCAAGACCACCTTGTCGTCTGATCCAGACCGGCGATTAATTGGGGATGATGAGCACGGCTGGGCGGATGACGGTGTCTTTAATTTCGAGGGCGGTTGTTATGCCAAGACGATTCGGTTAAAACCCGAACTTGAGCCGCTCATCTGGCAGGCAACCCACCGGTTTGGCGCTGTGCTGGAAAACGTCGTTTATAACCCGCTCAACCGCAGCATTGATTTCGATTCCGACCGCCGGACGGAAAATACCCGCGGGGCCTACCCGATTGATTACATCCAGAATCATGTTCTCGAAGGACATGCGGGCCACCCCAAAAACATCTTCTTCCTGACCGCGGATGCATTTGGCGTTCTGCCACCGTTGGCAAAGCTCACCTCCGAACAGGCGATGTATTACTTCCTTTCGGGGTACACCTCCAAACTTGCGGGTACTGAAAAAGGGCTCAGCAAAGAACCTCAGGCCACTTTCTCAACCTGTTTTGGCGCGCCTTTCCTGCCGCTGGAACCCGGTGTGTACGCTTCCCTGCTGGGAGATAAAATTCAAAAACACGGCGTGCAGGTCTGGCTGATCAACACTGGCTGGTCCGGAGGCGCTTTTGGCAGTGGTAGCCGCATCCGTCTGCCCTACACGCGTTCAATGATTCGAGCTGCGCTCACCGGGCAGCTCGACTATGCGGCCTTTCAAACGGAAGACTACTTTGGGCTGTCCATCCCCCGGTCCTGCCCGGGGGTCCCGCCGGAAATCCTTTCACCGGCCAATACCTGGCAAAATCGTAGCGAATATGATGTGCTAGCACGCGCGTTGATCGAGCGGTTTACCGAGAATTTCGAGCAGTTCCGGTCCAACGTGAGCCCTCAAATCATGGATGCCGCGCCAACCGTTCATTAGCGGTTGGGGTAAAACGACAAAAAAAGCAGAGACAAGTCTCTGCTTTTTTGTCGGTGCTTACGCCAGGTAGATTAAGACCACTGCCCCAATCAATAAAAATGGGCCGTATGGGATGGCGGTGAACGGCAGGTATTTTTTCCTTGCCAACATCGTCAGCAGGTACAGGCTGGATGCCAGACCGGCCAGAAGGATGGCTGTAATGATGGCAAAGGTGATCTTCGGCCAGCCCAGCAACAAACCCAAAACCGCGCTCAGGGTGACATCGCCGAAACCTAGAGCCTCTTCCACCACCTCTTCATGCCTGGCCCGCGAAATCCACCTTCTAAAGAGTTCACCCAGGTAATAGAGCAGAAACATGATCACCGCGCCGGCCACGCCGCCGATCAGCGTGGAAACCAACCCGTTCCAGATCAGGCCAATTGGAATCACAATGACAGCCCCGGCCATGCTCACAACGTGCAGGATAAGGTGGTGTTCGATATCGATTACGGCCACGAGAGAAAAATAAAGCATGCACGGCAGGATCATCCAGAAACCAAATCGATCGGGGGGATAGATCCACAGTACGAGGACGGCGGCGATACTTCCGATCTGCGTGATCCAGGTGCGCAAACTTCGCTTAGCGCCGCAGGTTCCGCACCGTTTAAACAGGAAATAATCGCTCCATCTGCGCGCTGTTTGGCATTGTGGGCAAACCGCACTCCACCTGCGCGGTTCGGCTGGCAGGATATCGGCCAGATAATTCAACAGCGATCCCACCAGCCATCCCAGGGCCGTGATGCCAATCAATATTACCAGTTTCTGCAGGCTTAACATCAATCACCCGCTCCGCTGCTGGTCGCCGCGCTTTCAATCGACGCCCGATCCTTAAGTTGGGATCGGAGGGTGTCGATGTCCTTGGGGAGCAGGTAGATGGCGCCCAGGAGGAAGAAAAAGCACAGGATCCAGGCGGTGACACAGATCACAAGGATGGAATTTTCGAGGGATGAGTTCATCGCGATGATCCCGGCCAGGGTTGGCGCAATTGCCGACCCGCCCTGCTCAATGAAATATTGAACTGAATTGGCGGTTGAGCGCACTTCCGGCAGGGTGATGTCATACACCGTGGAGAGAACATTCGGCGACGCAAACGGGATGAAGAGAGTGGTCATTGACATCAAGATCATGAATAATACCTTGTTGTCATATGGAATTTTGATCGATATGAACAACAAAACGGCGCCGGTGATCACACCCACCGCGGAACCAGCCGCCAAAAGGATGATTGCAACAACCATCGTGATCATGACTTCGTTGCCGGAGAACCCCCGCTCGGTTTCAAGGTACCGGAAAAACCAGAAGGTGATCACCTGCCACGGGAAAACACCAATGAATCCCTGCATGAAAAGCATAATCAGGCTCTTCTTTTTGAACAGATCGCGGGCAATTTTCCACTCGAACCGGTATTTGCCGGTCTGTTCGATGTTCTCAAGCTCAGGTTCCGAGGTGCCGCGTGCCGGCTCCTTGACGCCGAAGAAAATGACAAAGGCCATCAATATGCCCAGCGATCCGGTGATGTAAAAGATGGAGCGCCAGCCAATGGCCCCGCCTAGCAACAAGGCCATGACCATGCCGATCATATAACCGAGCGGCATGGCAATTTGCAGGATGCCATACACCTTGCCGCGATTTTTGGGCGGGAAATAATCGCCGATGAGCGAGTATAACCCCGGATAGCTGGAATCATCGATCCCCGTGCTGGACCGGGTGACCATGAATGTCGGGTATGTAGGCGCGATCGCGCTCAACCAGGTGGTGGCACCCCAGATAAAGGATGCCAGCGATAACAGCTTGGCGCGCGAAAACCGGTCGCAAAGATATCCCCACAGTGGGTAAAATATCGCGCCGACGATGATCGCTCCGGAGGATAGCAACCCCATCTGGGTCTCGTTAATCCCGAATTCATCCATGATCGGCGTCGTCAATGGCCCGACCAGCAGTTTATCCGCTTGATGTAACAGCATAAAGAAAAAGAAAACTCCAACCACGAACCAGCGATATTTGCCTGTCTTCATAGAAGCTCCGATTTGTTTCAAGGATTGGAATAAGAACCAGTATATCCAAAAAGGAGAACTTGTAAATCCAACAAGACCTATGGATTGCTTAGACTTGCTTTACAATGCCATTTGCGGTAAAAATGTTCTATGAATTGGCCGGCCCGTCCCCCATCCATCCAAACCAACCTGGATCAATTGCTCAACCGCTGGACAAGCGATCCGGACATTCAGGAAAATGTTGTCCATTGGGAGATTAAGCCGCCCAGGGAAGCGCAGGTCTATCCGGTTCCGTCGGAAATTTCACCTGCCCTCGCCCAGGCCCTGGGAACCCTTGGATATTCCGGCCTTTATCAACATCAACTTAAGGCGTATGAACAGGCCAGCGCCGGAAGGTGCGCGGTCATTGCTACCAGCACGGCTTCAGGAAAAACGCTGTGTTATAACCTGCCGGTGTTTGACGCGCTGCTTCGTGATCCTGCCGCCACGGCGATTTATATCTTCCCAACCAAGGCGCTCGCCCACGATCAACAGGAAACGCTGACCCAACTGAGCGAACAGGCTGGCGGCCAGGTCACCGTGGGCGCTTATGACGGCGACACGCCAGGAAACCACCGCGGTTTCATTCGCACGAACGCGCGAATCCTGCTCACCAATCCGGACATGGTACATATGGGCATCCTGCCCCAGCACACTGCCTGGGCGGATTTTTTTCGCAACCTGCGCTTTGTCGTTTTGGATGAATTGCACGTCTACCGGGGTGTGTTCGGATCGCACGTGGCCAATGTGCTGCGGCGGCTGAAACGGATTACCAGCCATTACGGCGCTTATCCCCAGTTTATATTGACCTCAGCCACCATTTCTAATCCGCGCGAATTGGCGGAAAAGCTGGTCGAGCAGAAATGTGAGTTGATCGACGAGGATACCTCCCCGGGCGGCCGGCGGAATTTTATTCTCTATAACCCGCCTATCGTCGATCCCGAACTTGGGCTGCGGCGCTCGGCGTCCTCCGAAAGCGTCCGTCTGGCCGGCGACTTGCTGGCCTATCGCGTACAAACGATTATGTTTGCCCGTGCCCGGCGGTCGGTTGAAATGATTCTAAGGGCCTTGCATGACCGCTATCCCGCGGAAAGCGAAGCTGTTCATGGCTACCGCAGCGGATACCTGGCAGGCGAGCGACGCAGCATCGAACGCGGTCTGCGGTCTGGAGCGATTCGGACCGTTGTAGCGACCAGCGCGCTTGAATTGGGCATCGATATCGGCAGCATGGACGCATCCATCGTGGTTGGTTATCCGGGCACGTTGGCCTCGCTGCGCCAACAAATCGGCCGTGCTGGCAGACGCCGGAGCTCATCCGTCGGCATCATGGTGGCATCCGCCGCGCCTATTGACCAATACCTGGTCAGGCATCCAGAGTATATCCTCGACCGTTCACCCGAAAATGCACTGATCAACCCGGATAATCCGCTGATCCTGCTTCAACATATCCGCTGTGCCGCATTTGAGCTGCCATTCAAACCTGGCGAAAAGCTGGGTGCAATATCGTGGGAGACGTTGAAGGAGTTCCTGGATCTGTTGGCACAAACTGGTGTACTGAATACTTCTGCCAACCGGTATTACTGGATTGTCGATCAATATCCCGCCCAGGGGGTTTCGCTGCGGAACGCAACCGCGCAGAATGTAGTTCTGCGGGTGGAAGGCGAAGACCAATCCCATATCCTCGGCACCGTGGACCAATCCAGCGCGCTATGGATGGTTCATCCAGGTGCAATTTATCTCCATGAAGGCCAAAGTTACCGCGTCAACCGCCTGGACCTGGATCAGTCCGAGGCGAGCCTGCAACCGGCGAGCGAGGAATATTTCACAGAACCGAAGAACCAGACTGAAGTGGAAAAGATTTTGGAACTCGAGACCTTAAAAGTACTCAGCGCAGAAAAGACCTGGGGTGAAATCAAGGTATCCATGCAGGTGGTTGGTTTCAGGAAAATTCATTGGATCACGCGGGAAACGCTTGGGCAGGAAGCGCTTGACCTGCCATCCAACCAATTACGCACCACCGGATACTGGTTTACGATCAATGATGAAACGATTGAATTTCTTCGCACGCACCAATTGTGGTCCAATGACTCGAATTATTACGGCCCACAATGGTCTGCAATTCGCCAGTTGGTACGCGAGCGGGATCAATTTACCTGCCAAATGTGCGGTGCTTTGGAAGTGGACCGGGCGCATCATGTGCACCATAAGATACCTTTGCGTTCGTTCACTTCATTGGAGCTGGCCAACTCCCTGGACAACCTGATCACTTTATGCCCGAATTGCCATCGCAAGGCAGAATTGGTTGTGAAGATGCGAAGCGGGCTTTCAGGGGTTTGCTATGTCCTCAATCAACTGGCGCCTTTGTTTGTCATGTGCGATACCGAGGACCTGGGTGCAATATCAGATTTTCAATCGCCGCTGTCCGACGGCCAGCCCTCGGTATTGTTGTATGATAAGGTGCCCGCGGGCATTGGTCTGAGCGAGTCTCTGTATCATATGCACGACCGGTTGCTTGCTGAAGCATTGGAACTGGTCAGTCATTGTCCATGCCAGGACGGTTGTCCATCCTGCGTTGGGCCGGCTGGAGAAAATGGCTCTGGAGGCAAGAATGAAGCCCTGGCACTTTTACAAATTCTGGTGCAAGGTCCACAGAGTGTAACCGTATGACAGAATCGCTGAGTGACCGGCTAAAATCCCTTGGTGTGCAATTAGGCGCGCAGAACCTGAAGCTGCGTCCTGAACAGACCCGATTCCCGATCGAGGTTGTCGTCGAAGGCGTCGAAATTGACACGCCGCTCGGTGCTGTCTATCAAATTACCCAGGATTTTGATATTCATTATCAGCACGGTCTGGTCCACTTTGATTCTCCACTCAACCTTGAAACGCTGCGGGAATGGGGAAAAACGCCTTCTGAAAAGACCAGTTCTGTGGATCAACTGCTTTTCCTCGATACTGAAACCACCGGGCTGGCCGGCGGGGCTGGATCGTTTGCTTTTTTGGTTGGGTTGGGAATCTGGAATGCGCAAGGGTTTCGCCTCGTGCAGTTGTTCATGCGTCACCCGGCCGAAGAACCGGCGATGCTGGCTGTGTTAGCGCGCATTGTGAATTCCTTTCAAACCGTGGTCACGTTCAACGGAAAGAGTTTTGACATTCCCCTGCTGAACTCGCGCCATCTGATCAACAGCATGCCCACGCCTTTTACCGATATGGCGCACCTCGATTTGCTGCCACTGGCGCGAAAATTGTGGCGCAACCGGTTGCCCTCCCGAGCGCTGGGGGACTTGGAGAGGGATATTCTTCGAGTAAGCCGCTCTGGAGAGGAAATTCCCGGCTGGATGGTGCCGCAAATGTATGTGGAATACCTTCAAACGGGCGACGCGCGGCCAATGAAGGGCGTACTTTATCATAACGCCATGGATATTCTTTCGCTGGCGGCGCTGCTGCACTATGACGCTCATTTGTTGGATAATCCACAGGAACTCCAACCGGAACAAGGGCTCGATTTGGTGGCGGTTGCACGCATATATGAGGAAATGGGGAATATCGAAAAGTCAGTCAACCTCTACGAAGCCGGTTTGGATGCTGGTTTGCCCCGCCCAATTTTCATCCAAACGCTGCATCGTTATGCGGCCATTTATCGAAAGCAAGGCAAATGGCCTCAAGCAGTGGCGCTGTGGGAGCGTGCCGCGCAATTTCAAGACCTTCCTGCGGCGATTGAGCTGGCTTCAGAGCGGCGTTACTGGAAGGAAGAATTGGTCCACCGCCAGAACCGGCTACGTAAAAAGACTCAGGCCGAGAAAGCTGGCCATGTCAGCGGATGATGCCGGCCGTTGGAATGCCCGTTACCAGCAGGGATGGCATAGTAACGAGTCCAAACCGCGCGAAGTTCTCTCGCGCGCCGCGCAACTGTTCCAACCAGGCAGCCTGGTGTTGGACCTGGCAATGGGCATGGGCACCAACGCACATTGGTTGCTCCAGAATGGATTTCGCGTGGTTGGCGTGGATGTGTCGAGCGTGGCTGTCCAATCTGCAAAACGCCAGAACCAGGCCCTGATGGCATTTGTCGGGGACCTGTGTGAATTTCATTTTCCTCTGGCTGTTTTCTCAGCCGCAATCAGTTTTTACTTCCTGGACCGAAAAGTGTTGAGCAATCTTCCGCGGATATTAATTCCAAATGGTTTTGCAGTCATCGAAACGCTTACTGCGGACATGCTGGAAATCCGCCCCGAACTCCCGGCTGGTTTTTTATTACATGCGGGCGAACTCCGCGATTCCTTTTCCGGCTGGAAAGTGCATTATTAAGGCTGGCGCGTTTCGGAGCATGGCGGCAGGAAAGCAATCGCAAGCATCATTGCGCAGTTGCCAGGCGATGCGGCTAAGTGCTAAAATGGGATCGTATCATGGAGGAAGGAATTTCATGCAACCTGATTATGAATTGGCATATCGAGTCACAGGGCATATCCTGGCACAATCCATCACAGCACTGTTAAAATCCTTTGGAATCGACGCTTACCTGAGCCAGGAAAGCGCTGGCATCGCCTACGGCCTGACCATCGGCCCGCTTGGCGAGGCGCGCATTTATGTCCCCGCGGATCAACTGGAGGACGCCAAACGCCTCTTGGAACAAATGGAGCGCGGCGAGTTGGAGATCGATCAGGAAGGGAATCCGGATGACATAATGGAAGATGTCAACCCGGAGGATGGCGAAAACCTAGATTAATTCTAGCGCCGCGTCCAGGTTTTTCTGAAAAGCGATCTGCAGTTTTCGGGTGGTGTTCCCCACCTTGCCAGTGCCAACCAGCCGGTTGTTGATTCGTGTCACCGGCAGAATGGCCCGGCTGGCACTGGTGATGAAAGCTTCGTCCAGTTTCGGCAATTCTTCCCGCTGGATATTCCGGTAAACGACAAAATAACCCAATTGGCGGGCAATTTCTATGGTCATTTTGCGGGTGATGCCAGGCAGAATGCCCTCTTCAGCCGTGATGAGGACTTCATTTTGTATGCCAAAGAAGTTGGAACTCAGCCCTTCCAGGACGTGATCATCCTCGGAGATCATCAACACTTCGTTGATTTCCTGTGGGTTTATTTCGTGGCGTACTTTTTCTGCTTCCAGGATGAAATTGGTAGCCTTCGCCTCCGGGTTTTCTCGGTGCATTTTTCGAGTAATCACGGCTACGCCATCCCGGTATTGATCAACTGTGGGTGTGTGCAATTCCTCAAGTGAAAGGTATACATCGCCAGGATTAACTGTCAAATCGACGGAAATGCGGACGCGGGCTTCAGTTGGTTCAAAATAGTTCAATGCGCTTCTCAATTCCTGCCGCAGCCTTTCATGATCAAGTGAGATGGCTGTTCCTGATAATCTGGCTGAACTTTCCAAACGATCAAAATGCTCCAGCAGTGATACCGCATAGCGTTTCTGATATGTTCGAAAGGTTGTATATACTCCAGCAGGCAATTGCCTGGAGGCATCGTCCAGGCTGTTGATTTGGTTTTGCAGCCGCAGGATTTCAGATCTTTGCCCGACCCGGAGCGGTATTATGATCGTAGTTATTAGTGACATAACTTTTCAGCTGTTATCCTCGTAGGTGTTTTTTCTTCAGTTGTTGATATTCTTCAGGTGAATCCATGTCTTCAAGGATGCTGTCGTCGCGGATCAGCAGGTATTGAATATCCTCCTCATGGTTCGCCAGAAATATTTTCATACTGGCGTCGTTGGGCATGTCCAGAATTTCCTGAAAATGCCGCCTGTGCAATAGAATGGGATGGCCGCGCCGCATATTGTAACTCGGAATCAAGATACTGGCGTTTTGATTGGTAAATAGAGCAACCATATCAGTTATGGTCTGCACGGAAATGTGCGGTTGATCTCCCAAAAAGAGCATCGCGGCGTCGCATTGATGAATTGCCTCACGAATTCCCAGTTTGATGGAAAAAAACATTTCCAGGTTCTCATACTGGTCATTCAGAACCACCTGGATGCGATCAACAAATTGGGCAAGCTTTTCATTAAGCAGCGATTGATTCGCGCCTGTGACCACGATGACTGGTGATAATTCCATGTCAAGGACGTGCTGAAGCACCGTTTCGATGACGGAACTTGATCCCCAGGGAAGCAGCATTTTAGGCACGCCCATTCGGGTTGATTTTCCGGCAGCCAGGATAATTGCTGCGATTGCGGTACTCAATGAGTTATTCCAATTCCAACAGGCGCGAATAGTCTTCGGGGGTATCCACGTCCAGAAGAATGCTGGCGTCATGCCACGGCACATACTCTACTGGGAATTTTGCAAAAATTCCCCGCCCACCCACATCGCCCTGTAACTGCTCAAGGTCCTTGAAGGTGCTGCGGTCAAATAAAACCGGGTTGCCACGCCTGCCATCTACAAAAGGGGCAATCACTGCAGCGTGCGTGCAGGCGTGGTGGCTGATAAGCTCTTGTACCAGCCGCTCTGGTATCTGAGGTTGGTCACCCAGGAAGAACACCACCCCGCCTACTTCGCTGGGTAGAGATTTCACTCCCAGTCGGATCGAAGATGCCTGACCCTCTTGCCAGTTAGGGTTTGTTAATGTGGTCAAGTTAGGAGGTCTGGTAATATTAATTAATTGGCTATGCGCATTATTAAGAACAAGAACCGCCTGCGAAAAAGTGCATCTCGAGATGGTATCCAGGATATTGTCAATGAAACTCCTACCCCGCCAGGTCAAGCCCAATTTCGGCGCGCCGAACCGGGTTGATCCACCCGCTGCCAGGATTACGCTCGCGATGGGTTCGCACACATAAAGTACCTGGGCATTTTCATTTTCGGTCGCTAGCCGCGCAATCATCACGGCGTCGTAAGTCGGCAACAATTGATCCGCCAGCCGCCGGCCTGCTGATGCTAACCTCTCATCATCGGCCTGATTCAGGAAAAGCACCTTGCGGGAATGCTCTGGGATATTTTTCAAACCACCAGTGCTGCTACGCAGCACAGCCAGCAGATGATTCTCCCCCACCCTCTCGCCGGGCTGCAATCCTGAAAGACTGGCGAACCGGTCAGCATGATGGATATGTACATTATCACAGCTCGCGCCAAGCCCCGTCAACCCAGCCACGACCACCACCAAGTCCACCCACGCCGGGATCACGGGTTCATGTTCGGCAGGCGCTTTAAGTGGCAGTTGCTTTGCGCCATCGGCTTCGATCAACAGACTCCAGCCCTTCTGCTGGCAAATTCCGTGTAACTGATCGAGTTGTTTCGCGGATAAGCCACCGACCTTTTCGCTTTCATCCGGTGCGCTGGTGATCACACTCACACCATTTGCCATCAGCTCCAGTTGACCCGAATCAGGCATCCCCACAATCCAGCGGTCGCCCCATGGCATTTGCCAGAGGCCCATGTGCGTGGTCGTGGTGACCACTACAGGGTGCTTCAGCGCCCGCGCCAACAGAAAAATACTCGTGGTCTTACCACCCGCGCCCACAAAAGCGGCCGCACAGGGCTCATTCAATCGCAAAGCCTTTTGAAGATTCACATACTCACCAGGAGCCACGCAACGGGCCGAATGATAAAATCGCCTCCAAAACCGCGCCGCCGATTGCCAGTGACTTATCCGAGACCAGGCGGCTAATCAGCGGGTCATCTCTTGGATCTACATCGCCAATCTTAAGTTTCTGGCTGACCGTAAGCCCATCATGGACCAGTCCACGTATCACGCCAGAGAATGGTGCGCGAACCGCCGACGCGCCGATCCATCCAATTACGTCGCCAGCATCGACGTGCGTTCCAATGGATGCCGCTGAAATAAAAACACCATCCGCGTCAGCGCGCAAGACTCGCTCGCCGGTGAAACTGGCGACTTTCTCCGGAAGCCCAGAATCTGGTTCAGCAGAGCCGTTCCAAATCACCCGACCGAGAAAGGGGCCGCGTTTCGTCTCAATGACGGCGTGACAATTCCCGCCGCCCACAAATCCCGGTCCTAATCCAATCGAAAGCATTGCTGCCGGATGAGCCAACTCGGGAGCGGTTTTCAGCATGCGACCGTCGATTAATACATCCGGCGCAAACCATTCCATGGCACGTGCGCTCGGATCAACAATCACGGGAATGTTACCCCGGGATAATTCTACGAAAGTCTCCACCGGATTCGATACCCTCACGCCGTCTACTTCTTCGACCTGACACCGACTTGCGTAGACGGCTTCAGAAAACGAAACCAGTCGTCGGACGGTAAGCGGCGCTGGAAGTTCGCAAATGAGAACGTCCCAGCCGGCCCGGTGAAGCCGCAAGGCAACCCCGCTGGCCAAATCACCGCCGCCACGGATTAATATTTTCAACTTCTTCGGTGCCGTCATCATTGCTCAGGAGGAGAGACCCTCCAAAACCCTTTCCGGGATTAATGGGAATTGATCAAACCAACAACCAGAGGCGTTATGCACGGCAGAAACCAATGCGGGCACAAAAGGAAGGTAAGGCATTTCACCCATGCCGCGCGCACCAAAAGGCCCAATGGGATCTGGGTATTCCAGGATAACAGATTCAACCCGGGTAGGCACATCCAGAACGGTTGGAATCAGGTAGGTGGAAAGCGTTTTGGTCAGCGACAGCCCGTCTTTCTGTAAAAAGTTTTCCAGGATGCCGTAACCAGCTGCCTGAACCACAGCCCCCTCTATTTGCCCCTGCACCTGCTGCGGATTGACGGCTTTACCAACATCGTCCGCACAGATGACGTTGATCACCTGAAGCTGCCCGGTCTCAACATCCACCTCAACTTCAACCGCTTCAGCAACATACCCATATGAAAAATTCGGTTCGGATTTACCAGTTTCAGGATCGTACGGCGTTGTGCGCGGCGGCAGATACTGATAAGTAGCCACTGCGGGCCGTTCCTCGTTTTTCCACTTTTCCAGTGCCTGTGCGGCGGCGCCTCGAATGGAATTGCCCGCCATAAATGTCATTCGCGAGGCTGAAACGCTGCCCGAGTTGCGGGTATAAGCGGTATCCGAGGCCACCAGCACAATTTTCTCAAACGGTAAGCCAAGCGCTTCAGCGGCCATCTGGATGAAGGCAGTGTGCGCCCCCTGCCCAACCTCCGCTCCGGCATGATACAAGATCGCTTGATCGATTTCCTCTTTCCCGCGTAACTCGATCGTCGCCCAGCAATTTTCCGGCGCGCCAAAAGAAAAGCCAACGTTCTTAAACGCACAGGCAAATCCAATTCCGCGCTTTTTGTTTGCCTGTTCCGGCTGATTCACTACCGGTCGCTGCCAACCACGCGCCCCGCGTACCCACCCGGCCTTGAGCGCGCATGCTTCCAACACCTTATCCATCGATACGCCTTTCGGCAACGGCGTGCCAACCGATAGCAGCGAACCCTCGCGGAGAATATTGCGCTCGCGTATCTCGACCGGATCCATGTCCAATGCTTCCGCCAACTTGTCCATCTGTAATTCTGCCGCGAACGCCCCCTGCGGTCCGCCGAACCCGCGGAATGCCCCGCCGGGGATGTTGTTGGTGTACACCGCGTAAGAATCAACATTGACGTTAGGGATCTCATATGGCCCGGTACACATCAAGGTTGCATTTCCGAGGACCTTCGTGGAGGTGTACATATATGCGCCGCCGTCGGCGATTAACTCAACTTCGGCCGCAGTAATTTTGCCATCACGAGAGGCACCCCACCGGGTGTGGATGTAGTATGCATGCCGCTTGTGATGCCCAATAATTGACTCCTCGCGACTCCAGACGATTTTTATCGGCCGGCGGATACCTTTCTGGGATAACCGGTAGGTTGCCAGGGCCAAAACAATTTGAACAGACATGTCTTCGCGGCCACCAAATGCGCCGCCAATTGCCGGATAAATCACCCGGATTTTTTCGAGCGGCAAACCTAGTGCGTGTGCGATTTGCTCCTGATCTTCATGGACCCACTGCCCGGCTACGACCACGGTGATGCGATCTTCCTCATCGAGGTAACTCACGCCGGCTTCCGGCTGTAAATAAGCATGCTCCTGGACAGGCGTCTGGTAATACCCTTCTACGATCACATCCGCGTTCTTGAAACCGTTTTCGATGCTACCCTTGCGGATGCGGTAATGGCCAAACACATTTGAGTCACGATCCGGGAATAATCGAGGCGACTGGACTTTCATTGCTTCCCGTGGGTCAGAAACAACCGGTAAATCCGCATAATCCACGTCAATCAAGGAAATCGCCTGAACAGCAATGGCTTCACTTTCGGCAACCACCAACGCCACCTGATCGCCGATAAAACGGACATGATCTGCGTGCGCTTTGTTTGACCCTGGGCCGCACAGGACAGGTTGATCGGGTGAAATCAGTCCGTATTCGTTGTTGGGCACATCTTTGGCGGTAAAAACGGCAAGCACGCCAGGAAGCTGTTCAGCCCTGGAAACGTCAATTCTTTGAATGATGGCATGGGGGCGGTTGGCAAACAATATCTTCATGTAAGCCATATCCGGCATTTCTATATCGCCAGGGTAAACCGCCTTCCCCTTTACCTTAGCCTCTGCATCCACGCGAATGAGCGATTGTCCAACAGTAAGGGTCATACCGCCTCTCGTTGCTTATGGTAAATCACTTTATCGGCTCTTTTTCGGTCCTTTATAAGCGATAGGAGGAACATCCAAGGGCCCATAGCGTGATGGGCCAAAAACACTGTAAAGGATAAAAGTGATCAATCGAAAAAATGCATTGACGACCACGAAAATCACCAGACCAACGATGATTTTCACATACAAATTTGGATCGCCAACGCCCTTTGCGATCAGGTCTTTGGGAATTTGAACCCAACCCTGCGTGGCATTCGCTTCAACCAGCGCGATTGCACCAAACACCGCAATAACGGTTGTCAGGATGAGTAAAACAAAACCAACGCCGCGCCAGATGGGATGGGCCTGCCGGTTTCGATCCCGCAAAGGTTCTTGAACCATACGGCCGGAATACTTTCCCATATTTCATCCTCCTTCTTGGTGATGAGCCGCTCTGTCAATAGCTTCGACAATCTTATAATAACCCGTGCACCGGCATAGATTGCCGGTGATCGCCTGTTGAATTTCATTTTTGGTAGGGTTTTCACGTTCCTCAAGCAATTTCGCCGCTGACATTACAAACCCGGGGGTGCAATAACCGCATTGCACCGCGCCCGCTTCGATAAATGCCTGCTGAACGGGATGTAATTCACCTTCGCCAGAAATTCCCTCAATGGTGACGATCTCAGCGTTGTGTGCGCGAGGTGCGGGCACCATACAGGCCATCACCGCTACGCCATCCAGGTAAACCGTGCAGGCACCGCATTCGCCTTCGGCGCAGCCTTCCTTAGTCCCCACAAGATGGGCATCTTCTCGAAGCAAGCGCAGAAGCGTTTTATCCTGACCGGTTGAAAATTCATACGGGATGCCGTTGATGCGGGTGGCAATGCGTCCGCCGCCGATTATCGTGCTAGATGGGGTTGGCTCTTCAACAATGTGGTTGGATTTTCCCCAAAGAAGGATGGGAGCAGCTGGAAGATCAGCCTTTTCGGAGCGAGCAGCCAGGGATTGCAGCCCTCGGCGCATCATTACACGCACCATGCTTTCCCGGTACGTTTTTGAACTGCGCACGTCAGAAATGGGCCTGGCAGCCTGCTGCGTCATCTCAGCCGCCGTTTCGATCACGTCCTGCAACAGGGCTTGACCGATCAGATACTTCTCAGCCGCCACGGCATGAATGATCGTCGGGGCCACAGCGCCCAAAGTAATGCTGGCCGAGCTGATCTTGTCCTGATCAAAGGACAAGATCAAGGTGATATTGAGCAATGAAATGGCTTGTGCCCGGCGAAGGGCATATTTGATAAATGTGCCACGCTGGTTCATTTTTAAGGCCGGGAACGAAATATCTGTGAGCAATTCGTCTTCCGCCATCACAGTTTTGCGAACGCCGGTATAAAAATCCTGCAAGGCCACTTCGCGGCTGCCCCGTGCCGAGACAAGCGTCACCTGGGCGCCCAGTGCCATCAACGGAGAGATTGTGTCATTGGCGGGCGATGCCGTGATTAAATTCCCAGCTACCGTACCGCGGTTGCGGATTTGCGGCGAGCCCACTTCCCAGGCTGCCCGAACTAACGGGTAGGCATACTCCCTGAGCAGCGCCGATGCAACACAATGATTGTGGGTCACATTGGCACCGAGGTGGATCCAACCGTCCTCATCCAAAGAAATAATGTCCAGGCCGGGGATCCGGCTGATATCCACCAGTGTTTCGATGCCTTTACGGACACCGCGTTCCATTTCCAGGATCAAATCGGTGGCTCCGGCCACTACTCTAGCAGATGCCTTCTTTTGACTCAACACATTGACCACTTCATCAATTGAAGAGGCGTTCACATATTGTTTCCACATAAGTGCTTCCTATTCCTTCATACTCTTGCCACTGGCGTCGCGCCGCAGCATGAGTATTTCTGCGAGTATGCTGACCGCGATTTCTTCAGGGGTTTCAGCCTGCAACTCCAGTCCGATAGGCGAGTGAATACGGCTAATCACTTGCTCGGGAACCCCAGCATCCAATAAACCCTGCCTTGTTGTCAACCAGCGCTTGCGCGATCCGATGATGCCGATATAGCCAGGTTCGCATTTGCGCAATAAATCCGGCAGACCGGCAATATCCACGTTTGCGCCGCGCGTCGTCAGGACGATGGAAGTGAACGCGTTAATCTCAATGTGATCCGGCAAAGCCCCCATCGGGATGTTGAGCAGCACATCCGCGTCTGGATTCATCTCGGGCGTGGTAAATTCCGATCGGTCATCACACACCACCACCCGGTATTCCAACCACTTCGCCAGGTGCGCGACAGCTTTGCCCACATGTCCCCCACCGATAATGATCATGGATGGGGCTGGAAGAATTGGCTCGATATAGATTTCCATGGTTCCGCCGCAGATACCTGGATCCCCTCGCTTAGGGTCAACCATCGAATAGGTCAGCCTGCGCGTTTTTCCATCCTTCAATGAGGTTACCGCCTCTTGAATGACACGATTTTCAATTTCACCGCCACCAACGCTTCCGGTAAATTTACCATCCGGATATACGACCATTTTACTGCCAACATGGCGCGGCGTTGAACCGTGACTTTCTATGATCGTGCAAAGCGCAGCAGCGCGGTATTGCGCTGTAAAGTCAGCCAGGAGTTGCCAGATTGACTCTTTCATCGTTCCAATAATCCCAGTACCACCGGCAATAATTGTTTCTTGCGTGAAACCACCCCTTCCGCTAGCCGGGTACCATCGGTTTGCGGAGGATACGGCAAGTCCTCAAGCACTGGAGGTTGGTTGGCGACCAGCAACCGACTGGAACCGCGAACTACATCCGTTACCATCAACATCGCGAAATCCAATCCTTTTTGTTCCCGTAAATCTTCCAGGGCCCGATTCAACGGAACCAGTCGCTCGCTGACTTCATAAAGATCGCTGACTTCAGCCTGGGCAACCGCGAACTGGTAGTCGCCAGACCGATAGATTTTCATATCGCTGGAAACCACATCACGAGGCTCCCGCGTGCCAAGACCGGCGCTGGCTGATAGCACCTTTTCACCATACGATCGGATCGTCTCTCCAGCCAGCGCGCTTCCGCCTACAAACGCCCACCTTGAAAGCCGTTCCGCAGCGGTATGATCCCGGTCGGTAGTGGTTGGCGAGGTTAAAATCAAGGTATCCGAAAGCAGTCCAGCCAACATTAAGCCAGCGAGGTTTGGAGGAGCGGACAAACCAGCATCTTCGATACGCTCAGAAACCAGCGTACTGGTGCTGCCAACGATGTCCACCGTGAAACGGATCGGCGTGCGGGTGGATGGGTTGCCCAGACGGTGGTGATCCAGAATTTCCAACAGATCGGCCTCATCCAACGACCCAACCGCCTGCGAGGTTTCGTTGTGGTCCACCAGAACAATCCGGATGCGGGGCGGATTGAGAAGATCGCGCTGCCGGCAAACGCCCACATAACGACC
This sequence comes from Longilinea sp., assembly GCA_026645875.1. Taxonomy (GTDB): domain Bacteria; phylum Chloroflexota; class Anaerolineae; order Anaerolineales; family Anaerolineaceae; genus Longilinea. The sequence goes on from JAPKMQ010000004.1 coordinate 36,970, forward strand.
GGCATCATCCGTCACGATGAACTCATCGCCTTCCTCGCGCAAAATCCGGTTGAGAACATCGCGGATCCGCGTAGACGATTGAAAGCGGGCAACTTTTGTATTCGCCGCCCGATGACACGGGAAGTCGAGGATGTCGCTGATTTTGGCATCCTGTTGCTTAATATGCGGACCAACCAGGTGGAAGAGGAAATCGAACAGGCTGCGCCCGTTGACCAGACCAAATGGCGTGCCATCCGCATTCACCAACGGAGCAATCCCGCCGGTGCGAGAGGCCACGGACCAGGCGTCCCGCAGTGGCTTGTCCGGCAGGGTTGTGTCGTACCTGCGCATGACCGACTCAAAGCGTGGAGACGCATCATTCAGCAGCAACGGCGCATCCAGCCCCAGGTGTTTCAGCACCCAGGATGTTTGCGCGTTGACCGCCCCGGCGCGGGCAGCGATCGTGTCCATCCCATCGCGCTCGCGTAAAACCCAGGCATAGCCCATCGCGGAAGCAATCGAGTCCGTATCCGGATTCACATGGCCGATCACATAGACAGGTGCTTGCATCAGTGTCCTTCTATCCTCATGGAGCAAAAATCTTTCTATAATTGATTGATTGCCC
>JAPKMQ010000050.1 GCA_026645875.1 Longilinea sp.
GTTGCCCATGGGTGCCATCATCGGCGTCACCAGCGGCTTCATTCTGGCGCAGCCTGACCTGAGCGCCGTGCTGACCATCGTCATCATGGGCGGCTTGATGTTCTTCCTGGCAGGCGTTGATTGGAAGCAGGTGCTGATCATCGTCGTGATCGCGGCGGCCGCCACGTGGCTGCTGGTGACCATCATGCCTACTGGCAAGGCCCGCCTGGAGCCCTACCTTGCCGGCCTGCGGAACCCGATTGATGCCTCTTATCACGTCCAACGCTCGCTCGAGTCGATCGTTCGCGGAGGCGTCTTCGGGGTTGGCATCGGGCGCGGCGCCACCAAATTCACCGGCCTGCCGGTTGCCCACACCGACAGCATCTTTGCCGTCATCGCCGAAGAAACCGGCCTGCTCGGTGCAGCCGGCGTGATCGGCCTGTATTTGATCGTCCTCTGGCGCGGATTGACCATCGCCAACCGCGCGCCCGATTTGCTGGGCAAGCTGCTGGCCGCGGGTTGCACGCTGTGGATTCTTCTGGAAGCCACAATCAACATGGCCGTGATGGTCAACCTGCTGCCGTTTGCGGGCAATGCCTTGCCCTTCATCAGCGCGGGCGGTTCAAGTCTTACCATGTGTCTGGCCGCTGTCGGCCTGATCATGAATGTCGCCCGGGTAACCAACCGGGCATCCACCCAACAACAAGGGAGGTCCTTCAGTGCGGTTGTTGATATGCGCAGGCGGAACGGGCGGCGGAGTGTATCCAGCCCTCGCCGTTCTGCAAGCTCTTGGGAATGAGAACGTGAACGTCCTGTGGGTTGGTGCTGAGCGCGGCATGGAAGCCGAACTGGTCCAACGTCAAGGCGTGCCGTTCACCACGATCCCCGCAGCCGGGGTTCATGGTGTCGGCCTGTCTGCCTTGCCCGGGAACGTCATCAAACTGACCCGGGGCGTTCTGGCCTCACGGCGCGTGCTGCGCGATTTCCAGCCGGATGTGCTTCTGTTCACCGGCGGATATGTCGCCGCGCCGATGGCTGTGGCCGGGCGCAAGATACCCGCATTGCTGTACACTCCCGATATCGAGCCAGGCATGGCGCTCAAATTCCTGGCGCGCTTTGCCAGCACCATCGCCGTCACAACCGAAGATTCACGTGCCTTTTTCTCCTCCCGCAGCCGCGTGGAAGTCACCGGCTATCCAACCCGGCCGGATCTCTCCAGCCATACCCGCGCCGAAGCTCGCGCCAGCCTGAACCTGGCCGCTGACTTGCCGGTTTTGTTGGTCACCGGCGGCAGCAAAGGCGCGCGCTCGATTAACCGCGCCGTCACCGCCAATCTGAATGAACTGCTCAAGTTTGCGCAGGTGCTCCACCTCACCGGCAACCTCGACTGGCCAGAAATTCAGGCATACCAGTCAACCCTGACCGCGGAACAATCCTGCCGCTACCACGCCCACCCCTACCTGCACGACATGGGCGCGGCGTTGGCCAGCGCCGACCTGGTGCTCTCGCGCGCCGGGGCCTCCACGCTGGGCGAATACCCGTTGTTCGGCCTACCGGCAGTGCTGGTGCCGTATCCATATGCCTGGCGTTATCAAAAAGTCAACGCGGATTATTTGGTGGAACGCGGCGCAGCGCGCCTGATCACCGACGATCAATTGCCGGCGCAACTGGTGCCCGCGATCACCGAATTGTTCGCCCAACCGGAAAAATTGGACAACATGCGCGCTGCGATGAAATCGCTCGCCCGTCCTGATGCGAGCCAACGCCTGGCTGGGCTGGTTCGCGAGCTGGCGGAACGCTCGCCGCGGAAAGGCATTGCCCGATGATCGGATTAAGCGCTGTTTTCTGGATGTACGTGATTTTGTTTGCCCTGATCGGTGGCATGCGCGGGTGGGCGCGTGAATTGCTGGTCACCTTCAGCGTGGTATTGGGCATGTTCATCATCAACGTGCTCGAACGTTTTGTCCCGTTTGTCCGCGACACGCTGCCCCTGACCGCGCCCAACTCGCTCTTTTGGATGCGCACCATCATTATTGTCTCGCTGGTCTTCTTTGGCTACCAGACCCCCAAGCTGCCCAAGCTGGCCGAAAGCGGACGCTTTGCCCGCGACCGGCTGCAGGATTCGCTGCTGGGCATATTCCTGGGCGGCTTCAACGGCTACCTGATCGTTGGCTCGATCTGGCATTACATGAACGCGGCCAACTATCCCTTCTCCATCATCACCGCGCCGGTGCCCGGCACGCCGATTGGCGATGCAGCCATTCGCATCCTGGCCTTCCTGCCCCCCCATTTGCTGGGCAGCCCGGCCATTTACTTCGCCGTTGCAATCGCATTTGTGTTCGTCCTGGTGGTGTTCATCTAATGATCCACGTTCACTTGATCGGCATCGGTGGCAGCGGACTCTCCGCCATCGCCCGGCTCCTCCTGGAGAGCGGGTTCTCGGTCAGCGGCTCTGATCGGACCCAATCGGACCTGGCGAAGCAACTGGCGGCGGCGGGCGCGACCGTATTCACCGGGCACACGGCCGAAAACATCCGCGGCGCCGATCTGGTGGTGCGCTCTTCCGCAATTCCCGATTCCAACCCCGAGGTCACAGCCGCCCTGGCCGCAGGCATTCCGGTGCTCAAACGCGCCGACTTCCTTGGTCAACTCATGCGCGGCCGTCTGGGCATCGCGGTGGCCGGAACGCACGGCAAAACCACCACAACCGCCATGCTGGCCTGGCTGCTGGTTGCCTGTGGCGAAGATCCCAGCTACATCATCGGCGGCGTGTCCAAGAACCTAAACAACAACGCACATGCCGGCCGCGGGCAGGCTTTTGTCATCGAAGCAGATGAATACGACCGCATGTTCCTCGGCTTATCGCCACAGATCGCGGTGGTGACGATGATGGAACACGACCACCCCGACTGCTTCCCCACCGCACAGGAATATTATGACGCCTTTGCCGCCTTCGTGCGCAGGCTTCAACCCGGAGGCCTGCTGCTCACCAGCGCCGATGACCCGCACGCGCCGGCCCTGGCCGCTGAACTACCGGCCGGCTGCCGCCACCTCAGCTACGGCATGAGCCCATCGGCCGACCTGCGAGCCAGCTCCCTCACTCGCAATTCCGCCGGGGGCTTCACCTTCCAGGTGATCGATAACACCGGCGAGATGGTTATGGAAATTGCGCTGGAGGTGCCGGGCGAACACAATGTGCGCAACGCGCTGGCTGCCTTTGCCGTGGCGCGAGAATTGAGCCTCGATTTGGCTGCGGCAGCTTCTGCGCTGGCGCGCTTCTCAGGAACCGGGCGCCGCTTTGACCTGCGCGGCGAGGCCAATGGGGTCGTCATTATCGATGACTACGCGCATCACCCCACTGAAATCCGCGCTACCCTGGCCGCCGCACGCTCGCGCTATGCAGACCGGCGCATCTGGGCCGTCTGGCAACCCCACACCTACTCGCGCACCCTGGCCCTCCTGCCCGAATTCAAAAACGCCTTCGGCGATGCCGACCAGGTGATCGTGACCGCCATCTACGCCGCCCGCGAAAAGGACCCCGGGTTCTCAGCCGGCCAGGTGGTCACCGAAATGCCGCACCCCGCCGCCCGCTACATTCCTGCGCTCACAGACGTGCGCGACACGCTGCTGGCCGAATTGCAACCCGGCGATGTGGTGCTGGTGCTATCCGCCGGCGACGCCGACCAGGTCAGCACCCAGATTCTCGCCGCGCTGCATCACAAGGAGGAATCACATGCCTGATTCAAAGACCAAACGCACCTACGATCAGGATACGCTGGCCATCCCCGGCCTCCGCCTGGAGCCCAGCGAATCCGTCCACCCGGCCTCCAAATCCGGCCAAAAACGCTCGGCCAGCTATGACGATCTGGAAAAACCAGAGCAGGAAAGATTGGTCAACAAAATCATTGACCGCCTCAAAGGTCTCTAGAGAGCATTTTTGATGAACTCCTCTTCGTTCCAGTCCTCCCTTTCTGAGCTGCGCAGCCTGTTTGGCGATCGCCTGCAGGAGAATGTCAGCATGGGCAATTACACCACGGCACGCGTGGGTGGTAATGCGGCAGCCATGTTGATCGTGCACACCAGCCAGGACCTGGAACTCGCGGCGGCAAAACTTTGGGAACACGGCGTGCCCTTCCACCTGATCGGCTCGGGCTCCAACGTGCTGGTCAGCGACAAGGGTTTACAGGGTGTGGTCATCCTCAACCGCGCGCGTAATGTCAAGATCGACATGCACCACGAGCCTTATTCGGTCTGGGCAGAATCCGGCGCCAACCTGGGCGCCGTGGCACGCCAGGTTGCCCTGCGCGGATTAAGCGGTCTGGAATGGGCCGCCACCATTCCCGGCTCAGTCGGCGGCGCGGTGTACGGCAACGCCGGCGCGCACGGCGGCGACATGAGCGACAACCTGATGCTGGCAGAAATCTTGCATCAAAATACAGGGAAACAGGTCTGGACGGTCGAGCAAATGGCATACAGCTATCGCAGCAGCGCGCTTAAACGCAATCCGGGGCAGGCAATCATCCTCGCCGCGAAAATGAAGCTGTTGGCAGACACGCCGGAAGCCGTCCAGGGGCGCATGGAAGCCAATTCGGCCCAGCGCCGCCGCACGCAACCCCCGGGCGCCAGCCTGGGTTCAATGTTCAAGAATCCGGCGGGCGATTATGCCGGGCGGCTGATCGAGGCAGCCGGTTTGAAGGGCACGCGCATCGGCGGAGTGGAAATCAGCTCCGTGCATGCCAATTTCTTTGTCAACAACGACCAGGCAACCGCCAGCGACATCTGGAAACTGATCCAGTTGGCCCGCACCCGGGTCCAGGAAAAGTTCGGCGTGTCGTTGGAACTGGAAGTGGAATTGCTTGGCGAATGGGATTCTTAACGATGGCGACTAATCTTATTGGAAGTGAATTGAAACAAAAGATCCGCATTGGCATTCTTTTCGGCGGTCGCTCCGGCGAACATGAGGTCTCGCTTATGTCCGCCCGTTCTGTTGTGCGCGTGTTGGATGTGAAGCGCTACAACGTGACCCTGATCGGCATCACGCATGACGGCCAATGGCTGGCCGGTGAAAATGCCCTGGACGCGCTCGAGAAAGGCAACACCGCCCACCTTACCCCGGTCACCCTGCTGCCGCAGGCCGGGCAACGCACGCTCTTCGCGCTCAAGGACGGCGCGCTGGCCCACTACGCCGAACTGGATGTGATCTTCCCGGTGCTGCACGGCACTTTTGGCGAGGATGGCACCATCCAGGGCCTGTTTGAACTCATCGGCCTGCCCTACGTGGGCGCTGGCGTGCTCGGTTCTTCGGTCGGCATGGACAAAGGCCTCTTCAAAGACGTCATGCGCGCCAACGGCATTCCAGTGTTGGATTCGATTGTTTTGACCCGCCGCGAAATTGAAAAAAATATTGAAAACGCCATCGCAGCGTGCGAGAAAATTTCCGCGTACCCACTGTTCACCAAACCGGCCAACCTGGGTTCGTCGGTAGGCATCAGCAAGGTGCGCGGCCGCTCTGACTTGTATGAAGGTTTGCTCGAGGCAGCCCGCTTTGACCGGCGCGTCCTGGTGGAACGCGGCCTGGAGAAGCCGCGCGAAATCGAAGTGAGCGTGCTAGGCAACGACCAACCCATTGCGTCGGTTCCGGGCGAGATTCGCCCGTCGGATGACTTTTATACCTACAACGCCAAATACGTCGACGACCGTTCCGAATTGATCATCCCCGCCAACCTGAGTGAAACCAAGCGGGAAGAGATCCGCAACCTTGCGGTCGCCATTTATCAGGCCATCGATTGCGCGGGCATGGCACGCGTGGATTTCCTGTACAGCGAATCCACCGGTGAAATTTTTGTCAGCGAAGTCAACACCATTCCGGGATTCACCAGCATCAGCATGTACCCGAAGTTGTGGGAAGCGGCTGGAATTTCCTACCCCGAACTGGTCGATCGCCTGGTTTCGCTGGCCCTGGAGCGCAACGCCGATCAGCAACGCACCGAACGCCAGTACAGGAGAAGCGCATGAGCCCTATTTCGTCTGCCACCCCAACCAATTCACGCTCCAACCAGGTGCGCCAACGCCGCACCCAGCAGTCTCAGGCACGCATTGAGCACGTTCACAAGCGCGCCCAAGCCCCGGTGAAAAGCCAGCCGGTGGTCACCCGCGCAGCCTCCTCCACGCGCGGAGCTCGCCCGGTTCACCAGAGCGCGCGCGGCAATGTTCGCCGCCAGTATTATTACAACCTCGATGCTTCCGGCGTTGAAGTTCGCCTCCCGGCAGTCCCGATGATCAATCCCGGTTGGCGGCTGGTATCCGGCCTGCTGGCAGTGGTCATGCTGATTGGCATCTTCCTGCTGACCAGCGGGTCTGCCTTTGAAGTCAGCAGCCTGCAAATCACCGGCCTGCAGCGTTTGAGCCCGGCGGACGTGGAAACGGCCCTGAAGCTCAACGGCACTTCCGCGCTGGACCTGGACCCGGCCGAGGTGACGGCGCAGGTAAACGCGCTCTTCCCGGAGCTGGCCGACGTGAAGGTCAGTCTGGGCTTGCCTGCCAAGGTCAGCATCAGCGCGCGCGAGCGCCAGCCGGTGGTCGCCTGGCAAATGCCGGATCGAACGGTCTGGGTGGACCCGGAGGGTGTGCTCATCCCGGCGCGCGGCGAGGCAACTGCCCTGGTCACCCTGCAGGCCGACGGCCTGCCCGCGCTGATCGTTCCGGAAGCCGCTGAAACAGCTGAAACCGAGACGGACGCCCCAGTGGCCCGGCAGACGGTTTTCACGACTGGCGAAGGCAGCCGGATGGACCTCGACCTGTTGAGCGCGGCGCTCAAATTGAGCACACAGGTACCCGAGGGCACTCCGCTCGCCTTCAGCACGGCCAACGGCCTGGGCTGGTCGGATGCCCGCGGTTGGAAGGTCTTCATCGGCAACGATTTGACCAACCTCGAGACGAAGGTCTCCGAATACGAAACCATTGTTCAACAGCTTTCCGAGCGCGGGATCACGCCCGTGATGATCAGCGTGGAACACACCAGCGCTCCCTTTTTCCGAACGGAGTAGGACGCCATGGACGAACCCATCGTAGTAGGTATCGACATCGGCACGACCAAAATCTGCACCCTGGTGGCCAGGGTGGAGGGCGAGCACAACCTGCGCATCCTGGGTGTGGGCATTGAGCCCTCGCAGGGCATCAAAAAGGGTACCATCGTGGATCTGGCCGCGGCCTCGCAATCCATCGCCCGCTCGGTGGAAAAAGCGCAGCGCACGTCCGGCCTGGAAATCACTTCTGCGTTGGTCAGCCTGGCAGGCGCCAATGTCTCGTCGGTGAACAGCCGCGGCGTGGTGGGCATCACCGGCGGCGTGATCGACGAGGAAGACGTGGCCCGCGCCCTCGAAGCCGCACAGGCGGTTGCCATCCCCCACAATCGTGAAATCATCCACGTCATCCAGCGCGGTTTCATCGTTGACGGCCAGGACGGCATCCGCAGCCCGGTCGGCATGCACGGTTACCGCCTGGAAGTGGAAGCCCACATCATCACCGCCTCCGCTTCGACGGTCGAAAACCTGCGCCAATGCGTTCAGGCGGCCGGCGTCGAGGTCTCGCAGTTCGTGCTCAATCCGCTGGCGTCCGCCGAGGTGGTCCTCTCGGAAACCGAGCGGCAGATGGGCGTGGTCGTTTGCGACATCGGCGGCGGCACCACCGACCTGGCCATTTACATCGACGGCGACATCTGGCACACCATGGTCCTGGCGGTCGGCGGTAATCACATCACTTCGGATATCGCCCACGGGCTGCGGCTCTCGCTGCCGCAGGCCGAGGATATCAAAAAAGCCAATGGTCACGCGTTAGAAGCAGAGATCGGCGAAGAAGAATCCTTCACGGTGCGGGCGTTCGGTGAGGAACGCCCCATGCAGGTCAGCCGAAAAGAGCTGGCGCACATCATCGAAGCGCGCGTGGAAGAAGTTTTCGAACTGGTCCTGCAGGAAATCAAACGATCAGGCTACGATGGGTTGCTCCCGGCGGGCATGGTGCTCACGGGCGGCTCCAGCCAGTTGCCCGGCATGCGCGCCCTGGCCAGCCAAACCATGGGCCTGCCCGTGCGCGTGGCGCGCCCGGAGAACCTGGTCGGCCTGACCGATCAGCTCAACTCGCCAGCCTTTTCAACCAGCGTTGGCCTTCTTTATTGGGCACTGTTGATGAGTGAGACAATACCGGTTCATCACAGTCGCGGATCGCGCAAAGGAGGAGGATCGAGTGTGGATCTCGAAAAACTCAAAGAATTCCTTAAACGTTTATTGCCGTAAAAATGTCGGCCGGCGGTCGGCTGACTTTCGCTCGCGTCACAGAACCTGATGTTCACACTTTGCGGAGGATAACCATGGACCTGAACAACCAACTGCAAGAATCATTTGCCCGTATCAAAGTCATCGGTGTCGGCGGCGGAGGTTGCAACGCTGTCAATCGGATGATCGAAGAAGGCCTGTCTGGCATCGAGTTCATCACCGTGAACACCGATGCGCAGGCGCTCCTGCTCTCCAAAGCGCAGACACGTGTGCGCATTGGCGATAAGTCGACCCGCGGCCTCGGCGCCGGTGGCAACCCTGAGATGGGCCGCAAGGCTGCCGAAGAATCGGCTGAAGAACTGTACGAAGTGCTCAAGGGCAGCGATATGGTCTTCGTGACCTCTGGCCTGGGCGGCGGCACCGGCACCGGTGCGGCTCCCATCGTGGCCCAGATCGCCAAGGAATGCGGCGCGCTCACCATCGGCGTCGTCACCCGCCCCTTCACCTTCGAAGGTTCCCGCCGCCAGCAGTCCGCAGAAGCTGGCATTGCCAAGCTCAAGGAACATGCTGATACGCTCATCGTCATCCCGAACGACCGCCTGTTGCAAATCGTCGACAAGCGTGCCAGCCTGCAGGATGCCTTCCGCACCGCGGACGACGTGCTGCGCCAGGGCATCCAGGGCATTTCCGAACTGATCACCGTGCCCGGCCTGATCAACCTCGACTTTGCCGATGTGCGCGCCATCATGAGCGAAGGCGGCGCCGCCCTCATGGCGGTCGGACACGCCAACGGCGAAGACCGCGCCCGCATCGCTGCGGAAGCGGCCATCTCCAGCCAGTTGCTCGACATCACCATCGACGGCGCCCGCGGCATCCTCTTCAACGTGACCGGCGGCAACAACCTGACCCTCTTCGAGGTCAATCAGGCTGCCGCCATCATCAAGGAAACGGCTCACCCGGATGTCAATCTGATCTTCGGCGCGGTGCTCGACCCGAACATGGGCGACGAGATTCGCGTCACCGTCATTGCAACGGGTTTTGACCGCGCGGGCGTACGCCCTGTGATTGAGCAGCGTCCCATTCGCACAGCCGATGAGCTGCAAGCCAGCCAGTCACGCCCGCGCCCGGTTGAACAACGTCCCGCCGCCAACGTCGCGCCCGCCACCCCCATCCCAGCGCCGACCGAGTTTTCGCCGCGCGTGCTCAATACCGATGATCTGGACGTACCGGCGTTCCTGCGCAACCGCTCGAACAGCCAGCGCTAATCAATCAAATTAACCTGATTGGAGAGTCCTGCCTTTGCGCAGGCTCTCCAACAGGTATGGCGTCTCTGCCCGGCAACCTGGCCGGCGGCAGGTTTTCCTGCCTGCCTGCCTGACAAACGGGTTTCCGCGCGGATCTGCCATACCGGGTTCAGGTTATCCCCCCATCATCCCCGCCCCAGTCCAGGGCGGGGATACCCGTTTCCATCGAGTCTTTGATTGACTCCTCTCGAGGTATCAAACAAAGCCAGTCGGTTTTGACTGTTCCCCGGCAGCCGCGCTGGGCCAAATGGTTAAAGTAATTCTCCACATCAACCGGATAATTCGTGCAGGCACAACCGCTAAAAAAACAGCCAAAATTTAAGACAATTTCTTAAGACTTTTTATAGTTTTTTACGAATTGATCCCCATCCCTATTTGTAGGCGCGCGTGGCATGATTCTGGCAACATGGGCCACAATTAGCCCCGCCAGAATCGGATATTTGAGCTCAGCGCAGGAAAAAACCATGACCTGGCAACCACTCATCGTTTTTTTCAGACCGATAAATTTTAAGGTTACAATCCAGTTTTGGCTATTGCACGAATCGATCAATTGTGCTAAAATCCAAACAGTAAATATACGGTCTCCTTATACAAATACCCCCATATATGGGGGTAGCATTATCAAATAAGGAGACTTTTCGATTAAGGCAATCGCTATGGTCAGGAGGGGAAAACATGCGCTGCCCTTATTGTCAACACGACGAATCAAAGGTCCTGGATACCACCCACGATGCCCGTGGGGGTGTCCGCCGCCGGAGAGAATGCGAGAAGTGCCACCAGCGCTTCAGCACCTATGAGCGGCCCATTCTCGCGACGCCGTTACTGGTCAAGCGTGACGGCACCCGGGAAGAGTTTGACCGTGAAAAATTGACTCGCGGCATTCGTATCGCCTGCGCCAAACGGCCGGTTTCCGCCGCGGAGATCGACCGGCTGATCGGCGAAATCGAATCCGCGCTGCAGCAAATGGGCCGTGCTGAGGTTTCCTCCCGCGTGGTCGGTGACATGGTCATCGCCGGCCTCAAAAAGCTCGACCAGATTGCCTACATTCGCTACGCCATTGTCTATTTGCACCTGGATGATTTGCAGGCCATCCGCACAGAAATCGATCGATTACTGGAAAGCTGAGGAGGTTATGATGACAAGTTCCACGCAAACCCAGCATGGCATTCTGCCCACCCCGCCCCTGCCCGAAGACCTCCCCGCTGCAGTTTTGACCGATAACGCCCGCCAGGTGTTGATCCGCCGCTACGTGCGCCGCGGCGACGACGGCCGTCCCGTTGAAACCGTTGAAGAGATGTTCTGGCGCGTGGCCTATCACATCGCCGCCATCGAAAGCGCCTGGGGCGCCGACGTGATGGCGCGCGCGCGCGATTTCTACCACCTGCTCTCGTCCAAGGCATTTTTCCCCAATTCGCCCACCTTCACCGGCGCCGGCACGCTGTTGGGGCAACTGGCCGCCTGCTTTGTCCTGCCCATCGCCGACGACATGGGCCGCGCATCCAATGGCATTTTCCAGACGCTGCGCGACGCCGCGCTCATCCAGCAGACTGGCGGCGGCAATGGATTCTCATTCTCACGCTTACGCCCCAAAGGCAGCCTGGTGAAATCCTCGGCCGGTCAGGCCACCGGCCCGGTCGGTTTCCTGCGCGTCTATGACAACGCTTTCGGTGAAATTGCCCAGGGCGGCACACGGCGCGGCGCCAACATGGCCGTGCTGCGCGTTGACCACCCCGACGTGGAGGACTTCGTCTCCTGCAAAACCAACGAAAATCAGATCACCAATTTCAATATTTCAGTCGGCATCACCGATGCTTTCATGCGCGCCGTCGAAGCCGACGCCGATTGGGATCTGCGCTTTCCGGACGTGCGTGACGCAAAGACCAAGGGCTTTTCCGGCACCATCGAACAAGCCGAAGCCGCCGGCATCCCTTTGGTGACCTATAAGACCGTGCGCGCGCGCGACCTGTTCGAGCAGATCGTCCGGCAGGCCCACCACAACGGCGAACCCGGCATGCTGTTCCTTGATGCGGCCAACCGTTATAATCCCGTTCCGCACCTGTACGCGCTGGAAGCCACCAACCCCTGCGGCGAACAGTGGTTGGGCCCCTACGAGAACTGCTGCCTGGGCTCGGTCAACCTCTCCCAGGTATTCGGTTCAAACGGCAGTGTGGATTGGGAAAAGTTGCGCCAGATCACCGTGCTATCCACCATCTTCCTGGACGATGTCGTCGACGCCAACCAGTACGTTCCGGCAGTTCCGCAGCTCAAAGAAGCCGCGCTGCGCGCCCGCCGCATCGGCATGGGTATCATGGGCCTGGGCGATCTGATGTATCACGCCGGCATCCGCTATGGATCGCCGGAGGGCCAGGAGTTCGCCTCGCAGGTGATGGAATTCGTCCGTTACCACGCCATGAAGACCAGCGTCGAACTGGCGCACCAGCGCGGCGCCTTCCCGGCCATTCACGGCAGCATTTATGATCCCGAAGCGCTGGTCTGGCAGCCGCCCGTCCCGCTGGTGGAACATGAGCACGATTGGGGCCGCCCCGTTGTCGATTGGGACGAGATTGTTGCCGGCATCCGCCAGCACGGCATCCGCAACGCGGCCCAGACCACCATCGCCCCCACCGGCACCATCGCCACGGTGGCCGGTTGCGAAGGTTACGGCTGCGAACCCGTTTTCGCCCTGGCCTACATCCGCCATGTCAACGACAACGGCAAGGACCTGCAGCTCACCTACGCCAGTCCGCTGTTTGACCAGGCGCTGGAAAACGCCGGCATCGATCCCGAAGCCCGCGAGGAAATCGTCGACGTCGTCATGCGCGAGGGATCCTGCCAGCAGGTGGATATGATTCCCGAAGCGGTCCGGCGCGTGTTTGTCGTTTCCTCCGACATCAGCGCCGAAGAGCACGTGCGCATGCAGGCCGCGCTGCAGGCCTTTGTAGATAACAGCCTGTCCAAGACCATCAACTTCCCGCCGGATGCCACCGTTGAGGACGTCGCTACCGCCTACCAGCTGGCCTGGAAGCTGGGCTGCAAGGGCATCACGGTGTACGTCACCGGCTCGCGCGAGAAAGTGGTGCTTGAAACGCACGCCACCGCCCAGACCAAAGTGAAAGGCGAAGCGCCAGAATCCAGCCGCGCCACGCTCGACGACCTCGAATCCGAGCAGCCCATTCTGTGGCATGAGACCAAGAAGCCGCGCCCGCGCTATCTACCCGGCTTTACCTATTCGGTGGAGACGCCACTCGGCAAGGCTTTTATGACCATCAACGAAAACGGCGGCTCGCAGCCATTCGAGATCTTCATCAACACCTCCAAGGCTGGCTCCGACACCGCCTCGGTCTCCGAGGCCACCGGCCGCCTGATCTCCTACATTCTGCGCATGTCCTCGCCCATCGAGCCGACCAAACGGCTGGAGGAAGTCATCCGCCAGCTTTCCGGCATCGGCGGCGGCCGCCCGCTGGGCTTTGGGCCGCACCGCGTGCGCTCCTTCCCCGACGGCGTCGCCCAGGTGCTCGAGGAGTACCTGCAGCAGCGCAGCGAACGCCTGGAGAACGGCCCGGAGCAGCCCGATCCGCACCAGGGTAATGGCAACGGCAACGGCCGCCACCTGAGCGACACCGACGTGCCCAAACCGCTTTCGCAGCCCATGCTGCAAATCGGCGACCTGTGCCCCGAGTGCGGCGAAGCCAGCTTCGTCAACGAGGAAGGCTGCCGCAAGTGCTACTCGTGCGGCTACAGCGAGTGTTGATTGTTTTTCACATCATGATCGATCAGAAGCCTCAGAAAAGCACCATTTTCTGAGGCTTCTTGTACAATAAAGTTCGACTGGATCAATTTGAGGATATGGAATAACCTGTACTGAAAAGGAAAATGGAGTTTCCATGACCGAAGACCCCAAACCTGTTGAAACCAAAGACGAAAAGAAAGAAAAGCCCGAACTCAAGGATCAGCTCGTTGTCACCCAGCACAGCACCACCATTGGCGACCGCGAACTGCATTACACCGTCACCGCCGGCACGATCGTGCTCAAGGATGAGACCGACCGCGAGAAGGATTACGAGGGTGAAAAGCCGAGGGCACAATTCTTCTTTGTCGCCTACACGCTCGACGGCGTTGAAGACCCCGCCAGCCGCCCGCTGACCTTTTCGTTCAACGGCGGCCCCGGCTCCTCATCGGTCTGGCTGCACCTGGGGCTGCTCGGCCCGCGGCGCGTGGTGATGACCGAGGAAGGCGGGCTGCCCAAACCGCCCTACCAACTGACGGACAATGAATTTTCGCTGCTCGACCAGACCGACCTGGTGTTCATCGATCCGGTTGGCACCGGCTACTCGCGTCCGGCCGACGGCGAAAAGGCCAAGCAGTTCCACGGGTTCACCAAAGACATCCAGAGTGTCGGCGATTTTATCCGCCTCTACACAACGCGCTACAATCGCTGGCTCTCGCCCAAGTTCCTGATCGGTGAATCCTACGGCACCACGCGCGCCAGCGGCCTGTCCGGCTACCTGCAGGAGCGCCACGGCATGTACCTGAACGGCATCATGCTGGTTTCCACCGTGCTCGATTTCGGCACCATCGAATTCACGCCTGGTAATGAACTGCCCTACGTGCTGTTTCTGCCAACCTATGCCGCCACCGCCTGGTACCACGACGCGCTTGCCATCCACATGCCGCTGCAAACCCTGCTGGCAGAGGTGGAGCAGTTTGCCGTCAACCAGTACGCGCCTGCCCTGCTCCGGGGTGACGGCCTGACCGCCAGTGAGCGCAGCGCCGTCATCCGCAAGCTGTCGCGTTATACCGGTCTCTCAGCGGACTACCTCGACCGCTCCAACCTGCGCGTGCCGGATTTCCGCTTCTTCAAAGAATTGCTGCGCCGCCGCGGCCGAACCGTCGGCCGCCTCGACAGCCGCTTCCTGGGCATCGACCGCGATACGCTCGGCGAGGGTACCTTCAATGACCCATCCTATACCAACATCATTGGGCCGTACACCGCCGGGTTCAATGATTACATCCGCCGCGAGTTGAAATTCGAAAAGGACATCCCCTATGAGATTCTGAGCGGGAACGTGTATCCGTG
>JAPKMQ010000051.1 GCA_026645875.1 Longilinea sp.
TATTGAAGGGAAAAGAAAAAAGGATACAAATCGAGCGAAAAATGCGCGCAGACACGAAGATGAATAAAATGTATGGAACTTCAACAATCTTTGGAGCCATTGGCTCTTTGTTACTCTCAATATTTCTTTTCATCAGTGCAATACTTATGAGAAATTTCAAGTAACCTAAATAAGATGAACGATCCCATCGGTTTTGTCGTATGCACAATTGGTTTGTTTTTATTAATGATTAATGCATTTATAGTCTGGGTAAAACCAAAAACCTATCTGGAAGACCCGCGACATCAGTCAACAATGACCAAAAAGACGGGAATTTGATGGAAAATAAAACACAGAGAATTGTAAATACGATCGGGATTATTTTCATCTGTTCAATCGCGTTGTTTCTTATCCTCTCGAATGCAGGGGATAATAATGACCGTGCCATGACAGTTGTTAACATTTATCGGCTCTATCCTTGCTATAAAGTCGATGGGGAATGGAAAGAAAACCTTTCATTTAGGGTTGATGAGGAGATTAACATCTGCGGGAGAATTACATCGACCGATCCAGATGGTAAAGCGTTTATCGAATTTCGTGTTTACAAAGAAGAAGCCAGATCACAACGCGAGGCGATATTTTATCAAAGCCTTACCATTAATAATGGAAACGTAATCATTCCCGTCAATATCGAACTTCCACCCGGTACGTATGTTGCGGAAGTTAGCGATGCGATCAGCAATTATGAACAAGCAACTTTTGAGATCATTGACAACAGATGATCCGTCGAAGGGTATGGTGGCAGTGTGGGTGGAGGGGACAACCCGCCACCTCATCAAACGGTATCAATACCCCTTCTAGCCTGACCTTAGGTAGGCGCATGCTCCGGACTCTTGCCCCATCCAATAAAGATCCTTCGGCTTCGCCTCAGGATGACAATTCCCCTGCCATCCTGAGCGCAGCGAAGGATCTCGACACGCTTTACCCGCTCTAGAATGACTACACGCAATTTAGGATCAGATTTTTCGCCCTACCGCCGCCACGACCTCGTCCAGGTGCTCGTTGCGGTGCCGGAAACGCTCCACCCAGCGCGCGTTGTACACATACACCCGCTCCAGCAGCCCGGCCGGGTACGCCTGCAGGCGCGCATCCAGCGCTTCCGCTTCTTCCAGCGCCAGGCGCGCGGCCTCGCGCGGCGGAATGGCGGCCCACAGCGGCAGCGACAGGTCGTTGGTCACGACATCAATCTGCGGCACGGTCAGGCTGCCGTTCCGCTCGGTCAAATCCAGCACCTGCATCACGCGCCGGTCCCAGAAGGCCAGGTGCGCCAGCGCGATCGCCGCCGTCCAATGCTCGCCGACCTGCGTTTGCAGCTCGGCGTCGCTCAACACGCCAAACCGGCGGATGCGCTCGGTGGATGCGCGGTTTTTCTCAACAAATGAGCGGTCAATCGACATGGGTGTCTCCTGGTCCTGAGTTCTGAGTTCTGAGTTCTGAGTTCTGAGTTCTGAGAACAGATTATAGCGTAACCCCATTCTTCAAAAGCTCTGCAATCCGTTCTTTTTCAATCAGCAATCAGCAATCGACAATCAGAAATTGTCTTGCTTCCATTCATCACCTGCTCTGAAAGGGTTCAGCATTTCTCAAAACGACCCCATTCCCCGCCGGGTCCTTCACCAAACAGCCCCCCTCCTGCTCCACCGGCTCCAGCCCGGCCGCTTTGGCGCGCTCCAGCGCGGCCTGCAACCCCGCGCCGTCCGCGAAGACCAGCTCGAACCACCTGAGCCCGGTCGAACCGGCCGGGGGCGGCGGCGCGCCCTGCCCCGCCCAGGTGTTGATGCCCACGTGGTGGTGATAGCGCCCCGAGGCCAGAAACGCCGCGCTCGGGCCGTAGCGCTGCACCAGCCCCAGCCCGATCACCTGCGTGTAAAACGCCTCGGCGCTCGCCAGGTCGCTGACGTGCAGATGCACATGCCCCATGCGCGTGCCTTCGGGCAACCCGCGCCAGGCGGGCTGTTCGCCGTTCAGGCTGGCGATCACGCCCTCCACGTCCAGCTCCTCGGTCACCATCTCCAGCCCGCCCTCCGGCAGGCGCGGCCACTCGCGCTCGTCGAGGTCGCGGTAGATCTCGATGCCGTTGCCGTCCGGGTCAGCCAGGTAAATCGCCTCGCTCACGCCGTGGTCGGCCACGCCCTGGATGCGCGCAGAGGTCCGTGCCAGTTGAAGCAGCACCTCGGCCAGCGCCGGGCGCGAGGGCAGCAGCACGGCAAAGTGATACAGCCCGGTCACCTTGCGGGCCGGCTTCGCCCCCGGCAGCGCCTTCAGGTTCAGCAGCACTTGTCCGTCCACGCCCAACTGCGCCTCCTCGGCGCTTGCCTCCATCACCTGCATGCCCAGCGTGCCGGAGTAAAACGCCTTCGAGCGCTCCAGGTCGGCCACGGTCAGCGCCACCGCGCCCACCGAAATTTCGTTTCCGTAGGTTTTGTCCATTGATCAGCTCCTTGAAGGAGGTCATTGTAGACGAAATCAATCACGAATTCAAGTCCGATTCCGGGAACCTTTCGTTCACCGGCATCGTCTTGTTTGAGTAAAGCCCGCTGGCCGGGCATTCAAGACCAATCAATCGAAAGGATCACTAAAATGTCTCGCAAACCCCTGTTTAACTTCGCCTGGATCGCCGCCTTGCTGTTGGGGCTGGTATTTAGCGCGCTTCCCACCGGTATCGTCTCCGCCGATTCAGGCTCCACCGTCAGCGCCGCCAAACTGGCCCAGCTCGACAAGGCCTACCAGACCCAGGTCAAGGAACTGGCTTACCAGAAGGAGCTGCTCGAATACGCCAAGGACCGCCTGGAAGTCGTGCTCGACATTCAGTCTGGTTACAACAAATCCGACGCGGCCTATAACACGCTGCAGTGGAACATCAACCACCTGAACACCTACATCGCCACCGCCGAATCCGCCATCGCCAAGGCCGACAAATTGCTCAAGGATCACAAGGGCTTTGAGATCCAGGGCAGCGGCCTCAAGGTTTCCATCAGCAAAGTCACCGACGGAACCGCCGCCGAAGCGACCATCAAATCGGCCACCGAGCAAGTCTCGCTCTCGGGCACCAACCTGCGCCGCGCCATGCGCGTGATGAAGAAACTGATCAAGGAATACGAAGGCTAGGCCGCGCTTCATCTGAAAAGTTGGGGCGATGCGGCGCATCGCCCTTACCCCAACGGGGTTTCGCCCTTTTCGCCTGGGCGAAACCCCGATTTGTTTGTTTTTGCGGGGCAGGAAATGCCCTGACTGACAACTCCCTACCGAATCACCAGAGGCAGGAACAGGCTCTGCGCGTCGCCCAGGATCAGCAGATCATACGTTGACCGGCAATGCCCGCCGTCCAGGTCGCCGCTCTTGGAATGGATCCGCAGGTAGTACGTTCCGGCTTGCGTGAAGGTGTACGCCAGCACCGGCGGCAGGCTGCCCACAGACGGGTCCAGTTCGCCCTGCGCGCTCGCGATCGGCGTGCTCAGGTTGGTCGAAGCGTACAGCTCCAGCGTCAGGTCCACGAACAGCCCGGCGTCCATCACCCGCATTTGATACTCCACCCCCTCCGCCGCGTCCTCCGGGCTGACGGTGAACTTCACCCAATCCTCATCCTCGGCGGTGTGCAGGCTGTGCGCCTGCTTGCCCGTGTAACTGCTGGCGGTTTGCCAGGTGTCATCCGGTTCAAAACCGTCCGCCGCCGGGACGGGTGCGGCCTGGTAGAAAAACACCCAGAAACCGTTTTCCAGACCCGCGCTCACGCGCAGCGCCTGGCAGGCCCCGCCCAGGTCCAGCGGCAGGCAGCCCAGATCCCAGTATTCGGGCCGGAAGTGGATCGAGTACTCCCCCGCGCCGTTTGCCCAGCCGCTCTTCCTTATCGAAGACGAATAATCCGGCGTGCTAAGCAGGACTTCCACCTGCACCCATTGGCCGGGCACGGCCTGGCCGACCACGCGCCGCTCCGCCGGAATGACCTGCGCGGTGATTTCAGGGAAAGCAATCTCCACCTGGTTGCCGTCGCCGGTTGTCAGCGTCAAAACGTCGCCGGCCTGGAAGAATCCGTCCGAGTAGAAATAGAAGTAACGGTCCGTGCCGCTGTTCGCCGAGCCGGAATCCAGCACCGCCCCGCCGCGTTTGTGCGTCCACGCCACCGTCGTGCTGGCGGTTTCGGTGCGTCCGCTCACATAGTTGACATCCAGCGACAGGTTCAGACTCAGGGAATAGTTGACCTCGGTGGTGTACTGGCCATCCCCGCCTAGCAGGTCGACCTCCCAGTTGTCAAAACCCAGGATATCCATCCCCACCGGGACGTCGAAGGCCCCGCCGGCATGGTCGCGCTCGACGCAGGCACCCGTCCACGTCTGGGGGAAAGCCACCAGACGCCCGGCGCTGGCCGTGCCGGTCAGGTGGTCGGTGGTTGAATTCACGCGCTGGATGGTCAGAGTGGCCACCGTCATGCTGCGCGTCTGGCTGCCGTCCGTCACCTCGATCCGGTCGCCGGGGACCATCCCGGCGCTGAAATGCGCCAGGAAATCCGATTTCGCTTCGGCCAGGTCAAAGGTTCGCGAGCCTTTGACCGCGTTGGTGCTGCTTTTGAGGGTAATTTTCAGGTAATTGGTCGGCCACCAGCGGACCTCGACGTCGTAGTGATGCGGGTAGGCCTCCAGCGACGGTTCAAACGAGAAATACGAAAGCTTTTCGCCCTCCGGCGTGTAGGCGTCCAACCAGAGCGTCTCGCCGTTATACAGCGGCCCAAAGTTGAGCGCAACCGCGCCGTTGGCTGGCACGGTCTGCGCGGCGCAATTGCCGCCGTAAGCGCAGCGCGGCAGGACCGAGATGCTGTCGTTCTGGTAACTCCCCACCAGCAGCATGCCGTTCGAAGCGTTCCCGCTCACCTGCCCGGTGGCGCGGTTGACGCTGAAGCTCGGCCAGGCCGCCACCGTGTAGGCAAGCTGTCCGCCAGCATAGGTCAGCGTTGCCGCGTCGCCCTGCTGGACGGGATTGACAAACACGCCGCTGAATTCGCCGGTTTCCGCGCCAGCCGTCCCGCTGACCGTCTCGATCGTGGCCGCGCCGCGCTTCAAGGTCAGATCAAAGTCGGTCTGCGGCCGCAGGGTCAGGCTGAAATTGCCGTCCGCCAGCACCAGCAGGTGGTAAGGCCGCGCCGCGTCGTAGGTGCTGTTCCCGGCAGCGTCCACCGAATGCACCACCGCGCCCGCGCTACGGTCGAAATCGAGCGTGCTGCCCAGGGCAACGCTGAAGTTGCCCGCCCCGTCGGCGCTGCCCGTCTGCATGGCGGTCTGACCGTCGCAGGGCGCGGCGCGGTTCAACTGGCTCAATTCCACCCGCACCGCCCGGTTCGGCGCGGTGAACCCAACGGCGGTGTTGGCCTCTGGGTCCAACCAGGCCGTCACCGGCGTCACGGTCGTCGCGGCGGTGGCTCCAGCGGCTGAAATTTCAACCACGTCCCCCGCCTGCAGCGTCCAGTTTTGCCCGCCCAGGCAGTTGAAATAATCGGATTGAAAGGCATAGAATCCGTTATCGTCCGCCTTTTCGTAATCCAACCCCACTTCCTTACCGTTGCGTAGGATGCGCATTTGCACTTCTGTCTTCGGCGCGGTCAACCCGTGCACGTACGCATCGACGAACCCGCCCTCGGCGTGGTAATACACCTGAATCACCGGCGCGTGGGCCGCCAGCGGCTGTTCGCCGGCTGCCGCCGCGTCGCGCCAATCCTGCGCCAATCCCGCTGCCAGCACCGCCCCTGGCAGCCGTTCAGCCGCGCCTGCCAGGCAGGCCGGCAGCGCTTGCGATTCCTCCACCAGCGCGGCATTTCCGGGCAGCCCCTGCAGCACCTCGGCCGCGTTTTCCGCCGCCAGAGTCACGCGCACGACCGGCGCTTCGGGCAGCAGTTCATAATCGCCCACCAGCCCGCGCTCCGCCAGGTTGCGCACCGCGTCCAGCACCGTGCCGGTCTGGCGGGCCAGCAGCCGGTCCGCCGCGCGCTGCGCCTCCGCACGCCCCATGTGCGCCGGCAAATCCTGCGTTCCCAACTCCGGCGGCTGGATCGGGATCAGGTAGGCCTGTTCCGCCCCCGGCGCGGCTTCCTGCGCCTGCGCGGCCCGCGGGCCGGAGGAAAGCAATAATGAGGCGGTTAGAAGCGCGACCGCCAATAAATAACCCAAACGCTTGCATCCTTGAATCTTCATGGCGTTTTCCTCTGTATTGATTTTTCGGCAGGCACTTGCGCGGCACGCGTGCGGCCGCCGCGGCCTGTATCGGGTTTAGAAAATGGTAAAACGTTCCACGCTCATCCGCTATTCCTCCGCGCCGCCATTTTGCTTGCGTTGCAGCGTCCGGTACAACGGTTTCAAGCGGTCATACATCTTCAGATACACTTTTTCATAGAGTTCATCATAAATCGTATGCACTTTGGCGTCCGGCTCAAAGGTGCGCGAAACGCGCGTCATCTCCCGCACGGCCGTGCCAAAATCCGGGTGCAGCCCGATGCCCACCGCCGCATCGATCGCCGCGCCCAGCCCCGAGGCTTCATATACATGTGGTCGCGAGGCCGCCAGCCCGAACACGTCCGCAGTCAGTTGCATGCCGGCGTCGCTCTGGCTGCCGCCGCCCGCCACGCGCAGCGATTCGATCGGCACGCCGCTGCGCTGCGAGGTGCGCTCGGCGCCCTCGCGCAGCGCGTAGGCCAGCCCTTCCAAAATCGCGCGGTAAAGGTGGGCGCGGGTGTGCGTGTCGGCAAAGCCGATGATCGCGCCGCGCGCCTCCGGGCCGGGCTTGCGCAGCCCCGGCGACCAGTACGGCTGCAGCACCAGCCCATCCGATCCGGGCGGCGCCTGGCGCACCAGGTCGTCGAAGAACACTTCGGCTTCCACGCCCTGTTCGCTCGCGCGCAGGCGTTCCTCGTGCCCAAACTCCTCTTTAAACCAGCTCACCATCCAGTAGCCGCGGTAAATTTGCAGTTCCAGGTTGTAGGCGCCCGGCACCGCCGATGGATAGGGTGGGATGAGCGGGATGATTTCAATATAGCGCTGGTGGGTGGTGTTGATGGTGGCCGTGGTCCCGTAGCTCAGGCAAGCTACGTGCGGGTCAAGCGCGCCTGAGCCGATCACCTCACAGGCCTTGTCCGCCGCGGCCGCGATCAGCTTCAGCCCGGCCGGGATTCCCGTGGCTGCCGCCGCTTCTGGCGTGATCTCGCCCAGCGGTTGGCCGGGCGTCACCAGGTCGGGCAGCACGGCTTTGTCCATCGGCACCGCCTGCCACTTCCAGTCGAATTTTCCAGCCCATTTCTGCGTTTTGTAGTCAAAGGGAATGTAGGCCACCTGCGCGCCGACCGAATCGACAAAGCGCCCGGTCATTTTATAAGTCAGGTAGCCTGAAAGCAGCAAATATTTGTGGGTTTTCGCCCAGATCTCTGGTTGATATTTTTGAATCCAGTTGGCTTCGGCCTCCGATTGCAGATAGGCTACCGTTTCGCTGGCCCCGGCCAGCGCGAAGGCCGCGCCCCACAAGCCGCTCACCGGCTTCAGTCCGTGCGTCGCGCGCTGGTCCAGCCAGTGAATTGCCGGGCGCAGCGGCCTGCCCTCACGGTCGACGTTGATCAGCGTCGAGCGCTGCGTGGTCAGCGCTACCGCCGCGATGCTTGCGCGGTCGACGCCCGGCTGCTGCCACAGTCCCTGGCAGGCCTGGCAGACTGCATTCCAGAATACATCCGGGTCCTGCTCAGCCAACCCGGGCCCTTCGGAATAATACGGTTGGATCGGGATGCGCTGCTTGGCCAGCAGGTTCCCGCGCGGGTCAAAAAGCAGGGCGCGCACGCTCTGCGTGCCGTTATCTATCGCCAGTAAGTTTTCGGCGGCCATGGGGGCTCCAAAGAGGAAGATGGTGATCAGGTTAATTGTATTACAGTTACGCAGATTGTTGCTCGATACTCGTTCTTGGTTATTTGATATTCGGTATTCGTCGCACCTAATCGAATTTTATGAAATAATGGTTGTTCTTCCCGAATACCGAATCACCGAATCAACGAATCACGTCCTTTCCCTCCCCCTCACACCGCGTAATACAGCTCGCGGATCCTGGCATAGCGCGCCACTTCCCATTGCCAGCGGATGTTATCCCAGCCCAGTTCGGGCTGGATGAACGGCCGCAGGTCCTCCATTTCGGTCACGCCGCCGCGCCGAACCTGCAGGCCCAGGCGCAGACGGCGCAGCAGCAGATCGTCCAGGTGCACCACCGCCCCGTCGCGCGCCGCCCAGCGCAGCTCGGCCCACAGGAAGGGCAGGTGCGGATAGATCGGCGTCAACTCCTCGGGCGGCGTGGCTGCCAGCAGCCCGGGCAGTTCGCGCCCGTAACGGCCGGCCAGGTAGCTCCACTCGGCCGGGTCGAGCACGCCGCTGTAGGGCATCTCGCCGGGCATTTCCAGCACCGCCTGGCCGGGCTCAAACGGCCGCAGCCCCGGCAGCCGCTCGCGCAGCAAGTTCAGCGCCTGCGCCGCCGTCACCCGGAAGGTGGCCAGCATCCCACCCGCCGCGGTCACCAGCCCGCTCTCATCCAGCACCAACCCGCCGCCCTCTGCCAGCACCATCACGCCCGCGTGGCCGGCAATCACATCGCGGATGCCCAGCTCCAGACCCGGGAAGGCGTACGCCAGTCCCTCCAGCAGGTATTCCACCTCCTGCGCGCTCACCGCCGGCTCGGCCACATCCTCCGGCAGGTAATAATCCTGGTCGGTAGCGCCCACCGCCACCACCCCCTCCCAGGGGATGAAGCGCAGCTCACGCCCGTCGCGCGGGTGCGGCAGCGCAATCCCGCCCGCCAGCGACAGCCGTTCCAACGACAAAAACAGGTGCGAGCCGGATTTCTCGCGCAGCAGCGGCTTGCCGCCCTGTTTGGCGCGCAGCCCGTCGCACCACGGCCCGGCCGCGTTGACCACCGCCCTGGCTTGCACCTCTGCCGTGCGCCCGTCCTCGCCCTGCGCCCGGTCGCGCAGCACAACGCCGCACACCTGTCCGCGCGCGCTGATCAGCAGTTGTTCGGCGCGCGCATAATTGAGCGCCACGCCACCGCAAGCCACCCCTTCGCGGATCAGGCGCAGCACCAACCGGGCATCATCCACGGCCGCGCCTTCATAGACACGCGCCCCGCGCAACCCGTCCTCGCGCAGATGGGGCGCCCAGGCACGCACGTCGCGCGCGGCCGCCGGCATGCGCTGCCCGAATGCGACCTTTTCGCCCTGGTATACCGCCCGATAACAGGCTTCCGGCCGCGCCAGCAGGGGCGCGTTGCGCAGCAGCCGCTCGCGCTCCAGCGCCAGCGTCGCGTTTGGAGCAGTTTGGCCCACCCACTTGCCCGAGCGCCCCGACCCGCCAAAGGCGTAATCGTTGGCTTCGGCCAGCAGCACGCGCAGCCCGGCCCGCGCGGCATAATTGAAAATGCCCGCTCCCGTGATTCCCCCGCCGATCACGATCACATCCCAGGGATGTTCGAGGTTGCTCCAGATGCTGTCGCGGCTGTCTTTTCCCCACATAAGCGATCCAATCTTATGAAGCCACAGAGGACACAGAGTTCCCAGAGAATAGTATATAGGAGATTCCTGACAGGATGCTTAACTCTTTCGTCAGCGTCCATTCCAACTTGGTTGCATCCAGCCTGCATAGCGGTTCAATTAACACTATCCTAAGGGTGTCCGCCTGCACCAGTCAGCGTGTTGTATCCGTATAGCTGGAATGGGCTGCTGATTCGCTCGTCCTAATCTTTTTATCTTTCCTGCTTCGCGTGCTTTGCGTCTTGGCGGTGAATCCCCACCCTCCCCATCACCCGCCAGGCCGCCAGCGTCAACCCCCGCGATGGCGCTTTCTTCTGCCCAAACTCCCACGCCTTCCACGCTGTCCAGACCGACTCGGGCGTGAAACGCCCCTGCGCATCGGCTTTGGCCCGCAAAACCGCCAGCATATCCGCGAAGCGCGCGTCGCCGCGCACCCACTCGAAGCGGCTGAGCACCTCCAGCACGTACAGCAGGTCGTACCAGATGAACGGATATTTGAGCTTGCGGAAATCGGTGCCCATGTAAAAGATATAGGGGTGCCGCGTCCGGCTGTTTTGCCACAGGTCCATCAGCGTTTCCGTTCCGGCGCGCGCCTCGTGCCCGTCGCGCAGCGAATCGACCTCGGCCAGCAGCTTGAGCATCGCCAGCGTCGCAAAGGGGCATGGATCTTCCCGGCGCCCCGGCCCGCGCCACCCGCCCAGTGTGGATGAGACCGCGCACGGCCAGCCGTTTTGCCGAACCAGCCCGGTTAAAGAGTCAATCGCGCGGTGAACTGCCGGCTCTTTTTCCAGCCCAAACTTGACCAGCGCGTAAACCACCAGCGGCGCGTCGCACAGCGCCCAAGCCATCACCGCCTCTCCGCTCCCGCCGTGCCCTTCAGCGATGTTCATCGGCAGCCCGAACGGCCCCTCCGGTGTCCGGCTCGCCAGGATGCGCGCCAAAATTGGTTCCACGCCGGGGTCGCCAATGCGCAGCCCCAGGTCGGCCAGGAAGGTCAGCCGGTGAAAGGGCTGCCCGGCGCTCTTGTGGCTGGCGATCACCTCGCCCGCCAGCCCGGCCAGCAGCGCAACCACGCGCGCGTCCGCCAGCATCGCCGCGCGTGCCGCCGCCACCCGCGGCTCCGCCTCGGCCTGCCCGAGCAGATCGCGCCGCGCCCGGTATTGAATCCAGCCCTCGCCTTCCAGCAGCCAGTCGATGGGAATATCCATGTGTGCACTCCGTCGGTGATGTGAGAATGTATTCGCCCTACGGGACCAGCGGCACCAGTTCAACTTCCGGCATGTACAGCGTCCAGATGTGCTCGCCGCTGCCCTGCGCGAACGGCCGCATGGTTGTGAATCCCGCGCCCACGCCCTCCTCGGTGAAGCCCCTGTCCAGGTAGAACACCTCGCCGCGCCCGTCCGCGCCGGTATGCGTCATCGGCCCCGGCCCGGGGAGCTGCACCGGCTGCGTCACATCGTCGCAGGTCACCGTCATCGACCCCGGCGCCCAGTCCTCCACAATGATCAGTTGCACCACCCCGTCCACGCAGTAGCCGGTCGCGTCGGGCGTCATGCTGCCCTGCCCGTTTAGCGTGCAGTCGCCAGCCGTGCCTGTCACCGTGTAGGGAATCTGCGGCGGCTCCAGCGCGCGGATGTTGCCGGCCGCGTCCACCATCAGCGACAGCAAGCCGTCCTCCAGTTGGTGCGTCATGCTGAACTCGCCCTCTTCGATGGTGAAATTGGCCGAGAACTTCAGCGTCAGCGCGCTGTTCAGCGGGCAATCCGCCAGGTCCATCCCCTCCGGCATGTCCTCCACAGGATCGGGCGGCCCCGGCTCGGCCGTCGGCGGCCCTAAACCGTCCTCATCGCCCTCGTCACCGCCGCCGCCCGGCAGGCTGCAACCCGCCAGCCCGCACGCCAGCACAAACACCAGCACCCACCCCAAGGGTTTCATCCCGCACCTGCCCTCCCAAACCCGGCGCTTCACCGCCCCCTTGCATTCATTATCGACCATTCAATCTCAAGTTCAACAGGGAATTTTTGCGATTTGTTTCGGGGCAACCAGCTTCCCCTGGTTTACAGTATTTTTGCTGTTTTTGGTGATTTCTTGTTTCCAGTCTGGCATCCCTCCTTGACTTTGCGGATCAGAGATCTTACAATCAGGCGTGAGCGATGAGGCTCGCTTTTCCCCAACCGCCTTGTGCTGATAGCCTCTGCCAAAATTCGGATACCTGGCAGAGGTGTTTTTATTCCTGGTATCAAGAAACGGGATTTGATGATTTAAGTTATGGAAAAATTTCTTGTTATTTCAGTGGGTGCGATTCTGGGCGCAAATGCGCGCTACTGGCTGGCGGATTGGGCTGCTCAAAAAATCGGCGCGAACCTGCCCTACGGCACCTTCATCATCAACGTCACCGGCAGTTTGCTGCTTGGATTTTTCTTGACCCTCGCCACCGAACGGTTGTTGATCGATCCGCGCTGGCGCTTGCTGATTTCGGTTGGATTTCTGGGTTCCTACACCACCTTTTCGACCTTCACCTATGAAAGTTTTACCCTCATCAGCAAAGGCCAATGGCTTCCGGGCTTGATCAACCTGTTTGGGAGCGTAATCCTGAGCCTCGGCGCAGTCGGTCTGGGCATCATTCTCGGAAAATCGTTATAATTTAAAGAGTCGATTAAGAGGTTGCCATGCCTGATTTATCTTTGCAAAAAGAAGCAAAACGTCTGCGCATCTACATTGATGAAAGCGACCGTTGGCGCGGAAAACCCCTTGACGCGGAACTTTTGGAAGTATTGCGTGCCAGGGGTATGGCCGGGGCCACCATTTTTCGAGGGACCGCCGGGTTTGGAGCGCATTCCCGCATTCACACCGCCCAAATCGAAGTGCTTTCGATCGATCTGCCCATTGTAATTGAAGTGATCGATACGCCGGAAAACATTCAAAGCATTTTGGAAATCGTTTACCCAATGGTGCGTGAAGGTTTGATCACGGTTGAGGATGTCCAGATTGTAAAATACACCCACCGGTTCCTCAACCTGCTGCCCGCAGACCGGCTTGTTACCGAGGTAATGACCACCAAGGTGATTGCATTGCAGCCAGATGTGCCTGTTCAGCAAGCCTGGAGAAAAATGCTGGAACACCAGCTCAAGGTGATTCCTGTCGTGGATCGGGCTGGAAAAGTGGTGGGCATTTTAACCGACGAGGATTTGCTTGAACGCGCCGGTATCCAGGAGCGCCTTTCCATTGCAATCCGCATGGACGCGGCCGAGATCAGTCAGGAACTCCGCTCGCTGGAGGAATCCAGCCTCACGATTGCCGACGTGATGACCACCCCGGTGGTCACGATCAAAGATACCGATACCCTGGGCGTCGCCACTTCCCTCATGGTGAAATCTGCCCTGAAACGCTTGCCAGTAACTGATAAAAATGGCAGGTTGATGGGAATGTTATCGCGCTCCGACATTTTGCGGCATGTTGCCAACTCGCCGGTGCCCATTCCTGCCTCGCCCCTGCCCACCGGTGCAATTCGGACCGTCGCGGATGTGATGAGCAAGACCATTCCCATGGTTAGCCAGGAAGATGGATTGGCAACCATCATCGAGAAATTTTCAATAACGGATTCACACAGGCTGATCGTTGTCGATCTTGAAGGCAAAGCGATTGGCTTGATCAGCGATTCAGATGTCGTGGCCCGCGTTCAACCAGCCAAAAGGCGCAGCATTCTGGATGCATTGAAGCAAATGGGCAAACCCCCGGCAGGCAAAGAAACAGCCCTGGACCTCATGTCGCCCGGCCCCCTGACTGCACCGCCCAGCATGCCGGTCTCCGATGCCATCAAGCTCATGCTGACAGACACCCGGAAATGGATCACGGTGGTGGATGGACAGGGCAAACCGTTGGGCCTGGTCGACCGCCAGCGCATCCTCGAGGCGATCGCGGTGTTTGACCAAAACGACCGCCCCGCCCCAAATCCAGAATAATTGGTTTTGCCTAAGTGCGGGTCGGCATGTCACCAGGCAAGTTTCCCCTGCGGCGGTCTGGGTGCCTGGATGGCTGCCTCGCCACCACGCAACCTGGTGCGCATATGTTCATATCAGGATGATCCCGTCCTCCTGGTTGTGGATGGGCGGTGTTGGCTCCACGTGCCTTCTTCCTGGACTCAGGTTGTCTGAACAGCCAACAACCGATCATGGCTGATCAAATTTTCATTCCACGATGATCTCGATCTCCACCAACCTGGAAGGCGCCATGCACGGCGGTTTGGCCGTCAGACACAACGGATCGCCCTGCACCCGCAGCGTGGTGGTGCCGGCCGCCAGCGCCGCGAACCGCCGCCAGCCGTCCTGCTCGTAATCCAACTGCGCGAAAACGCGCTCGTCCGCCACCATCAGCGTCCAATGGTAGCCCTCGTCCAATCGCAGCGCCGCGATCTCGCCAACCCTCATCCTCGCCTGGCCGGTTTCCAGCGCCAGCACCACGTCGGCCGGCTTGGCCAGCCCCTCGGTCGGTTCAGGCGTCTCCCCGCCCGGCAGGCTGGTCGAAACCTGCGGCACCAGCCCGGCAGTCGCGCTGGGCGCCATGCCCGGCTGGGTCGCCGCAATCGGCGCGCAGCCCGCCACCAGCATAATCAAAATGCACGCAAGCATCATTTTTGGCATGAGTCGGCCCTCGTTTCTTATTTATACACCTCAGACGCCCCGCCCGCCCCGTTCGTTCCCGGTCAACTTCCCAAAAACACTCTATCGATCTACTGTATATAAGGCTACACGCAATATATTAACTTTTTTTTCATCACCTTCACCAAATTACCCAATACCGATTACCAAATCACTCAATACCGAATCTCCAAATACCGCAGTAACGAATCACGATTCACGATTGACGATTCACGTTTCACGTTCTTCCAGCGTATAATACCCCCATGCGCCGCGCCGCCCATCTCACCCTGCTGATCCTTGCCTTCACCCTATCCGCCTG
>JAPKMQ010000052.1 GCA_026645875.1 Longilinea sp.
TGCATCCTATTTACCCTTTTAGGGTTTCCATTATTAATCATTAACCTGTCTCTTGTTTAACATCCATGGCTATTATTCTGGTAAAGGCCAGATTTTTCTCAGCTTAACTCAATTGTGGGGATTGATTCATGACAACAAGCACAAAAGTTTTGGTTGTAGACGACGAACAAATCGCTCGGTTAACCCTTCAGCGCATTTTGCAGATGGACGGGTATGATGTTCTGACGGTTGGCAGCGGTGAAGAAGCGCTGGCTGCCCTGGACACAGACCGATATGACGTCATGCTTCTTGATCTGGTGATGCCTGGGATGACCGGTTTGGATGTGCTTGCCAAAATGAGCAAGGCCAATGCGGATCTGAAGGTGATCGTTTTGACAGCTTTCGGTTCCATGGACAGTGCCATCCAGGCATTGCGGTTCCATGTGTACGACTACCTGGTGAAACCTGTTACTAAGGAGCAGGTACTCTCCAGCGTTAAAGGCGCACTCGAAAGCCACATTTCATCGGTAGAAAAGGTCACAGAATCGCGTACGACCTATTCGGTTGAGCGAGGCCGGCGGGCGATCTATCAGGTGGAAGATGGTATCATGATTGATTGCGACCGGCGCATCATCAGTTGGAACACGAATTTTATCCACCTGACGCCAACCGAAGCCAAGCTGATGCGCGCGTTCTTGGATGCGCCAACCGTTGTTTTCAGCCATACCGAACTGGTCTTCTTCAGCCACGCATTCAAAGCCGAGCAGTTGGAAGCCGCCCGCATTTTGCGGCCGGTCTTTTCACGGTTGCGTACGAAACTGGAAGTCATACCCGGCGCACAGGATTGGATACGCAATGTGCGTGGGGCGGGATACGTGTTCGAGGGGCGTGTAACCAGACTGTAGAAGTCTACGGTTGGGGTCGCCAGGGGAACTCGCTGCCGGTAATTTCCGGCGGGCTGAGCCAGGCAAGCCAGCCCCTGGCATGGCGTTTTTCTGGTGGGTAATGGTCAAATCCAACCAGGAACAGACTGGCGGCTAACAATCCCGCACCGACCCACTGCCACAATCCAAGCCGCTCATCCAGCCAAATCTGGGATAACACTACCGTGATCAACAACTCGCCCAATCCGAGCAATGCGGTTTGCAGTCCGCCCAGGTTCTTAACCCCATAAAATAAAGTCAACCGGGAAAGAAATGTCAGGATTCCCATGCCCGCGATCGGCCACCAAGGCGTTTGGGGCGGCGGAAGACTGGGTGTAAACAGAATAAATGCCAGGATCACCGTGGCGGCCATGGAGGCCAGGGTGTAAAAGGTTACTGTTGGAGCGGGCACCTCGAACAGGACACGTTGATTGATGATGAGGTGCAGTGCGTAAAGGATGGCTGAGCCGAGCATCAGCACTGCGCCGAGCAGGTCGACGCCATTTTCGCTGGCGGCGAGCAATAAAACCACACCTGGGATGGACAAACCCAAACGAAATACTGTCATGCGGTTGATACTTTGGCGGTCCACCAGCAGCCAAAATGCGACAAAAAGCGGATAGAATGAGTAGATCAACTGACCAATGCTGGCATGGATGCGGCTGAGCGCCGTGTAGTAGAGTATTGATCCCAGCCCGTTGACAAATCCTGCCAGCATGCACCCGTAAAGCCCGATTGGAAAGATATAAAAGAATTGGCGTTTATAAACTACCATTAAAAGAAATAGTAAAAATGCCGCGATACTGGTGCGTAGGGATACGACCGCCAGCGGTGAAAAACCATCCAGAATCGCCTGTTTTCCAAAAACAGGGACAACTCCGAGCAGCAGTGCTGAAGCCAGGGCAGCTTGTATCCCCTTTGATCGCTGGTTGGCACTCATTGAAAAACCTTGTCTGCTTTTCAGCCTAATAAGGCTCTGACTTCATCCAGTAGATCATCGCTCAAGAAATCGCCCTTCTGCATCAAGGTTTGAACATGCCCGCGCAAGTGTTCTTTTTCACTGGGCGTCAATTCTTTGGCGGTAACAACCACAATTGGGATGTCCGCCGTGGTCACATCGGCTTTCAGCGCATCCATGACCGCAAAACCATCCATTTCCGGCATCATCAAATCCAGGATCATCAGGTTGGGTTGTTCCTTCCTGGCAAGTTCCACCGCTTCGCGGCCGTTGGTGGCTTCAAAGAGCGAGTAATTCCCCTGAGATTGCAGGATGCGACGGATCAGCCGGCGCACATCCGGGTTGTCGTCCACGATGGCAATGCGCGGGAAGCGGTCGATTCCGACTTTGCTGAGGGCCGCCAGCAGGCCTTCTTCCTTGCCTTCTTCCATCTCGTTGGTGCTCGGCAAGGTCAGATCCTTCGACCAACCTTCGCCGAGGATATTCCGCTCCACCGGCATGGTGTGCCCGGTGCAATTGATCATGACCGTTTCATTGGGCTTAATGATACCGGCACGCACCATCTTGATCACACCGGCAATGGAAACCGCTGCCGCCGGTTCAACCGAAAGCCCTTCCATTTTTGCCAGGATGTGCATGGCGCGGTAAGCCTCGTCATCCGAGACCATCTCAAAATGACCGCCCGCATGCGCCAGGATCTTCTTGCGCAGCAAAGCATAGGTCCTACCAGGATCTCCGGTCGCCAGAGTGTGGATCAATGTGCGTGGAGCGATCACCGCTTGTGCGTTTTCCTTGTTCTGTTTCCATGCATGAACCATCGGAGCGCAACCATCCACCTGGACCAGACCAAATTTTGGAAAACGATCGATTAGCCCCATCTGCATGAGCTCATCGAAACCTTTAATCACGCCCAACGGTCCCATGCCGCCGCTGATGGATTGAATGTACCAATCGGGTGCTTTCCAAAGGGGGGCGTTTTCCGATCCCGGATTGCCGGGTGAGCCGGCGAGCGCGGTCAGCTGTTCCACCGTCTCAAATGCAATCGTTTTCATGGACTCGATGCAGGGGATGCTTCGGGCTCCTTTGTCCAGGTAGATACCGCGCTGGCGGGCAAATTCGGCGGCGGTTTGTTTCGCCTGGTCATACGATCCGGTCACCTTGACAACCTGCGCTCCGTAGAGCGCAGTTTCGCGCATCTTTACGGCAGGCACCAGGCTGGTCAGGAAAACCCACAGGCGCATTCCGGCTCTGGCCGCATAGGCTGAATACGCGATGGCTACATTGCCGGTTGAGGCCAAGACCAGTTCGTTTATGCCGGCCTCTTTCAAAGCCGCGATGGATACCGCAGCCTGGCGGTCTTTGAACGAATGGGTTGGGCCCTGGCGTTCATCCTTGATATAAATGTTGGCGTTGCCCAGCATCAACCCCAGGTTGGCGGCCCGGAGAAGCGGCGTTCCACCCTCTCCCATTGAGAAGGCGGGATTGGGGGTCTGAACGGGCAGCAGGTCAAAATAACGCCACAGGTTGAATGAGCGACCTGGCAACTCGAGCGGCCACCGTTTGGCCACCTCAGCATAGTCATAGCGAGCCTCCAGCCATTCTGACCCGCACTTTGGGCAGGCGGGCGAGGCTGGCACGTAAGGCACCTGATGGCCGCAATCGATACATTCCGCGTTAAAGTGGTTTGGCATGGATAAAAGGTGAGGTCCAATCCGATGGGTTTACTTGGGCAAACGAAGTTTCCGCAACGCCTCTTCCAGCAAGGTGAGCAAATCATTTTCACGAAGCTGGCTCTTGGACAGCATTGTATTGCCAAATTCGTTGAGTTGTTTATGCTGCTCAGCCGTCAGGTCGGCGCCGGTAAGAATCAACACCGGGATGCGGCTCCACTCAGCGCTGGTTCGCAATTGTTCCAGAACGGCAAATCCATCCAGGTCTGGCATGAAAAGATCCAGCAGAATTGCATCCGGCAATTTGGCGTTGATGAGATCCAACCCGGCCTTGCCGCCATCCGCCAGAACCACGTGGAAGTTTTCGTTTTCTTCGATGATCTTCTTCAGCATCCGGCGGTCATCGGCATCATCATCGATGACCAGGATTTCGTGGATCTGCTGATCTCGATTGAGGCGGCCAATGGCGTTGATCAAATCTTCCTGCAGGAAGGGTTTGACCAGGTAGTCGGAAGCGCCCAGGCTGAACCCGCGCTCTTCCTCTTCAAGGATGCTGCAGATGATGACCGGGATGTTACGGGTTTCAGGATCGCTTTTGAGGTCCGAAATGACATGCCAGCCATCTTTTTCCGGCATCATGATATCCAGCGTGATCGCGAAAGGACGAATTTCTTTTGCACGTTGGACGGCCCGGCGGGGTTCGGTCAGGGCAATCACCTTATAGCCCTGTGTTTCCAGGAAACGCTCGTACAGGCTGATCACCTGTGGGTCGTCGTCGATGGCAAGGACAACTTCCGATGAATTGATATCGTCACTCAGGCTATCATCCACCAGGGCCGGGGTGGGTTGCGGCAGTGGGAGTGTGAAGAAGAAGGTGGATCCCACGCCGACTTCGCTGCGCAGTAGACCAATCCGGCCGTTGTGCATATCAATCAGAGAGCGGCAAATGGACAGGCCCAGACCGGTGCCGCCGGTTTTGCGCGTGGGCGAATCGTCCACCTGCGAGAAGGGCTGGAAGAGCTTGTGCTGGTCTTTTTCCGCAATGCCAGGACCAGTGTCGGTAACGGTGACAATGACTTCGGGCTTTCCATGTTCGTCCAGGTGTGGGCGAACCTCGAGGGCGATGGAGCCTTCATCGGTGAACTTGGCGGCGTTGGACAGGAAGTTAATCAGCACTTGCCGCACGCGGGTCGAGTCGCAACGCACCTCGGGCAGGTTCGGATCGACAAAGTGCGTCAGTTTGATCGACTTGTCCTTCACCAAACCGATGGCCGTGGACATTGCGCTGTTGACCATATCGGCCAGATTTACCTCGCTGAATTGCAGTTCCATCTTGCCAGCTTCAATCTTGGATAGGTCGAGGATGTCATTGATGAGGTGAAGCAGGTGCTGACCCGAGTTGTAGATGGCCGAGAGGTCTTGATTTTGAGTTTCGTTAATTGGGCCGTCAATGCCTTTGAGGATGACGCGCGAGAAACCGATGATCGAATT
The DNA here is from genome assembly GCA_026645875.1 of Longilinea sp. GTDB lineage: Bacteria > Chloroflexota > Anaerolineae > Anaerolineales > Anaerolineaceae > Longilinea. The sequence goes on from JAPKMQ010000052.1 coordinate 5,022, forward strand.
GAGCGGGGTGCGCAATTCGTGACTCATGTTCGCCAGGAACTGGCTCTTCACCCGATCGACTTCCTTCATTTCCTCGAAGGCTCTTTGCGAAAGTTCGTACGCGCGGGCGTTTTCAATACCCACCGCAATCTGGTCGGCAAGAATCTGTAACACAGACAGTTCTGCGGCAGTAAAAGCGCCAACCTGTTTGGACTGGATGTCCAGGGCGCCGATGATCCGCTCGCTGATCTTCAAGGGAATGGCCAGTTCGGCGCGTGTTTCAGGCAGCAGCGGGTTGGCAAAGTATAGATCCGATTGGCTCACATCATTAACCACCATCGGTTGGCCGGTTACGGTGACCGTTCCGATAACCGAGCGGGATCCTACGGCTAGTCTATGATTGCGCTTCTTCAAATCCGCGCCAGCTTCGCCCGTCGATTCGGAAATGACAGCGTAATTACGGCTCTCATCCAGCAGGAAGATGGACGCATGGTAGAAGTTGAACCGTTCGCGCACCAGGTTTACGATGCGGAGGAGCAATTCAGACTGCGACAGCGTGCTGGCGGTGTCACGGGAAATTTCCGCGGCGGTCTGTAATTCGATGGCACGGCGTTGGGCTTCACCGAGCAGGTGTTGGCGTTCGATGGCGACGGAGATGCCGTTGGCGGCAACCTGAATCGCGCGCATTTCATCCGGGCTGACTTCCAGGGAGCGGTTCGACGTGATGGTCAATAAGCCGATGAGTTTGCCCGAGGAGCGCAAAGGCGCAAACACGCCGGCCTGAATGCCATATCTTTCCATCGTGGACTGAGAGACCGCATCCAGGTTCGCATCGCGTATGTCCTTAATGACCGTGATTTCTTGGCTCATCTGTGAGATGATCGGGAAGATGTGGGCGGGTTCATGAATCAGCGGCCAGCGGTCTTCCCCCGAACGGGTTTGACTGGCGATGATCCCAAATTCTTCAACATCTCCATTGGCATTGGATTTGATTTCAAGGATGCCAACCCGATCGGCCATTTTTGGTAAAAGGTTTTCCACCACCAGGTTCACAAGATCATCTGAATTGCGCGCCTGAGCAATACCATTTGAAATGCGATAGAGCTGTTCCGTATCCTGTAACGCCGATTGGGTCTGCGTGAACAGGCGCATGTTTTCCACCGATGTAGCCATCTGGTCGACCAAGGGCGGGTAAGAGCGGATTTCACGGCCGGTGAAGTGGTGTTTTTCCTCCGATTGCAGCAAGAGGACGCCCATTTGCTGTTTGCCGGCCCACATGGGCAGCACCGCCAGGGAATGAACGTTCTGGCGCAGGAACGCGTCGCGGGTTGGCCCGTCGAGCTGGCTTGCGCTGACATCATCGATGAAAATGGGCGTGGGGGTCATGAACGTGCGTTCGTAAACCGTCCGAACGAATTCGGTGCCAACTGCCGATGGCGGCGTTCCCCAACCGCTGTACCAGTTTGCCGTTACCTCAAGGTGCGACAGGTTGCCCAACTGGTCGTGATCAAACAGCACCAAGACGGCCCGGTTAATGGCTGGGATGTGAATGCCCAGCGTGATGGCGGCAACCATTTCCTGTAGATCATTGGCCAGGGCAAGCCGGTGGCTGGCGTTGTACAGCCCTTCGGATTCATCCAACGAAGATTGCAATTGTCCGAGCAGGTCTTCGCGGATGAAGGTGTTGGCCAGGGCATCCGCCGCCACGCGCAGGACGTTGACCTCTTCGACAGCCCATTCGCGTTCTTTTTCAAAATCATCAAAGGCGATGAAGCTTGGAATGGATGTCTTTCCCATCACCGCGAGCAGCAGGGTCGATTGAATGCCCTGCGAAGCCAGAAAATCTTTTTCCGAGCCGGATGCCTGGCTGGCGAGGATGGAAACCCAACCCTTGTCTTTCAAAACGGTGGCCCAATTTGGGAAAAGCGCCACGGGCATCAACTGCATCTTGTTTTTGTCAGGCTTGGCTGTCAGCCCCTCTTTCACCCATTCCGAAACCGTTCTCCAGTACTGTCCATGCTCTTCTTCTTTCACCTGGGCAAAGTACGCCCGGCTGGGCAGGGCAGCGTCGGAAAGGGCCGCAAGCATATCGGGGAGCGAACGGGTGCCGTTTTCGGTTAAGACAGCCACTGCGCGAGCTACATTGGACTGATACCGTTCCCTGTTTTCAATCGCTTCCAAGGCGGTGCGAATTTCTTCAAACAGATTGGCGTTCTCAAGCGCAATGGCGACCTGCGTGGCGACCGTGGAAAGTAGGTCAAGGTGGGTGGAGGTATACGGCGCTTTCTGGGAATAATCTTCCAGGATGATCGCGCCGATCACACTTTCACCGGTGGACATGGGCACCGCAACCAGAGAATGCGGCAAATCAGTGTCTGTACTAATCGACCTTTCCTCAAGCGCAGTTTTGACATCCTTGCTAATCAGCAGGCCTTGACCTGAGTGCAGCAGTGAATCGGCGAGGTTTTTTGCCAGCATGCGGGATTCTGGCGGCAGTATTTCCTGTGTCTCAACGACCGCCGGGAAGCTGAGCACCTCGGATTTGGTGTCGAACGAAGCGATGGTCAATCGGTCAAAATCAAACACCTGCCCAAGCATGGCCGCTATTTCGTTGTAGATTTCGGCATGCGAGGCCAGTTTGCTTAACTGCTGGCTCATTTGGTTCAACGCCGAAAGTTCCTGGTTGCGGCGCATAATTTCTTGCTCAGCTCGAACTCTTTCGCCCAGTTCCTGTTGGACTTCGGCATATAATTGGGCGTTTTCAATGGCCAGTTCCAGCTGCGAGGCCACTTCCTCAATCAAAAGACGGTCATCTTCGGTCCACTGGCGCTGATGGTCGTCTGAAAGGATTTCCAGGCGGGCCGATCCTTGCTCGCGCAGGGAAACCGGAATGGAGATGACCGCCGGTTGCGATCCCTGGGAAGATTCAAGCGACGGTTGTTTTTTCTCGGTTTGTTTGGCAGGTTTTTTGCCCGCCGGCAATTCAGAGCGAATTTCAGGCACAGCCGGCCGCGGCTCGATTGTTTTTGGCGTTTGGATGGTTTTGTGCCCATTTGGCCTGGGGGCAGCAGGTGTAGGCGGTTCTATGATCGCCTCGACAATGGGAGCCTGTTCATTCAGAAAGGCAAATTCTTCATGGATAATTTGCGCATAGCCATAATATCCTGAAGGATGACTGTTGGAGGAAGGGCGGGCAAAAATGGATATTTGAACAGGAACAATCACGCCTTCCGAGGTGACATAATGAACGGGAAGTTCCGTAGGAAAAATGCCCTGCTGCAAAGCGGCCCGCATCTTTGGCGTGGACTGGGGTGCCAGAGCAAACGTGAAGAGCGATTGACCCAGGAAGCGGGCAGGGGCAAGTCCCAGAATGGACAGCACTTCCTCTCCCATCCGCGTGTAATCCCCCTGGCCGTTGCTTTCCCAGGACCAGGTGTTGGACAGGACAGGACGGGCTGTCGGCTCTTCAACGCCAACAACCTCCAGGTCCGCAAAGAGGTTATTAAGCCGGCTCTGCAGCTGTTTCTTTGACATAATCCATGATCTCCTGTGCCAGCGCCCTGTATTGAACGGCAGATCGAGTTTTGGGTGAGTGGTAAATGACCGGAAGGCCAGCTATCGGGCTTTCGCGTAGACGTGTATCCGTTTCGATGACGGTCTGGAGCAAACCGTCTGCAAACGTGGTGTGCAATTGTTCCGAAAGGGTCCTGTGGATGCGGTTACGGCGGTCGAACATGGTGATGAGCAACCGGTAGGTTAACTGTGGGTTGGTCTGCGCGCGCACTCGCCGGATCAGATACATCATATTGCGAAGCGCGTAAACCGAGAAATATTCCGCCTGCGTCGGCATCAACAGTAAATTTGACGCGGAAAGTGCATTCATGGTGACTGAGCCCAGGAATGGCGGGCAGTCGAGAATGATGAAATCATAATCCAGCTCGGAATCCTGCAGTGCCTTGCGCAAGACCGTTTCGTAGCCGGGCCGGCTGGGAAGATAGCGTTCGGTGTAAACCATTTCATTGTTGGCGGGGATGATATCCAGCCCCGGAATGCCGGTTTCACGGCTGACCAGGCTTGGTTGGGCAGATTCGAGCAAGATGTTTCCCGCTGACCGTTGAACCTTTCCGGGTTCAATTCCCAGGGCAAGGGTCAGGTTGGCCTGCGCGTCCAGATCGATCAGCAGAACCCTGGCGCCGGATTCAACCATCGCGGCCCCCAACGACAGAGCTGTTGTCGTTTTGGCCACGCCGCCTTTTTCATTTGCGATAGAGATGATAATTGCCATCATTACCTCGCCTGCTGCCGGCTATCCGGCATCCCCGTGGATGGTGTGGTCTCCAGAACCATTGCCGTTGGCGGGTTCCGGTTGAGAGGATTGCGGTTCCAGGATGATCTGCGTTCGAGAGGCTCGAAGCGCCGCCTGGAGTTCTTCCGCAGCGATGCGCAACATTTCCTTGGGATCGTTGGTGGAGCGGATTTTGTTGGTGATCTCGAGGGCCTTCTTTTCACGCTCAGCGCGGCGAACGGTCTGCTCGAACAGCCTGGCGTTTTCCAGCGCCACGGCGACCTGATCTGCCACTGATTTGATCGTGTTCAGTTCGTCTTCCGTCCATTCGCGGTCTGCACCGTTGTCCTGAACGCGAATCATACCGACGGTTTCACCGCGAACCTGGATGGGCGTTGCCGCCATCGTCAAATTCTCCTGATCCTTCCTGGCGACGAAAGGCGCGTCCATGTTTTCCAGGACATCCGCCACGAGTTCATCCGGTTCCTGCTCGATGGTTCCGTGGGGGGTATAGAGGAATCCTTGATGTTGGTGGGTGGCAATTTCCCGTCCCCATTCCTGTTGCAGGTATTGGCGGTGAATGTTCTGGGCTTCTTCAAGCGCATTGCTCGTTTCGGTAAACAGGCGGTTGTTTTCGATCGCAATGGCAACCTGGTCCGCCAGCGTGCTGAACAAGGCGACATCTTCCGTGGAAAAGGCGTTGGACTGCATGGACTGAACGTCCAACGCACCAATCACCTGGTTGGAGACCTTTAGCGGCAGTGCCATTTCAGAGCGCGTCATGGGAAGGTCAGGGTTGTTAAAGAAGACGGCATCCTCGCCAACATCGGTGGCGATACGCGCTTCACCCGTGCTTGTGACATTACCCACGATACCCACCTTGCCAACGCGGAGTTTGTGTTGGCGGGCCAGCATTTTTTGACCCCCTTCGCTGTTGGCTGCCCGCAGTACGGCATACTCATTTTTCTCGTCTACAAGGAATACGCCGACATGGTAGAAGTTGAAACGTTCACTAATCAGAGATGTAATCTGGGTGAGCAGAGTTTCCAGGTCCTGGGCGTGCGCAATTCCACGCGCTACGTCAGCCACGGTCTGCAGTTGGCGACTGCGGTAAACCAGGTCATCATTTCGTGTGGCCAGTTCCTGGGTCCTCTCACGGACGCGATCTTCCAGACTGTTGATCAGGTTGTTTACCTGAGCCGTCATCATATTGAAGGCGTTGGCGAGCGTGCCTATTTCATCGTTGGTTTCCACCACGGCACGGGCGTTCAGATTGCCTTCAGTGACCTGCGCAGCGGTGCTGGTGAGCTTTTGGATGGGGTTACTAAAGCTGCGCGCGATTACCGTGGCTAGCAACCCGACCAGCGAGGCGATGACGACCGCGATCAAGGTGGATACCTGATTTTGTTGTGTGATGATATTTAACAGGCCGGCTTCTTCCTGGACAAACAGCAATGTCCAGGGTTGATTCTTAAGGAGCGAAATTGCGCCTGCCTCGGTATGGCTTCCAGTGGAGTTGGGGTGAACCTCAAGCGAGAAGTATGGGGTAAATTGATACCTTTTAATGGCGTCTGACAGGTCAACCTGTTCCGTCGATAGTGCCTGATTCTCTTTGTACGGAAGGCGTTTGGCTTTGCGCAGGTTGATGATATCCTCGTTGGGCAGCGGAGAAATTGTCTGATACAGGTTAGATGGGGACAACGTGTCAGCGATGCGCAACTGGTTCTCATCCAGCAGGATTGGGTGAGACCGGGACCCAATCGTGCCGGAGTTTTCCAAAAGGATCGTTTGAAGGACCAGCGCATCATAACGGATGCGGAGAACGCCAATCAGGGTCCGATCGGCGGTGCGAATGGGCGCGCTGAAATAGAGATAGCCGCCGCCGGTGTCTTCATCGAATTTGATCGATGAAACGTAGGGCTTGGTGGTGACAGCGGCACTGGCGAAATAATCAGTCCCCCGTTCGTTCGATCCAACTAAAAACGGATTGGTGTCAAAGACGTTGTTGCCGAACAGATCCAGGATGGCAATGGAGGTCAGGTGCGCGCCGTAGTCAAATTGCAATGTATCGACGGTAAGCTGCAATTGTTCCTTGACGAGCGATCGGTCACGTTCGCCCGGATCAACCCGGAGGAAATTGCCGAATGCAGATAATTCAGCCTGCTGGCCAAGATTGTTCATGGTTCGGCTGATGAAACCGTCCAGTTGATCTGCGGTTTCCTGGCTGGCCAATCGGAGCGATTGATTGATTTGAGCCTGCAGTGCATTTTGGGTGAACTGGCTGTTGATGAAAGCCAGCACGATCAGAGGGATGAGCACCAGAATAAGGATACTGGTAACGAGCTTGATCCGCAGCGTCGCAACGACAAATTGCATCATCACCATGGTCAGATACAACATCGCCAGGATGCTGAGAATGGTTGGGATGACAGTGAACAGTTGTGGATTCGTAATCTGGCGGAAGGGCGCAACGGTACCAACCACAGCGGCTGTGGCAGCCAGCAACAAACCCAGACTAATGCCATACTCGGATTTTCCGCCTTCCATGGCGCTGCTGGAAACGATCAGCGTGTATAGAAGGATCAATGCTGCTCCGGGGATGGCCATGCCTGTGATGAAAACAGACATCGCCAGGATGGCAGACTCAAACATCAGGCTCATGACCAAAAACCGCATGGAATCGTTTGAGAACATCAATCCCGTTCGGGCGAAAATGCTAAACAGCCAGGCAATTGAGAAGAAACCGGTAATGACAAACAATTGCCAGGATGTTTGCTGGGCAGCAAGGATTGCAAAATAGACCGTTGCAACCAGCGCGATGACGGCTGTGATGGGGGATAGCTGTCTCTGAATCTGCTGCCGGTAGCCGGATTTCGATCCCTGTAAGCCGGCGTTCATGGGTTGGGGAGTGGGGGTACTGGTTGCAACAGACATCGCGTCTCCTGGCTGAACTCGATTCTGGACTTACTTATCATTCAACTGAACGAGGACTTCGGCAACGCCCAAAGAGCGGCCCAATTCCTCTGCCGTGGTTCGTAAAATGCTGTCGATGTCGGCGCGTGACCGCACCTTGGAAACGATCGTTCCAATTTGCCGTTCGCGTTCCGCGCGTTGCTGCAATTCTTCCAGCAGGCGGGCGTTTTCAAGGGCCAGCGCCAGGCGGTTCGCCGTGTTTTCGAGGAGGTCCACGGTATCCTGTGGCACATGGCTGGCGTCAAACCGAAGGTTGATCACGCCCAACGGTTCACCACGCAATTTAATGGGCACTGCAACGAGAGTGTGGGTGGTTTTATCCTCGGCTTTTTGGGTGGTCACAACCGCCCGATTCGACATGAGCACCTGATCAACCTCCACATAGCCATCGTCCACCACTTCGATGTGCTGCCGGTGAAAGCGGAAGGCATAGTTGCGTTTAGCGCTGCGCAAGTGGCTGTTCCAGGCTTTGCGAGTGTATTGTTGGTAGGAGGCTTCGATTTCAGCAAGACTGTTTTTCAACTGGGTCAACAGGTTGACTTTGTCGATCGCCAGTGCCAATTCATCGGCAATCGTGGTCAAAATGCGGATATCATCGTTGCCAAAAGCGGCTTCGGCTTCGCTTTGCACGTCCAATGCGCCGATCACTTTGCCGCCAGACCGGAGTGGCAACGCCAATTCGGAACGGGTGTTGGGCAGGTCAGGATTCTTGAAGTGAACCGCATCCTCGCCTACATCCATGGCAATGCGCGGTTCGTTCTTTGAGACAGCATAGCCGACGATGCCTTCCTCGCCGATCTTTAGGCGGTGCTTTCGTTCGAGCATGAGCTGGCCTACTTCGCCGGTGGCGGCTTTAAGGACGGCATACTCATTGGCATCATCCGTCAGGAAGAGGCCCGCGTGGTAAAAGCCAAATTGCTGCCGGATCAATTCGATGGTGTCATTTAACAACGAATCCAGGTCGTTGAAGGTAGAGATGCTCCTGGCCACCTGCGATGCCGCTTCCAATTGTTTCGCACGGCGGTTCAAATCCTGGGTGCGCTGATTGACCGTGATTTCCAGGTTCTGGCGTTCCTTATCAAGCTCAACGGATAGGTGTTGCTGGTGGAAAATAGCCCCCTCCAGCGCATGGATGACCGCCGAGCCCGCGGCAACCATCATCCCGCCAACCAGAGAAAATGAGATTACGGCGTTGGCCCATTGCGATGTTGTTCCGATGATCGTTTTACTCGTTGCAAATGGTGTTAAGTAGCCCATTTGGTACCCGGCACCGACCAAACCGATTAAGATGGCATTGGCCACAACCGCGATAATTCCCGCCCGCCGGCTGAGCAGAATTACATTGACAAAAACAAATGCCAACATAAAGGCGATGCCGTTCCTGCTTAGTCCAAACATGATGAATGTATAGCCGCCCAGCAGGAAAATAACGCCACCCAGGATGGAAACACGCTGCGAATACGGCAGAAATTTGCCAAAGGTCGCAATCATGAGTCCTAGGAAGATTGCGCTGTAAATTGAAAGAGTGATCCATTCGCGTTGAGGTAGAAGGATGGCGATGTTATAAATGAGCGCGACAGTCCCAAGGACCAGCAGCACGTTCAACAAGCTTTGCAGAACGCCGGCTCTTAAATCGTCGCCAGGAAATCCTTCGAATGAGGTCTTTGGGGTTGGTTCTGGTTTGGAATCTATCATGCCTTATTGCTCCCTGCCATTCCCATTGCCATGACCGTTGCTGTTTTTCTTTCCATTGCCGTTCGTCCCGGGGAAGGACGGCTGGCTCTCGTTTGCGGGGGAAACCAATTGAACCGCGACCTCCGAAACCATCGGAAGCTGCCCCAGTTCGCGGGCAGCTGTCTGGAGGATGTATTCGATGCTGGAGGCTTTTGAGAGCTGGGTTGAAAGGTCGTTTAATTTCTGCTCCTGCACGGCGCGCCGCTGCGTTTCTTCGAGCAAGCGAGCGTTTTCGAGCGCGAGT
>JAPKMQ010000053.1 GCA_026645875.1 Longilinea sp.
TCCGATCTCGAGCATGGCGGGAGAGACATGAACCAGAAGACCTTTTTTAGACAATTTCGTGAAAGTCAGATTTTCTGGCCGCTTGTGGCCTGGATCATTATCCTGGTTTTCAATGCCATTGTCGACCCCAGTTTTTTCAAACTTGGTATCATTGAAGATCCGACTTACGGGAAGCATTTATACGGCAACCTGGTGGACATTTTTAATAACGGTGCGCCGCTCATGCTGGTGGCCATCGGTATGACGCTGGTGATCGCCACGGGCGGCATCGATTTATCCGTCGGCGCTGTGATCGCAATCTCAGCAGCAATGGGCGCGGTTTTGATCAACCCTGCGCTCGGAAACCAGTTGATCTCGAATGAGATCCTGACCAAGAATGCCACCAACACCCCGCTGCCGATCATCATTCTGGCAGATTTACTGGCGGGCACACTTTGCGGGCTGTGGAACGGCCTTTTGGTCTCCCGGGTGAAGATCCAGCCGATGGTGGCCACGCTGATCTTAATGGTTGCAGGCCGTGGGATTGCCCAGCTCATCACCAATGGCCAGATCATGACGATCTATTACACACCCTATTTTTGGTTTGGCAACGGCTATATCCTGGGATTGCCGGTTTCGATTTATATTGTCGCATTGGTGCTGATTTTGGGTTGGGTCCTGGTCAGAAAAACATCCATCGGCCTGTTCATCGAAACGGTCGGAACCAATGCCAAATCGGCTTATTACAGCGGTATCAACGAAAAGAATGTCAAATTATTTGCCTACATGTTCTGCGGGTTCTGCGGCGCGATTGCCGGTTTGATCCTCAGTTCCTATGTGCACAGCGCAGATGGCAATAACAACGGTTTGAATTACGAGCTGGATGCCATCCTGGCGGTTGTCATGGGCGGCACGTTGATGACCGGCGGTCGGTTTAGCCTGCTGGCCAGCGCGATTGGCGCGGTGGTGATCTGGACCTTTACGGTAACGATCTATCACCTGGGCGTGCCGGCCAATGCACTGCTGGCGGCAAAAGCCGTCCTGGTCCTGGTTGTCATCCTGCTCTATTCCGATTATACGCGCCGGTTTATCAATCGAATCACCACGAAACGAAGAGTAGCCAAGCATGAAACAACGAATTAGCCGCTTCTTGATACAAAACGGTGGTGTTCTTTTACCTTTTGCGGTTTTCCTTGTGATTTATTTTGTCGGCGGGCAATTGTATCCCGCCATGCAGAAGCCGCAGGTCTTCTTCAACCTTTTCATTAATGATTCCAGCCTGTTGCTGGTGGCAATTGGCATGACGATGGTGATCCTGACCGGCGGGATCGATCTTTCGGTGGGCGGGATCATTGCCCTCGTCAGCACGGCTTCAGCGGCGATGCTGCGAGACGGCGTTAGTGCGTATATCGTCATGCCTCTGATGATCGTCATCGGTGTTGCCCTGGGCGCGCTGATGGGCTGGATCATCCAGGACCTTAAAGTTCAACCCTTCATTGCCACCCTGATGGGGCTTTTCTTTGCCCGCGGCCTGGCGTATATTATCAGCTTGACCTCTGTTCCGATCAGGAACGAAGTCTATAAAACCATCGCTCTGACGCCCATTTACATCCCCTTCTTCCCGAAGACATACATCTATATCACCACGCTGGTCGGCCCGATCATGCTTCTCGTGGCGATCTATATCTCCTATTTCACGCGGTTTGGGCGCACGATCTATGCCATTGGCAGCAACGAACAGTCGGCCATGTTGATGGGTTTACCGGTTCGGCGCAACAAGATCCTGGTGTACGCCTTCAGCGGACTGTGCTCTGCCCTGGGCGGGATCGTCTTCAGCCTGTCGCTGTTGGCGGGCTACGGGCAATTTGCCACGGGCATGGAGCTTGACGCCATTGCGGCGGTTGTGATCGGTGGAACTGCGTTGACTGGCGGGATCGGTAACGTGATCGGCACCCTATTTGGGGTGTTGATCCACGGCACAATTGTTTCTGTCCTCCAATTCAATGGGACGCTGAGTTCCTGGTGGACTCGTATCGGGGTTGGCATCTTAACCCTGCTTGCCATTGGCGTGCAAAGTGTCTTCTACGTCAGGAAAAAGCGCTCTTAGGAATCTCACACGGACTGAGACGTCAGGCTACTATCGAGGTAAGGTATGAGCGAGACCGTAAACACGATTGTCAACATGGAAGGCATTTGCAAATCCTTCTTGAGCGTACAGGCGCTGGATCATGTTGATTTCTCACTGGTGAAGGGCGAGATCCATGCGCTGGTGGGCGAGAATGGCGCGGGAAAATCTACCCTGATCAAGGTTCTCACGGGCGTAGTACAGCCCGATGCCGGCAGCATTAGGATCAACGGACAAAAAGAGGTCATCCGCTCCACGCAACATGCCCAGGCGCTTGGCATCAGCACGGTGTACCAGGAGGTTAACCTTTGTCCGCATTTGAGTGTGGCAGAAAATATCCTCATCGGCCGCGAACCGCATAAATTCGGTTTCATCGATCGAAATGCCATGAACGCCGCAGCCAGGGAGATTCTTGACGGGCTGGGCGTGGATATGGACGTCACCCTGCCGTTGGGGACCTGCTCTGTGGCATTACAGCAAATGGCCGCCATTGCCCGCGCACTGGAAATCGCGAACGCCAAGGTTCTCGTGCTCGATGAGCCGACCTCCAGCCTGGATGCCAACGAAACGGCGCAGCTATTTACAGTGATGCGCAGGCTGAAAGGTGAAGGCGTTTCCATTATTTTTATTACTCATTTCTTGAACCAGATCTACGAAGTAGCAAACCGGATTACGGTTTTGCGCAACGGCACGCTGGTCGGCACTTACGACGTCAAATCACTGTCGCGTCTCGAGTTGATCACCAAGATGATCGGCCGTTCCCTGGTGGAGTATGACGAGATGGTGAATATCAAGAAAGAGAGCCGGAAATTCATCAAGGATGAAGCCTGGCTGAAGGCGGAACAATTGTCCCGGGCCGAGTCGTCGGGCTGGCAGGTCTGCTGGGTTCAGGGCGCACCGAGATTGCCCAACTCCTCTTTGGAATCGATAATCCCACCGGCGGAACGTTGCGCATCGATGACGCCAAAATTGAAGATTTCGCACCGTTGAAATCCATCGGGCGCGGGGTGGCGCTCTGCCCGGAGGACAGGAAGGAGTCTGGCATCATTGGCGACTTAACGGTACGTGAAAACATTATCCTGGCCATGCAGGCCGGCCTGGGATGGTTCAAGTTCCTTAAAAAACAGGAACAATACGAAATTGCAGACAAGTACATCAAACTATTGAATATTGCCACGCCATCTGCCGATCAACAGGTCAAGAACCTGAGCGGTGGTAATCAGCAAAAGGTTATCCTGGCTCGTTGGTTGGCAACCAATCCACGGTTGCTCATCCTGGATGAACCCACAAGAGGTATCGATGTGGGCGCAAAGGCGGAAATCCAGAAGCTGGTTCTTTCGTTGGCAGAGGAAGGCAAATCGTGTGTGTTCATTTCTTCTGAATTAGAGGAGGTGTTGCGGACCAGCCACCGTGTGGCTGTCATGCGTGAACGCAAGATGGTAGCTGAATTCACGGATGAATCTGGCGACCAGATCATGCAGGCAATCGCCGGGAGCTGATCCTAAAAGGGATTGAAGCATTCAATTTGAGAGGTTGATGCGATTCTGAAATCCTCCGAACCCTGCCTGAGGAGCATTTATTAACGCCGCATTGTTCATGAAAAGATCTTTTGCTTGAAGCGGCAGGGTGGGGCAGGCATCAACAACATTATGGTTATTGCGCGAAAACCTCTCAGAGTAAAACCAACCGGATGGATGTAACATTGGAGACGCGCAGACGGGATCAATAGACCATCCGAAAAACGTATCCACTTCAGCGCTTTGGACGGCAGTTGGAAACAACAGCGCAGTATTCACTTTGTTGAAATCAGGAAAAGTAGAAGGCCGGATAGTCGGGCGTGCGGAAAAAGGACGAAGATATTGGCAGAAAGGGTCGTGTGATCGATGGAAGGTAATCAGAAATCACAAAAAGGTTACGAGGGCGAAAAAATGATCCTGGGGATCGAATTTGGATCCACGCGCATTAAAGCCGTCCTGATCGATCAGAACAACGCGCCAATTATCAGCGGCAGCCACGAATGGGAAAATCAGTACGTCAATGACTTTTGGACGTACAGTATCGAAGACATTTGGGCAGGTTTGCAGGATTGTTATGCAAAGTTGGCAGACGCTTTTCATCAACAATTCCGCCACCCATTAACAACCGTCTCTGCCATCGGTTTCAGCGCCATGATGCACGGATATATGCCGTTTGGAATAGACGGCGATTTACTGGTACCGTTCCGTACCTGGCGCAACACAACGACGGGACAGGCCGCCGAACAACTGACGGAGCTATTCCAATTCAATATTCCTCAACGATGGAGCATTGCCCACCTGTATCAGGCGATCCTGAACGAGGAAACCCATGTTGGAAACATCTGTTACTTCACCACGCTGGCCGGCTACGTCCATTGGAAATTGACCGGCCAGAAAGTGTTGGGCATTGGCGACGCGTCGGGCATGTTCCCCATCGATGCCAGCAGCCATAACTATGACCAACGCATGGTTGAGTTGTTCAATTCAAAAATCGCAGAGCATGATTATCCATGGAAACTCGAGGAGATTCTGCCCCGGGTGACCATGGCGGGCGAACCGGCCGGTTTTCTTACAGAGCAAGGCGCGAGATTGCTGGATCCCAGCGGGCAGTTACAGGCAGGCATCCCCCTGTGCCCGCCTGAAGGTGATGCCGGAACAGGCATGGTTGCCACCAATAGCGTGGCGGAACAAACAGGCAATATTTCTGCTGGTACTTCGGTTTTTGCCATGATCGTCCTGGAGAAATCGCTCTCGAAGGTATATCCCGAGATCGACATGGTGACAACGCCCGCCGGCAGGCCGGTGGCGATGGTACACGCCAATAACTGCACGTCCGACCTTAACGCCTGGGTGGAGTTATTCCATGAGTTCTCTAGAACGATTGGCCAAGAGATCGGTCAACCCGAGATATTCGAGAGGCTTTTTCAAAAAGCGGTGGAAGGCGACGCGGACTGCGGAAATCTGCTCGCCTATAATTATTTTTCCGGCGAACCCATCATGCGCCTGGAAGAAGGACGGCCGTTGTTCGTGCGTATGCCCGACAGCCGGTTCTCATTGGCCAATTTCATGCGAATGCATTTGTATTCGGCGATCGCCACATTGCGGATTGGCATGGACATCCTGTTTATTGATGAACAGGTCAGGATCGGTCAATTGCTGGGTCACGGCGGTTTTTTTAAAACCAAAAATGTAGGCCAGAGCATGATGGCCGCGGCATTGAATGTCCCGGTTTCTGTGATGGAAACGGCAGGCGAGGGCGGCGCCTGGGGGATCGCTTTACTTGCGGCGTACATGTTGAATAAGGGCAGCGGCGAGTCGTTGGAGACTTACCTGTCAAAAAGAGTATTTACCGGTGTACCCGGATCGACGATTTCCCCTGATCATGAAGATGTTCGTGGATTTGCAGTTTTCATGGATCGCTACAAAGAAGGATTGATTATTGAAAAAACTGCGGTGCAATCACTGAAGTGATACTATTGGTCGTTGTTTTTGCCGGCGCGGTATAAATTTCGCAACGGGAAAACGACTTAGCGATGAATGGAGAAACAGAATGGAGGTAACAATGCCAAAAATTGAAGAGAATGAAGTCTGGTTTGTCGTGGGTTCCCAGTTGTTATACGGATCCGAGGTCCTGGAGACTGTGGCGCAACGTGGCCAGGAAATGGCATCCTTTATCAATTCAAATAAAAACATCCCCTGTAAATTTGTTTATAAGGGTACGATCAAATCAAATGAAGAAGTCACCGCGATCGTCAAGCAGGCGAATTTCGATGATCGCTGTGTTGGCATCGTCGCCTGGTGCCACACTTTCTCCCCCTCTAAGATGTGGATCAACGGGCTCAAGCTATTACAGAAACCTTATTGTCATTTTGCCACCCAGTACAATGTCGAAATTCCCAACGAAGAAATCGACATGGATTTTATTAATCTCAATCAGGCGGCTCATGGTGACCGCGAGCATGGATTTATTGGGGCGAGAATGCGCCTGCACAGGAAAGTGATTGTTGGCCACTGGAAAGATGAAAAAGTCATCAAGGAGTTGGGGGGTTGGGTGCGTGCCGCGGTAGGTTATCATGTGAGTCAAAACCTTTCCGTTGTCCGCTTCGGGGATAATATGCGCGAGGTGGCAGTTACCGAAGGCGACAAGGTCGAGGCGCAAATCAAATTAGGCTGGCAGGTCAATACCTGGCCGGTTGGGGAACTTGTCGACGCGATCAGCAAAGTGACGGAAGAAGAAGCAGAAGCAAAAGTCAAAGAGTATCGGGAAAAATACCAGCTTGATACCGATGATTTTCATGCCGTTTATTATCAAGCCAAAGAGGAAATTGCCATCGAGCGCATCCTGGAAAGGGAGCATGCGGATGCATTCACCAATACCTTCCAGGATTTGTGGGGAATGGAAGAGCTTCCGGGTATTGCTTCGCAGAACCTGATGGCGCGTGGTTTTGGCTACGGCGCGGAGGGTGACTGGAAGACCGCTGCCATGGTCCATATCATTAAAGCGATGACGCAGGGGCTAGCAGGCGGCAGCTCTTTCATGGAGGATTACACCTATCATTTCGAAAAAGAGAATGGATATTCGCTGGGCGCTCATATGCTTGAAATCTGCCCGTCCATTGCAACGGCTAAACCGCGTATCGAGGTTCATCCGCTTGGAATTGGCGGAAAAGAATCCCCGGCCCGCCTCGTCTTCGAGGGGCACGCAGGTAAAGCGATTGTGATTTCTCTGATTGACATGGGCGGCAGGCTTCGTCTCATCGTCCAGGATATCGAGTGCGTCAAGACGATTATGGAGATGCCAAACCTGCCAGTTGCCCGGGTGATGTGGAAGATCCTGCCGAACCTTCGCGAAGGCATTTGCCACTGGATCACCGCCGGCGGTGCTCACCACACAGTATTGACTTACGATGCCACCGCAGAAATGCTCGAAGATTGGGCGGAGATGATGGATATTGAGTTTGTCCATCTCACTGAGAACACCACCATTGAAGAATTGAAAAAGGAGCTCCGCGTCAACGACCTGCTCTGGAAGTTGAGGTAATATGCTGGAACAATTACGCCAACAGGTGCTGGCGGCCAACCTGCTTCTGCCTAAATACGCACTGGTTACCTTAACCTGGGGGAATGTCTCGGGGATAGATCGCGCCAGCGGACTGGTTGTGATCAAACCATCTGGCGTGAATTATGCGGAGTTGACTGCCGAGGATATGGTGATCGTTGATCTGGACGGAAAAACGATCGAGGGCAGGCTAAAACCTTCCTCCGATACGCCAACGCATGTTGAACTCTACAAAGCATTCGCAAACATCGGCGGTATCGTCCATACGCACAGCCGTTGGGCGACAAGTTTTGCTCAAGCCGGTAAGCCGATTGAGCCTACAGGCACAACGCACGCAGATTATTTCTATGGCACAATTCCCTGCACCCGGCAAATGACCCCGGCTGAGATTGCAGGGAATTACGAGATCGAAACGGGCAAAGTGATCATCGAGACATTCCGGTCCCTTGACCCCGATTTGATTCCAGCGGTTCTTTTCCAAAGCCATGGCCCTTTCTGCTGGGGGAAAACGCCCGAAAAAGCAATTGAAACGGCTGTGGTCCTGGAGGAAGTCGCCTTTATGCAATATCATGCGCTTCAGTTAAATTCTGACCTCCTGCCCATGCAAAAAGAGCTGTTGGACAAACACTTCTTCAGGAAACACGGAAAAAATGCCTATTATGGGCAAAGGGGATAAAAACAAAAAGGGCTGCCTGGATGAATTTTTCAAGGCAACCCCATCAAGGGAGGGTGGGTTAGAAATTGTGGGTGATCAGGGATCGTGTTTGCTCATCTGGCTGCGCGTTGTCCTTGGCGTAAAAACCACTACCCTCGCTCGGCCTGGTTTTGCAGGACAGCCCGCTTGCGGCGGTACTCGATAATCGGCAGATCGCCCTGGATGAGGATTTCGCCGATCTTCAAACCACTGGCTTTGGGTTGCTGGGTGATCACCACCCGCCGGTCTTCGTGAGCGATGTGCATATTCGCCGGCATGGCCAGGCGGGCAATCAGGTTTCCCAGCAAGGGCGCGCGCATGAAGCGTTGGTAAAACCGCAGGTAGAGGATCGTATTTTCATCATCCACCGGGACAAATGCCGCCAGGATGCTGACCTTCTCGGTGATGTAGTTTTGCCACAGGTTGGGGAAGATGAATTCCAGGTGCTGGCTTCTCGCTGGTTTGGCTGAAAGCTCGCTGCTTCTGCGGGGCGGTATGCCATCATCCAATCGGTTGAACACATAGGTATACATCATCCGGTCGCCTTTCCATTCCACCACTGGGCCGTCCACCACGGTGCGGTTGCCCCGCCCGATGGTGTTGCGGTGAATGAAGGGCAGATGGACGACATCCAGTTGGTTTTCGATGACGCGTGAATAATGCGCCTTCCACGGATCACGCGCTGAACTGTATGTATAGGTGTCATCCAGGTTTTCGAAGAATTCCGGCCCTGGCAAATCCGCGGGGGCAGACGCCCCCCACCAGATCCAGATGAAACCGTGGGCTTCATGGGTTGGGTAGGTTTTCAGGCGCATGGCATTGGGGATCACGCCGTTCCGCCCGTTGGCCGGCACCAGCACGCATTTCCCCGACTCGTCGAACTCAAAGCCGTGGAAAGGGCATTGCAAATGGTCCGACTGCATCGTTCCCGCGCTGAGTGCCACCCCGCGGTGCGGGCAGCGATCCGCCGCGGCGTGCACCTTGCCGGATGGATCGCGCCAGAAAACCATTTTCTCGCCCAAGCGTGTCGCTCCAACCGGTTGGGCTTTGACTTCATCCGACTCTAATACCACGTACCATTGATTGCTTATCATTCCAACGGTGTCCTTGTCTGATTGAATCCTAAAGCAAAAAAAGGAGATATTTCATTCCAAAGCCTTCAACAACGCTTTTGTCGCTGCGACCACCTGGGCCTGCTGGTCCGATCGGGAGATGGTCGCTGAGTTGTCTCCGGCCTGATCGCCATACCAGCCGAACTGGGCGTGATTGCCGCCGGCGATAGCAATCCAGGTGGTATTGGCTGGCAGCAGCGTCCGCGAGGCTTCGATTTTTTCCATTGTTGATAAACCGTCCAGCGTTCCGGAAATTGAAACGACCCTCAGACCGGAGGCGGACAGGTCATCGCTGCCGGCAGGGTAGGCAGCCCACAAGACCAGCCCCTGGACCGCATCGGGGTGGCTGTTGGCAAAATTGGCCGCCATCGCGCCGCCCAACGAATGACCGCCAATCGCCCAGTGTTTCACCTGTGGGTAAGCTGTGATCACCTGTGAAGCGGCGTTTGGGTTGAACACCGCCAGGTTGAGCGGCATGCGGACAATGACCACCAGGGTACCCTGTTCCGCGATTTGGCGGACGGCAGGCGCATAGGCGCGATAATCCACGCGCCCGCCCGGGTAAAGGATGAGCCCCGCAGCCGGTTGCCCGGTGGTGGGTGCAAAAACCAGCCAGGGCCCGGAGGTGACGGTCACCTGTGAATCGGATTGTAAAGCTGCCAGGGCTTCCGGCATGGGGCGGGCAGGGGTTTCGCCCCACAAAACGAAACCGGCGCTAGCGACGATGATGAAACCGATCAGGAGTAGCGCAAAGCGTACACCCTTAGGCATGGGTGACCTCAGCCTCTGCCAACCGGCGCTGGCGGATGGAGAGGAGGATGATGCGGCGGTAGGCAAAGGTCACCGCCCAGCCCATGACTACCGCGCTGAAGACGCCAAGCGCCCATGTGCCCAGGCTTTGCAGCAGCAATCCGCCGACAGAGGGCGCGATGACGCGGGTGAAGGCTTCCAGCGAGCCGGCAATTCCCAGGATGCCGCCGATCTCGTCGCGGTGCACGGATTTGCTGATGGTGCTCTGCAGCACGGTGTTCAACACGCCGCCCGCCAGCCCCAACGGCAGGATCACAATCAGTAATACCCAGAGTTGAGTGGTAAAACCCCAGGCGAGCAGGGCTAGCGCCATGACCCACAGACCGGTGATGATTAACCAATTTTCACGGAAGCGTTTGGTTAATTGCCCGATCAAAACACCCTGGACGATGACGGAGATCAGGCCCACATAGGCAAGAATATACCCGGTGGTTTGCGCGCTCAGGCCGATAGCCTGCGTGTACAGCGAGAAGATTCCTTGAAACGTGGCAAATCCCAGACCGTAAAAAAAGCGCACATGAAGCAGCGGGCCCACGGTTGGACGGCGCAGTACCTCCACTAGCGCTTTGATTGTAAACGGCAGGCGTTTTCTCTGGTTGATCTCCTCACGCCGTTCCGCGGTGAGCGATTCGGGCAGCAGGAAAAAGATTGCGATGAAATTCAGGGTAGCCACACCCGCTGCCGTGAAGGCAGGCACGCTGTAACCCCATTGGCTGAGGATGCCGCCGGCGGCCGGACCGATAATGAACCCCAGACCAAATGCGGCCCCGATCAGCCCCAGACCCTTGGCGCGATTCTCCTCATCGGTGACATCGGCAATGTATGCCTGTGCAACGGTGATATTGCCGCCCGTCAGCCCGGCCAGGATGCGGCTGAAGAACAGGATGGCAATGATCAGCGGATCCGCGGACTGTAATCCCAGCAGGGGGGCGAGAGCTTTTCCCAACACGGGAGCGAAACCCAGCAGAACGAAACCAGTTATCGTGCCGGCGACCGAAATGAGCAACACCGGGCGGCGGCCAAAGCGGTCGGATTGGCGGCCCAGCAGTGGAGCGCCGATGAGCTGTGCGGCGGCATACGAAGCCACCAGCAATCCGACAATCACCGGCGTAGCGCCAAAGGATTCGGCGTAGTACGGGAGTTGCGGCAGGATCAGGCTAAAGCCCAATAAATCCACAAAGACAATCAGGAATATCGTCAACAAACGCGAGTTTTTCAAATCAGCACCTCAATTCGTCAAAGGGGTATTCATCGCCGGTGAGGGTGACACCGTTTCAAATCTGGACAACCATTCCAGGAGAGGCTTAATCCGTGGATCGGGCAATTCCTTCACCACCCGATGGAAGGCCTGGTGATATTGAACGCCAAAGCCTGGCGGGACGCCCATATTTTTGAGCAGCCCATTCAACCACGCGACGGAATGGTCAAGAAAGTGCACTTCGCCCAGGGTGAGCGCCGCAATCACAGCGCGGCTGAAGCTCGCGTTGGCCCGCTCCACGTCCCTGGGAGAAACCTGGCTGGATTGCATAGCCTGCCGCACGCGGGTCAGGATGAGACCTTCTTGCTCTCTGAACGCCGCCAGGGAGGCGGCATAGGCCGACGCCAGCGGCCTGATCGCGGGCGGGGAGGGGCGATTGGCCAGCAGGGATTCGATCACCTGGGGGGCCGTGTCCACATCCCGGCCCAGGAAATGCCCCGGGATCCGTTCAGAAAGACCGTCAACTTCGTTGAAGATGCCGCCACCAAAGGCCAGCGGAACGGCATGGGCATTCACGGTTTCGGCCAGCTCAATCAGCGCGGCTGCGCCCGGCAGAGTCTGGGCGGTGGAGAGCACCAGGTGAGGTTTTGTGGCCTCCAGGGTGGCGCCCAAATGCTCCAACGGAATATCCGCGCCCAGGTATATCACTTCCCATCCCTGCCAGCGCAAGATGAAAGCCAGCATTAGCAGGGCCAGATCATGATATTCGCCCGATGGACAGGCAGCCAGCAGCCGGCCTGGGCGGGTGGGCGCGGGGGCAATGGCAAACAGGGCATTCAGGCGGCGCGCGACCAGGGCCGAGGCGAAATGTTCCTGTTGCACGCTGACTTTCCCCGCGTACCAACCCCGGCCCAGCTCGGCCAGCCCCTTTTGCAGGACCTGGGTGCAAACCACCTCTGGCGTCGCGATTGCCAGCGCCTTGGCGACCGCCAGTTCGGCTTCGGGCTCGTTGAAAGCCAGGCAGGCCTCGCGCCAGCTTTGAGATAACTGGCTCAACATGCCCTCACCCGCTGTGAGGGTAACCAGGCTGGCAGATGCATCCGGCGCGGATTCCTGCGGTCGGTGAGCCTGACTGCGCCATAAATCCACCGCGCGGCTGATGCTCAGGCCCTCTTTTTGCTTCTCGACCAGCCATTTGAGCAGGATGATATCGCTTTCACTGTACAAGCGGTGCCCGCCTTTCGTGCGTTGCGGCTTGAACAGCCTGTAGCGGCGCTCCCAGGCGCGCAAAGTGGCAGGCGTCAGACCGGTCTCTTTGATCACCGCTTTCATGTTGTGGGCAGGCGCTTTATCATCCATGGTGCCAACTGAATTCCAGAGTTGATTTGCTTAAAAATGGTCCTACGGGCAACTGCCGAGACTAGCTAACTCTTGACTTGTACATGTATTGTACATATAATCTGACGTTATTGTATAGTAGTTGGACAATTTTGTCCAGTTATTTTAGAAAGTTGTACAACTTGATAATAGAAAAGGATTATGGTGAATGAAATTACTGGATGGTAAGACGGCAGTGATTACCGGTTCAAGTCGAGGGTTGGGTTTTGCGATTGCTAAAGCCTTCGCGGAACAAGGCGCCAATGTGGTTTTAGCGGCGCGCACGGCCGAAACCCTTCAATCCGCTGTGACTGAATTGAGAAATAACGGCTACAAGGCTGAAGGTTTCGCCTGTGACACGGCCAACCTTGAAGATCTGGAGCGGTTGGCATCGCAGGCTGTGGCAACCTTTGGCCGGCTGGATATCTGGGTGAACAACGCCGGCATCAGCGCCCCGTACGGATCCACCATGTCCATCGCGCCGGAGCGGATCAAGAAAGTGGTCGACACCAATATCATGGGCGTCTATTACGGCTCGCATGTGGCCATGCGGCAGTTCCTGGCGCAAGGCTCTGGCAAGCTGATCAACCTGCTGGGCCGTGGCGAGTCTGGCCCGGTTCCCTTTCAGAATGCCTACGCCTCCAGCAAGGCCTGGGTGAAAAACTTTACCAGCGCCCTTGCCAGGGAATATGCCGGGGCGGGTGTGGAAGTGATGGCCATTAATCCAGGTTTGGTAATTACAGAAATGCTCACCCAGGTGGATGTCATTGAAGGATACGAAAAGAAGGTGCTGCCCTTGAATGCGGTGATTCGTCTCTGGGGCAATCCGCCAGAAGAACCTGCTCGAAAAGTGGTCTGGATGGCTTCATCCGCGACGGACCGTAGAAACGGACTGACGGTTAATTTCCTGTCAGTTGGCCGGATGATGGCCGGTATTGGCAAGGAACTGTGGCGGTTGCTCACCCGCGCTCCTTTGACCAAGCCCACCATCCAGGTTCGCGTGACCGGATCTTCATAGAGCCCATCATTCTCCACTCAAGCGCCCTGAACAAATCAGAGATGCACGGAGTGACAAACAGATCAAATTTTTTGGACGATTGGTCTGCAACTGTCAATTTCCACCGCGGTTCGTTGAAAAAGGCTGTTTGAGCCTTTCATAAAATGCGGCAAGCTAATGCTCTTGATCTGTAAATTTTTATTGGAATGGATATGATGTCATTAATCCGGGGTGTCAGGCTGGATCTGGCTGTATTTATCCTGAGACATACCCAGGACATGATGCGGGAATTTCAAGAACAATTGAGTAGAATACAATTACGAGCATTATCATTACCCAGCCACACGAGGTTAACATGAGCCTGTATGATGAAATTTTCGAGCAGCCTGCCCGCCTGAGCCATTTGTTGGATCAGCAACGCAGCGTGATTGAGAAGATCGCGCGGGAAATTCGCGACCGAAATGTGGAATTTGTCTTCCTGGCTGCGCGCGGAACCTCGGACAATGCCGGGCGGTATGCCAATTATGTCTGGGGGGCGCTCAACCAGCTTCCCCTGGCGCTGGCGACGCCTTCGCTGTTCACATATTACAACCAGCCGCCGGTGATCAAGGACGCGCTGGTGGTGGGCGTGTCGCAATCGGGCCAATCGCCGGATATCGTCAGCGTCATCGAGGCCGGAAAACGGCAGGGCAACCTGA
>JAPKMQ010000054.1 GCA_026645875.1 Longilinea sp.
TGCGCCGCGGCGGCGTGGTTTACTTTCACCCGGGCGGCGGCCCGGTGAGCGCCGGAATCTGCGGCATTCAGGTGCGCCGCGACCACATCCGCCTGTACTTCACCCACGGCGCGTTCCTGCCCGACCCACATGGGCTGCTGATCGACGAAGGCCGTTTGGCCATGCGCTACGCGCGCATTGATTCGTTTGCAGGCGCGCCCTGGGACGAACTGCGCGCGCTGATTGCAGCGCATGCCTGCTTTGACCCGCGCACGCAGACTTTCAGCAGTCGGGTATAATTCTTTGCTGGAGATTGCTGCCGTGCCCGAAACCACCCTGGAAGAATTCCTTGCTCCCTACAGCCCGCCGGTCCGTGAACTGACGCTGGCCGCCCGCGCGCTGATCCTGGGCGTCTTCCCGGATGCGCTCGAGATGGTGGACGCGCCCTCGAAGATCATCGCCTACGGCACGGGGCGCAAGTATGCCGACCTGGTGTGCGCGCTGGCGCCGTTCACATTCCATGTCAACCTGATGTTTGGTCAGGGCACGGTTTTGACCGATCCTGTGGGCCTATTGCAGGGCAGCGGCAAGCGCGCGCGGCATGTAAAAATCAACCGCATGGAAGATCTGGCGCAGCCCGCCGTGCGCGAACTGATCGAGGAAGCCATCCGGCTGAAACGGTAAAGAGAGAACATGCTGACCAATCGTGAACTGATCCAGCGCGCCCGGGCGGTGCTCAACCCGCGCCGGCTGTCGCGCGAGAACACCGCCGGCGACGTGGCCTGCGCGCTGCAGACCGCCGCCGGGAATGTTTACCTGGGCGTGTGCATCGACGTGGGCAGCGGTATGGGCTTCTGCGCCGAGCACGCCGCCATTGCCGCCATGATCACCGCCGGCGAAACGCGCATCGCGCGCATCGTGGCGGTGTGGGGCGACGAGACCTTGCTGGTGCTGCCGCCCTGCGGGCGCTGCCGCGAGTTTATGTACGCGGTGGACGCCGCCAACCTGGAGGTCACCGACGTGGTCCTGGGCGAAAACAGTGCGGTCAAGCTCAAGGAGCTGCTGCCGCATCCTTACACCGAGGTGTGGGGGCCAAACACGTGAGGCCTGATGCGGGGTGATAACGATTTCTTGTGGGGTTAAGCCGCCAAAACCCAGCTCTCACCCGCCCGGCGTCACCGACCCGACCGCCAGGAAGACAAAAACGGCCACGTCCTGCAGAAAATGGATGAACCAGGCCCACCACAACCCGCGCGTTTCCAGCATCGAGCGGCCCAGCAGCCAGCCCAGTATGCCTGCCATCAACACGCCCAGCACACCGTAGGGCACGCCGTAGAAGTGCAGAAAGCCGAAGAAGGCCGCCATCAACAACAGCGCCTGCTGCCGGCCGACTACATTCTCCAGCACCGAAAGGAAGGATGCCTTGAAGGTCACTTCTTCATAGAACGCATTCAAGGTGGCCGCCAGCAAAATGGCCGGCACAAAGGGCAGCACCTTCACAAACATGGCCGCCGAAGGCCGCCCGCCAAGCACCAGGAAAACCAGCAGCCCCAGGGTGATGCACACCCCCGCGATCGGCCCGAATTTGTTCCAGCGCGTGCCCTTCCTGATCCCCAGCCAGGGGATGGCTTCCATCGGCGCGGCGGTGTCGCCCCGGGCCAGGAAGAAAGCCTGGCGCTTTTTGTGGATCACGAACAGGAACGCGATGATGGCCAGCGTGATGATCAATTTGAGCGATTGCTCGGCCAGCATGTACACGTTGAACGAGGGGTTGCGCAGCCAGCTCTGGAAAACGGGCAGCTGGTCCAGGCGCGCTAAAACCAGCCAGTGCGCCGCCTCCAGCACCAGGAACAACCCGAAGAACGGCCGCAGCGGCCGGATGGCTTTCCACGCAAAGGTCAGCAACAGGCCAACCAAAGGGATCCCCATGGCCACGTAGTATTGCAGATCCTCGGAGACGCGGAAGTGAAAAATCTCCTGGGCGACGACGGTGAACAGCCCGATGCTGATAATCACCGTCCAGGCAGTGATCAGGACGGCGGTACGTGATTCAGTTGTTTTCATGGGTGGAAATGCTCCGTTCAAGCCGAACAGATTCTTACCCATTGATTATAGACAGCAAACGGCAGAAAAGCCCCGGCCAAATTGCCAGTTAAGCAAACGCTCTCCAACAATGGAGAGCGTTTCGTAAATTCAAGGCGAACACACGCCAGCGCGCGGCTAAGCGGGTTTCTTGGCGGGCAGTTTCGACTTCTGTTCCTCTTTCTTCTTCTCGACCTTCTGCTGCTTCTGCTTGTTGGCCTTTTCCTTATCCTTCTTGCTGCCTTTTTCTCCCATAAAGCGGCTCCTTTTTGATATGTTTTCGATCCAGATCGCGGGGGAAACCACCGGGAACTGCCCGGTTCACCCTATTATAGCAAGTTTGGCGCGGCACGGTGCATTTTTGGCGGTCGGTTTTATTTGCAACCCGGAAGGATTGATCGTTTGAGGTGGCAGGTGTTGTTTCGACCAAACCCTGCTCACACAAACTCGACCGCCACCGTGCCCAGTTTATTGAACACGGCCTCAAAGCGGTCGCCGCGCCGCGCCGGCAGGGCCGCCGAGAGCGCGCCCGAGAGCACCACCTCGCCGCGTTTGAGCGTGACGCCGTAGCGGTGCAGTTTGTTGGCCAGCCAGGCCACGCACAGCGCAGGGTGGCCCATCACGTCGGCCCCGCAGCCCGCATTGACCCATTCGCTGTTCTTGAAGAGCTGCATGCACTCGTCGGTCAGCACCAGCTCGTCCGGGCGGATGTGCCTGTTGCCCAGCACGTACAGGCCGCTGGAGGCGTTGTCGGCCACCGTGTCGATCAACCCGATCTTCCAGTCGCGCACGCGGCTGTCGACAATCTCAATCGCCCCCACCACGTAGTCGGTCGCCGCCAGGGCATCCTCCAGCGTGGCGTCTGGCCCGGCCAGGTCGTGCTTCAGCACAAAGGCAATCTCGCCCTCCGCTTTGGGCTGGATCAGCCGGTCAATGGGTGCCCTGCCGTCCGTCACCGCCATCGTGTCCAGCAGGTGGCCGTAGTCTGGCTCGTTCACCCCCAGCATAGTCCGCATGGCCGTTGAGGTCAGGCCGATCTTTTTGCCGCTGACCGCCGCGCCGCGTTCCAATTCGCGCGCCACGTTGATCATCTGGACGGCATAGGCATCGTCCACGTCCAGGCCCGGGTCAAGCTCGACGACCGGTTCAATCACCTGCCGTTGGTGCAGCGCCGTGTCAAGCAGGCCGGCCATTTTTTGAATGCGTTCCGGTTTGGCGTCCATTTTTCATCTCTCCTTTGGTCGGGTTCTATTCGGCCAGGTGATTCTCCACCAGCCGCACGAAGCGGTCGGTGTGCTCAATCTGCGTCCAATGGCCGCATTTGCCAAAGATGTGCAACTGGGCGTTGGGAATGGCGTTGAACAGCGTCAGCGAATTTTCCACCGGGATGACCCTGTCCTCGCGCCCGTGGATGATCAACGTTGGCTGCTGGATGTTGGGCAGTTGATCTTCATAGCGTGCCATCTCGTCCACCCAGCGCTGGCGCGGCGCCGGGAACATGGCGCTGAAGCTCTCCTGGAAGCCCGGGCGGATGCTGGCCTGGTAACGCATCTGCGCCAGGTCCTCGTTCACCAGCACGCGCGAGTAGGCAAAGGTATCCAGCATGGCGCGCATGTTCTCGATGGAGGGGGTGTAGCCCCACACCGCGTCCAGCCCGCGCATCACGTCGAAGCGCACGCCCACCGCGCCCATCAACACCAGCCGGCGCACGCGCTCGGGGTGGCGCACCACCAGCCACAACGCCAGCGCGCCGCCGAATGAGTTGCCCACCACATCCACCTGCTGCAACTCCAGCGCGTCGAGGAAGTCGACCGCCTGCTGCAGCCAGCCTTCCATGCTGTAGGTGATGCCCTCCGGCCGGTCGGTGAAGCCAAAGCCAACCATGTCGGGGGCGATCACGCGCCGGTTGAGCGACAGTTTGGGCAGCACCCTGCCCCAGTTGGCCCAGGCTGAAACACCCGGCCCCGAGCCGTGAATCAACAGCACCGGCTGGCCTTTGCCCCAGTCGTGATAGTTGGTCATAAAACTTCCGGTCCGGATGCTCAATGAGATTTCGGGGGATTGTTCTTGGGTCATATGGCGCTCCTGGTTAAACGCAACACAAATGGCCTGCCGGCAGTTCGGGCCGCGCTTGGAAGATGGAGGGGTTGCGGGCTATTCGATTGCCGGTGGGAGAGGAATTAAGCCTGACACTTAATAGATTAGCCAAAGCACGCGCGCTTGCAAGTTGCGCAAGTCATAGGAATAGGCCCAAAAAAGTCATTGATTTCAACCAGCCTGCTCCCAGGCTTCACGCAACCAGGCGCGCACCTCACCCTCCAGGTCGGTTGCCGTATACCGCTCCAGGTGGTGCATCCAGCGCCCGGGGCGCGATTCCACCACCTGTTTCCAGCGCGGCGCCTGCCCGCCTAGCCTTCCCCGCCCCGAAACACGTCCCGTGCCAGCAGCACGCCGCCCACCGCCAGCGCCAGAACCGCCAGCAGGTACAGCCCCAGTCCCACCAGCGACACGATCCAGGATGCCTGCTGCGGATCGATTTCACCGGTGGCCTGCCCGTTGATCATTGCCGCCCCGACGGAGAGCGCCAGCGAACACACCGCCACGCTCAGGCTCCAGGTCATCCAGGTGATGCGCCGGTGAGCGCGCACCGCCGCCCACACCAGCAGCACCCCGCCCGCCAGCACCACCAGGAACAGCTCGGCCGGCATCAAAAAATCGACCAAAAACCGACCGCCGGACAGTACGTTCATCAGGCCGAAGATCAACGGCAGCAGCAGCGGCAGCGCGGTGAGCACCGTGCCGGCGACCGCCAGAATTTTGACAAGCACATCCCGTTTCCCCATTGCTCGCACTCCTATAGGATGAATCCGATCACGTCATTATGATACAACCTTTTTACGCCACGACCGCGTACACTGCCTGACATCGAAAATTGCCCCCTTTATCAATTCACTTTTTGTGCAATAATGAAACTGGAAGAGTTTCCCTGTGTGTCACTGTTGAAATGTATCGCGGCCAGTGCTCCTCCGTGGGTTGAGGGGAGAAAATGGCTCAGCTTCGCGCCTGTCCCGTCTGTCATCAACACAATGCCAGCCTTCTGGCGCAGCCCGCGCAATCACCCGGGCCGGTTTCGCGCTGCCGGAACTGCGGAATGGTGTACGTTGAAACCATCCAAAACGCCCGAGCGCTGATTCAATACGGTCCCGTCCTCCAGCCGGGCGCTGATCCGAAGATTCTGACCAGCGCCGACCTGGAAGATGTGCGCGGCTCGTGGGAATTTGGGTCGTTTCCGGACCCGGCCTCTGAATGGCCTGCGCTGCGGCGCAACGCAGCAGAGTACCTCGACCAGATCGAGCGCTACACCGGCCTGAGCGAGGGCCACAGCAGGCTGTTCGATTTTGGCTCGGGCTGGGGCATTTTTCTGGCGGCCGCTCAACAGCGCGGCTGGCTAACCCGCGGCCTGGAGCCGCTGCCAGCCGCCTCGATTTTTGCGCGGGCCGCGTTTGGTCTCGATATCACCACCGACACTTTGCGCGAACAGACCTTTCCTGTGGATTATTTTGACGCCGTCACTGCCTTCCAGGTGTTCGAGCATTTGCCTGACCCGCAGGCTGACCTGCTAATTCTCCACAAAATTCTGCGCCGGGGCGGCGTTCTTGTCATTGAAGTGCCCTGTTTCAAGGCATGGCATTTACGCCTGACCGGATCGCGCTACCGTCATTTTGCGCCGGACCATCTCAACTTTTTCTGTTGCAAAACGCTCAACCGGCTGCTTGCCGACGCCGGGTTTGAACTGCTGCAGCATTGTCACCCTTGCCGGCGCATGAGCCTCTCGCACCTCAGCCGCTGCTGGCTCAGACGCTACCTGCCGGCGCGGCTGTCGAACGCCCTCGATGCGCTGTTGAAGCGGCTGAACTGGTGGGATCGGACCGTTGGGCTGAATTTTGGGGATATCATCACGGTCATTGGCCGGAAGCCATCTCCTGCCTGATCTCTGACGCCGTGACCGTTTCCGCGGGCACCGGGCTTTTGCGTGGCCGGCTGAAATAAATGCCCATCCACAGCACCGCCGCGAACACATTGCCGGCGTGCCAGCCGATGTCGCCCAGCCAGTTGGCCAGCAGCGGCGACCACGAAAGCAGCCAGCTTGCCAGCATCCAGCCCGGTTTCATCCGCCCCAGCGCCGGCATCAACAGAATGAAATGGTAAGGGAACAGGTGGGGGGTGACAAAGCTGCCCGCGGCCATCAGCAAGTCCTCGTCGCCGCGCGAAAACCACAGCAGCGGCAGCGCGATCAGCGCGCCCCACGGGAACAGCGTGATATCCTGCACCCACTCGTTCTTCCAACCCGGCACGGCGGTGCCTAGCAGGTTCTGCGGCCAGAACCCCCAGATCAGCACGGTCAGAATGCCCCACGCGGCGGCGGCAATGAACCATTTTTTGTTGGCCAGCAGCGCGAAGAACGCCAGTTGCGGCTTCATCGATGCCAGCGGCACGCCCCACGGCATCAGCAGCAGGCCCAGCAGCACCAGCCCGTCCAGGTTGCCCAGGATGATCATCCACACCGTGGGCAGCGACAGCACTGCCAGCACGATCGGCCAGGGCGAGCGGTTGTAGCGGTAGGTACGGTAGATGACCGCGAACAGCGTGATGGCCACCAGCAGCGGCCAGTTGAGCAGCTTGACCACCAGCGGCGACCAGGGCGTCCAAATAGGCGAAACCTTGCCCAGGCCAAAGAAGTGCACCCAATCGAAACCTTCGGGGATGAACAGCCCGGCGACGTACAGGATGGCAAACAGGCCCGCCCAGGCCAGCAGCGGCTTCCATCGAATGGGGCGGTCCTGAAGAGCCTTCCTGAGCGCGCGCATGAGCAGCCTTACTTACCCGAATCCACGCGGCCGGCCGTACCGTGGAACAGTTCCCAGCCCTGGCTGAAGATGACCACCTGCGTGACCAGCAGCCACAGCATGAACAGCACCATCACGGCCGTCGCCGCCGCCAGGATGGTGCCCAGGTTGTCGCGCGTGCCGGTCAGAATGCCGTGCAGCTTATCCATAGAAGCCTTGGAGTCGTCGACCACGGCCTGATACTCGACCAGCCGCTCCGAAATCACGGCCACGTTTTCCGACATCTTCACCAGGTTGGTCTGCACCAGGTTCAGGTTGCCGTCGGCTTTGTCCATGCTCTCCGACATCTTCACGAAGTCGTCCGGCATATCCTCGATGCTGGTGGAAAGATCGCCCAGCGAATCGGCCAGCGGCTGCTCGGGGGCGTAAGCCTGGGTCGATTGCTTGACGCCCAAAAACGGCACGGCCGCCAGCAGATTGCGGAATGACTCGAAGGATTTGATGGCCCCCTCCAGCGACTGCGCAGCCTTCTGGGCGGCGTTGAGCGAATCGCCGGCGGCTTTCATCGCGTCGGGCAGGGCTTTGCCCATCAGCGCGTTGACCTGCGTGATCACCGGCTGGGTATCGGCCAGCGTTTCCGCGGTCGCGTCGAGCGTCCCGGAGAGCGCGTCCACGCTCGAAACGGTCGCCTCCAGCGCGCCGCCGGTGATCTCCAGCGTCTTCTGGCTGATCTCCACGCTGGTGACCAGGGTATCCACCGTGGCGGTGGCCGTGCTGACCAGCGCCGGCCGCACGATGAACAACCCGATCAGCCCGCCCAGGCCCAGCAGCAGGCCGATCACGCCCGCGCCCATCACCACCACGCCCAGTATTCGCCGTAAGATAGCCATAGCTCCTCCTTGTGTTAATTCTCCATCACGCCTGCGCCGCGAAGCGCCGGAACTGGCGCGCGGCGATCACCGCGAACACCGCCCACGGCACCAGTGAAGCCAGCGAGAAGGCCATACCCAACGCGCCCGCCGTGGATGGGATGACCATCAGCACGCCGGCCGCCAGCCCCCACCAACCGGTGGCGCGCGTGAACAACCGGCCGCGCAGCATCACCACCGCGAAGATCAACAGCGCGGCGGCATTGAGCACATAATAGGTATCGAAGGCCGTCCCGCGGTAGATGGCCAACAACGCCTCCCCGGCGCCCAGCAGCGCGGTGCGCTGCGCTTCGCCCGCCGCGGCCGCGTATTGGCCGCTGATGGCAAGCATCTCAAAGCCGGTGTTGGAGGCAAAATAGGCCGCCACGCCCACCAACCCCAGCACCAGCGCAGCCAGCGAGGCCGATTCGGCCCCCTTGCGCAGTGCGGCATACAGCGCCAGGTAGATCAGCATCAGAACCGAGTTGTTCAGGATGTACAGCAGGTCCATGCTGAGCAGTCCCAGCAACGGGTTGCGCTGGAACAGTTCGAAGAAGCCCTCGACCGTTTCGGGCGGCGGCCAGGCGGCAAAGATGACAATCTGGGCCACCATGATGACCAGCATGGCGGCTACGGCTGCGACGGCGGCCCGGTACAACCCCGCCCAGCGGGGATCGGCGTGTTCTGCTATGGAAACGGGTTTCATGGGAGAGTTGTGTTCCTGACGGTGATGGGATGGATGGTATAGCCTGCAATGGAATGATTATGCCATAGATTCATCCAACCGCGATTTCGATCCGGGCAAAACAAACAACAATCACTTCGGTTGCCTGATCCATTCGTTTAATGCCAAAGTAAATTTTGAGCAGATTTTGCCGGATTTATGGGTGAGGTAAGCAGCGTAAGAAAAGGCGCGGCGAAACCTCCGCCGCGCCCTTGAAATTCACCGCTTCCCGCCCGGCTCAGCCCAGCGACACATCCAGCCGCTCGACCGCGCCGTCACGCTGGAAGATGTGCACGCTGGTGGCCGCGTCCAGCGCGTGCCCGTCGATGCGGCGGGTTTCGCCGCCGAGCAGGTGCGCCACAACCTCAGCGCGCCCGTTGGCCTGCACCACCACCGGCACCTGGCAGATGGTGTAAGCCAG
The DNA here is from genome assembly GCA_026645875.1 of Longilinea sp. Taxonomy (GTDB): domain Bacteria; phylum Chloroflexota; class Anaerolineae; order Anaerolineales; family Anaerolineaceae; genus Longilinea. The sequence continues at coordinate 8,962 of JAPKMQ010000054.1, forward strand.
CGAACCGGCCGGCAGCGCGATGCGCCGCGTCTGCCCGTTCACGTCAATGTAGTCATAATTGGCCGGCACTTGCAGCAATTCGCCGCGCTCGAATAGCAAGAAGTCAAAAATGATGCAGCCGTCTGCCACCGTGTAACCCAGTTCGGCCTGCCGAGCCAGCACTTCTTCCTTGACCATGCCGGTCATGCCGGGCTGCTTGGCGCCCTGCCCGCCGGGCGTGTGCGAGTAGGGATCGGTGGGGAAGGCGCCGTATTCGGCCGGGGTCTTGTTGAAACACTGCCCGGCGCGGATGTCGGCATAGCGTTCGATCAGCTTCGCGGTTTCCGGCTCGCCGCGCGTGCGCAGGATGGTTTCCTGCACGGCCAGCAGCAGCTTGGAGACCATGTGCCAGTAGATGCTGCCCAGACCCTCATAGGCAAAGAAGGTACCCGAGCGCCCGGTAAACTGGTCGTGATGGAAGGTTTGCTCAAAAAGCGCCTCCACCGCGGCGGCGTCCTGTTCAGCCTGGCGGGCAAAGCGCGGCTGCTGTTTCAATGCTTCCAGCGCGCGGCTTACGTCCCGCACGTTGCGGATGTGCCCGGCAAAGTGAAAATCGCCGCGCTCGTCGCGCACCAGCAGGCTCTCGTCGCCGGCCGCGGCCAGCGTGCCCGCCAGCCCCAGTCCGGCCGCCTGCGCCGCCGGGATCAGGTTGCGGGCCACGAAGCCCTTCAATACGCGGTCAGGATACAGGATGTAGCTATGCTGGTCGGCACGGAACAGCGGCCCGCGCCGCAGGCTTTCCAGCAGTGCCAGCGATTCAGCGCCGGTCAGCAATCCCGACGAGAGGATCGCCACCTGCCCTTCGAGTATTTCGCTCAGGTGGCTGACCGACGCGCCGCCTTCGGTGAGGTGCAGGACGTTATAGGCGTGGTACAGCGCATCGCCGCGCCGGTTGGCGCGCAAGGTGTTGTCGGCGCAGCGCAGCGCCGCATCGAGAAAGCCCAGCAATTCATCCAGCGGCAGCGCGGCCATTTCGCTCGAAAAGCCATGCCGGTAAATCTTCCAGCGGTAATCGCTGCCCGCCTGTCCCAACGCGTCCATCAGGCTGCGGCGCTGGCGGTCGTCGATGCTGCTTTCCAGCAGCGGCAGCGCGCCAGCCAGGATGCGGTTGACGCGCGCGTAAAACTCTGCCACCTCGGCGCGCACCGGCAGCGAGGCCGCCCGGCCCTGCTTTAGCAAATCGCGCACGAATACGATGTAGCGGCGCAGGTAGGCCAGCGTGACCACCGAGAGGCCCTTGCCCACCAGCGCGTTGTTGGCGTCGTTCCATTCGGGGCGCTGTGTGTTCATCCAGATGCCGCCGCCAGGCACCAGGTTGGCCAGCTTGGCCAGCAGCAGCGTGAGCAGTTTTTCGGCCAGTGTGGCGTGCAGCACCTGCCCGTCAGCCGATTGCATCAGTTTGCCGTCGCCGCCCTGCTGTTTGGCGCGCGCGTGGATGGCCTCCTCGCGCTCCCAGTCGAAGGCGATCGTGTTGTAGGGGTCGCGCAGCAGTTCGGCGTACGGCTTGATGCGGTAGGGTAGGTCGGCGTAGCTGAACAGCGGCCTTGACAGCGCCTCCTCCAGCTGCCCGGGATGCACCCTGGCGCTGATTTCCATCAGTTTGACCAGGTAGATGATCTGGTGGTCGCTCCAGTAGCCGATGTTGGCCCAGGGGTTGCCTGGCTGGGGCGTTTCCCAGTCGATGCCGCGCCGCGTGATGCGGTACGGATTGTAGCCGTCGGCGGTGGTGGCATTCAGGAAGGCGCAGATCATGCTCTCGGTGTATTCGGGGTAGGAATAGGCCAGCGCTTCCCAGTTCTGGAAGATATCGCGCCAGTTGCCTTCGTAATCGAGTTGCTGCGAGCCGTCCTTCTTCTTGATATTGATCGAAAAGCGGTTCCACGGCCGGCTGGGGTCGCCGTGCCGCCGCGAGAATGACAGCGGCAGGTAAGCGTTGGCCAGCCGCAGCAGATCGGGCGAGCCGGTTGCCTCGGCGCGCCCGCGCAGGTCGGTAATCGAAAGCGCTTCGGGCAGCCCGGCGAAAAAATCGTCCTGCACGGCCAGCAGGCCGCGGTTGAGGTGCGCCACGTAATCGACGAAGTCGGCGCGGCGCACGCGGTATTGATCGGGGAAGTAGCCGCCGCGCATCTCGTTGAACATCACGTTGGCAAAGTGGTGCGCCGCCAGCATGTGCCGCTGCGAAACCTGCAGCCCGTCCGCGCTGGCCACAATTCGCTCCAGGCTGGCGGTGTTGGCGGTCAGATCGCGCTCCAATTCGGCAATCAGGTCGGCGCGCGCGCCGCCCAGCCAGGCGGCGCGGTGCACCACGGCGGCCGCGTCCTGGCTGACGTCCGCCGCCATATGCCATTCGCGCTGCGCGCCGCTGGCCAGCCCAAACGCATCATGCACAAAGTACGCGCCGCGCATGCCGCGTGTTTCGGTTTCAGTTTCCACGCCCAGACCGGTGCGGAAGGCATCCAACTGGCGCGAGGAGAGCAGGTAGGCGCGCGCATCCAGCCCCACCTGCCACACCAGCGTCGCCAGCAGCGATTCGCTCGGCTCGGCCAGGTCGGTCAGCGTGGAATTGAGCGTGAAGATTCCCAGACCGCTGCTTTCGTCCAGTTCGTTGCGCTTGTAGGCGTCCAGCAGCGGGCTTAAGGCGGTCTGCGTCCATTCAGAGACATTTGCCGGCAGCAGGTTCTGCAACCCGTCCAGCAGTTCCACCTGGCAGCCCGTGCCGTCGTTGATCAGCCAACTTGTCTTGACAAAGCCGAAGGCGTCGCCGGTGCGCCAGGCATAGCGGAAGGTCAGCCCCAGGCTGGCGTTGATTTCTTCAAACACCAGTGCGGTGCCCGCCACGTTCTTGTACAGGTTGCGCTCCACCGCGTACATGCCCTGCTGCCGGTTGGAAAACGGCTCCCACAGGTGGGTCTTGCCGCCGCGTTCGACCAGCAGGATGGTTTTGGCGCCGGTGTTCTCGTTGTTTTCGGTCAGTTTGTCAACGGTGTAATACGGGAACAAAGCCTGCTCGGCGTTCACCCGCCCGGCCGACAGCCCGCCGGTGGAGGCGATGAACAGCCAGTGGTTCGAGCTGCTCACCAGGCTCATGAAGAAGGGCGGCATGGCGTTGAAATCGCTGATCTTGTAATAAACTTCGCCCAGCAGGGGCACATAATCGCCGGCGATGCCGTGTTCGGGCCGCTGCTGCGGCGTTTCTCCGATAAATATCGAGCGGTGAGCGGTTTTGGTCATTTTGTCACCTTCACCCAATCCACCAGCATGCGCGCTTCGCCGCGCTGGATGGCCTGCACCGTTTCGGCGGGCAGGCCGAAATACGGCTCGCGCACGCCGTTGATCTTGGCCGGGTAGCCGCCGCCGAGTGCGAAATTGAGCAGGATAAACATGGGCCGGTCAAACGCCCAGCGCCCGAAGTTCTCGGCCATTGGGCGCGTCACGCGGTAATACAGTTCGCCGTCGATCTTGAACAGCATTTCGCTTTCGGGCGACCAATCCACCGAATAGACGTGCCAGGCGGTGGCATCGTTGTCCGGCGGAAAGTAGTGGTAGTTGACCAGCCCGGCATCACCGGAGTAGCCCGGCCCGTGCACGGCCGCGCTGGCCCAGTCGGCCTCGCCGACGTTTTCCATGATGTCGATCTCGCCGCACTCCGGCCACCGGCCTGCCCCCAGCATCCAGAAGGCCGGCCACAACCCGGCGCCCGCCGCCAGTTTGATGCGCGCGGCCACATGGCCTGAAGCAAATTGCGCCTTGTCCCTGGTGTTAATGCGCCCGGAAATGAAATCAAAGCCCAGCCCCTGCGGTGTGCGGAAACCCGGCCGCCAGCGCGGGTGCAGCGCCAGCGCGCCGTTGGCGCCCTCGGCCTCGCCCGGAATCAGGTAAACCGTCTCCGGCGAGTCGACGTACGCCTGCACCTCATTGTTGGACACCGGGCCGGTGGTCACCACGTTCCACTTTGTGCGGTCGAGTTCTCCGCCAGCGAAATCATCGAAGAAGATCGTCTCGCCGCCACCCGGCTGCGCTTGTTTCTCTGTCATGTACCTACCTCGTTAATGAATTCGTGATGCTGGGCTGAGTGTTTAGGGCGTTTTCTCGAACACGCGCACGTAATCCACCAGGTATTGCTTCGGGAAGGTCACGTCCAGGCCAATCGGGCCCGGCAACTGCCCGCCCAAGGCCAGGTTGAGAATGATGAAGAACGGCTGGTCAAACACCCACTCGCGCTGGCCCACGTCCGCGCGCGTGACGGTGTGATACAGCGTGCCGTCGAAATACCAGTCGATGCGATCCGGCTGCCAGTCGACGGCGTAGGTGTGAAAGTCGTCGGCAATATTGAAGGTCTGCCGGTTCCACTGGGAGAAGCCCAGCGCGCCCGAATAGCCCGGTCCGTGCAGCGTGCCCATCACCAGGTCCGGCTCCTTGCCGATGTATTCCATGATGTCGATCTCACCGCAATCCGGCCAGCCGGCGGTCGGAAAGTTTGACCCCAGCATCCAAAAAGCCGGCCACAGTCCTTTGCCGGCCGGCACCTTGACGCGCGCCTCGATGCGCCCGTACTGGAAGGTCTGCAGGCCCTGCGTCTTCAGGCGCGCCGAGGTGTAATAGGAGTCTTCGTACTTCTCCTGCAGCGCTTCGATGACCAGCATGCCGTCCTCGATGCGCGCGTTTTCCGGCCGGTTGGTGTAGTATTGGGCCTCACCGTTGCCCCACCCGCCTGCGCCCAGATCATAGGTCCAGTTTTTCAGGTCGATCTTCTTGCCGTCAAATTCATCGTTCCAGAGCAGTTTGTACCCCTCTGGGGGGGTGATTTTGGCTGAAGGCGCGCTGCACGAAACCAAC
>JAPKMQ010000055.1 GCA_026645875.1 Longilinea sp.
GGATTTTATCCCCGGGCTGTGCGCCTACGGCGAGCACCGCAAGGAAGGCGGCGCCGCGGCGATGCGGCAAATCCTGGCCAGCGGCGAGCGGTTCGATGCGCTGATCGCCAGCAACGACCTGTCGTGCATCGGCGCGATGGAGGTGTTGGCGCAGGCGGGGTTGCGCGTGCCCGAGGACGTGGCCGTGGTGGGCTTTGACGATATCGTTGAAGCGCGCGCCGTTTCGCCCTCCCTGACCACGGTCCGGCACCCCACTTTCTCGCTTGGCTACCAGGCGGTGGCCACCCTGCTGGAATACATCCGCGGCCAACAGGCCCGCAGCACCAAGGTGGTGGTGCCCACCCGGCTGGTCGTGCGCGAATCGTGCGGCTGCCGGCCGGGCACGCTCGAGATCCAGAGCGCGCGGTTGACGCCGGATGCCATTGTCCATCAAATGGCGGACGCCTGTTTTGCCGAAGCGCACAACAGCCCGATCGAGGAATTCCAGCTTCGGTCAGCCGGCCTGGTGGACAATTTCCTGCTGTCCTGCGCGCGGCGCGACCCCACGGCATGGCTGGACGCGGTGGATCAGGCGGTGAAATGGGCTGAAGTGCATGATGAAAACGCGGCCGTCTGGCAGGCAGCCAGCGCAATTTTGCTGCAAAACCTGAAAAACCTGGCGCAGCTGCATCCAAACCTTGATCTGCCCTATGCGGCGCTGTACCTTGACCAGGCGCGGCAGGAGATCGCCCGGCAATTGCAGCAGGCCACCACGCGGTCGATGGTCGGATACATGCAGATGATTTCGCAGTTGGGGCGGTTGACCGCGGAGATGCTCTCGGCCATGAGCATCGAGCAAACCGCCGATATCCTGGCGCGCCACCTGCCCGAACTGGGCATCAACAATGCGCTGGTGACGCTGTATGAGGGCGGCAGCGACGACCCGTCTGCACAGGGCAAGGTTCTGTTCGGCGCCGGGTTCGCGGCCAATTTCAGTGGGTTGAGTTTCAACCCAAGGGCGTTCCCGGTAGCGAATTTATACCCGACCACGCACCCGTTTCAGCTCACCATTCTGCCGCTGACCATCGAGGAGAACCTATCGGGGTTTGTGGCCTTTGACGCGCCCAACCCCGAGCTGTGCGCCGCGCTGGTGCACAACCTGAGCGCCGCGCTGCGCATCAGCCTGCTTTATCAGGACGCGCTGGACGGGCGCAAGCTGGCCGAGGAGGCCAACCAGCTCAAGAGCCGCTTCCTGTCGATGGTCAGCCATGAACTGCGCACGCCGCTCAGCATCATCGTCGGCCTGAGCGAAATGTCGCTCAAAGGCAAAGCGGTGGAGCTTCAGGACCTTGCACAGATCAACAACAGCGCGCAGCACCTGGCCCGCTTGATTGATGACGTGCTTGACCTGGCCAGCAGCGAAGCCGGGCAGTTGCGCATCCTGCGCGAACCAGTGGATCTGATCGAGGTCTTGCGCATCGCCGTGAACCTCGGCGAGAAGATGGCGCAGGAAAAAGGCCTGGCCTGGAGCGCTGTGCTGCCCGACAGCCCCATCTGGGTGCTGGGCGACCAGACGCGACTGCGGCAGATCACGCTGAACCTGATTAGCAATGCGGTCAAGTTTACGCAGAGCGGAGAAATTCGCTTATGGGTGGCGGCATCGGCTGGAGAGGTTTCGGTATCGGTCAGCGACACCGGCCCAGGCATCCTGCCGGCGGACCAGGAGAAGGTGTTCAACGAGTTTTACCGCACCGAACGGATTATTGAAAGCGGGATTGGCGGGATGGGTCTCGGCTTGACCATCACCCGGCAACTGGTCGAAGCGCACAATGGGCGCGTTGCCATTCAATCCCCCGGCGACCTGGGCAGCGGCTCAACGTTCACCTTCACGTTGCCCCGGTTGACCTCTCGCGCCATCCAGCCCGGGGAGATTGGCGCGGCGGCCGAAAAATCGTCCTGGACGGTGGCGGTTCTCGGCGGGCAGGGCGATTCCACCGATGCACTGGCGGGGTTCCTGCGGGAGAACGGTTTCGCGGTGAGCGCCTGGAACATTGACGCGCAAGCCGATTGGCTGGCGCGCGTCGCAGATTCTCTCCCAGATGCCATTTTTCTCGGGCGGGATCTGGCCGCCAGGGACGGCTGGCCGGTTGCCGAAATTCTGCGCCGCCAGGCTTTGCTGGAAAACATCCCGGTGTTCGCGTTCTCGCCGGACCCGGCCGGCAACCGGGGCGAATTTGTGGAGATGAATTACCTCCAAAAGCCCATCCAGGCGGACGTGTTGACAAAAGAACTGGCGCGCCTGCTGGGAAAGGAAACCCACCCGCAGACCGTGCTGATCGTGGATGACGACCCCGCCATCCTGTCGATGCACAGCCGGCTGGTGGAAAAAACCGGCAAGCGGGTGGTAACGGCCCGCAACGGCCGCGAGGCAATGGAAAAAGTCGCCGCCGGACTGCCTGACCTGATCCTGCTGGACTTGAACATGCCCGAGATGGACGGTTTTGCCGTGCTGGATGCGCTGCACGCCAACCCGGTCACGCACGACATCCCGGTCGTGATTCTCACCGCGCGCGTGCTTTCGGACGCCGATATCGAGCACTGCAACCGGGGCGTGACCAGCATCCTGAGCAAGGGCATTTTCACCGCCGCCGAAACGCTTGAACACCTGGACGCGGCGCTGACCCGCAAGAGTTCCTTGAGCCGGTCGATGCGCCGCCTGGTCCGCCGGGCAATTGCCATCATCCAGGCGCATTACGCCGACGAAATCACCCGCGAAGACATCGCCACCCGGCTCAACATCAGCGCGGATTACCTGACCGATTGCTTTCGCCAGGAGTTTGGCATCACGCCGATCGCCTACATTCGCCGCTACCGCATCAAACAGGCCTGCGAGCTGCTGCTGAACAGCGATATGACCATCACCCAGGTGGCAATGAACGTCGGCTTTTCCGACAACGCCCATTTCACGCACACCTTTATCCGCGAGATGGGGCTTTCACCCAGGGCCTACCGCTGCAAGGGCAAGCCGTAAAATCCAGCTTTTACTCAAAAACATCCGGTTGATGGACAAGACCGCCCGCTCCAATTCCTGTACCCTGTAAGCATGGAACTGCGGCCGCGCTTTGCGCGGCCGGGAAGGACGGAAGGTTGTGGAAATGCCCCTGGATTCGAAAACCATACTGGTGGTGGGGAATGATGCCGGGCTGGCTTATTTGCTCACCCGCTATGCCGGTCAATGCAACCTGTCGGTCATCACCGCGGCGGCCGGCAGCGCGCTGGATGAAGCAGTCAAGGCGCATCCGGCGATGATCCTGTTCACATCGTTGAACGCCCTGCGCGAATCGCGCGCCTGGCTGCCGGCGCTGGGCGGCCTGGAGAGCAAAATTATGGCCTGCGCCGCGGTCGGCGAGGTGGCGCTGGCCCGGGAGTTGGGTGCAGACGGCTGCTTGCTGCATCCGCTTACATTTGACGGGTTTGCCAGCGCGCTGGCCGCCAGTTGCGGCGCCTGAGGCAGGAATCCAGTTTATATACAAATGAATCCGGCTTTTTTTCAATTCATTTGATTTGCGGTTTTATACAATGAGGGGTAAGGATTGTTTGTTACCTGTCAATGGCGGCCGCGACCGGCTGCCAGGAATCCCAAGGAGAAAGAAGAAAATGAAAAGGCTGGTCTCTCTCGTTTCACTGCTTGTTGTATTCAGCTTTGTTCTGGCAGCCTGCGGACCCGCGGCGACCGAAGCGCCCGTGGTGCCCACTGCGGCCGTGGCAGAGCCGACCGCGGCGGTGGTAGAACCCACTGCCGCCCCGACGGAGCCGCCCGCTCCTGTGGCGACCCTGAAGATCTGGGCGGACGATACGCGCACGCCCATCCTGCTGGAATTCGCTGAGGAATTCCGCGCGAAGTATAACGTTGAGGTCGTCGTCGAGGACCTGGGCCGCGTCCAGGATATCCGCACCCCGATGATCACCGCCGCGCCGGCTGGCGAAGGCCCCGACCTCTTCATCGGCGTGCATGACTGGCTGGGCGCGCTGGTTGACAGCGGCCTGGTGGCCCCCATTGACCTGGGCGCCAAAGCGGAAGAATTCCTGCCCCTGGCGCTGCAGGCCTTCACCTACACCGACGGCAAGCTCTACGGCGTTCCGTACGCCACCGAGAACCTGGGCTTCTTCTACAACACCGAACTGGTTGCCACCCCGCCCACCACCTGGGCCGAGGTGCTAGACATCAGCCGCGCGTTGAAAGCCGAGGGCAAGATCGAGTATGCCTTTGGCATGGCTGGCGGCGGCTATGAAAACCTGCCCGTGCTGACCGCCAACGGCGGCTACATCTTTGGTTTGGATGACAACGGCGCCTGGAACCCGGATGACGTCGGTCTGGACAGCGCAGGCATGATTGCCGGCGTGAAATGGCTGGCCGATGCCGCCAAAGAGGGCCTCATCCCCGTCACAGCTGACTATGAAACCGCGCACCAGTTATTCGAAACCGGTAAGGCGCCGTTCTTGATGGCCGGCCCGTGGGCGCTGGACCGCATCCGCGCCTCCGGCGTGCCGTACGCCGTGACCAAATTTCCCGATGACGGTGCGCCGTTCCTGGGCGTGCAGGGCTTCATGGTCAACGCCTTCAGCGAGAACATCCTGCTGGCGCAGTCCTTCCTGACCGAGTACGTTGCCACGCAGGAATTCATGCAGAAGATCTACGATACTGGCCTGCGCCCCTCGGCGTTTAAGGCGGTGGCCGCGACCATGACCGACAAGGACCTGGTGGCGATGGGCGAGGCGGGCGTCAATGCCATCCCCATGCCAAACATCCCTGAAATGGGCTCGGTGTGGAGCGCCTGGAACAACGGCATCGCCCTGGCTGTCAGCGGCGAACAGACCCCCGAAGAATCCATGACCGACGCGGCCAACCAGGTGCGCGCGCTGATCAAGGGCGCGCTGGCTGGCATGGTCAATCTGCCGGGCAGCTACCAGGACCAGGTCGGCTGCGGCGCGCAGTGGGACCCGGCCTGCGAAGCGACCGCGATGAAGGCGGGCGACGACGGCAAGTACACGCTCACCGTGCAACTCAAGGCGGGCGACTACGAGTTCAAAGTCGCGCTGGACGGCGCCTGGACGGTCAACTACGGTTCTGACGGCGCACAGGACGGCCCCAACTACAAATTCACCATGCCGGCTGACGGCAGTGTGACCTTCACCTACAACCCCGAGACGAAACTGGTGGAAATCGTCATCCAGTAGATCGTCCTTCGACATCTGGAAGGCCGGGCGTGAGCCCGGCCTTCCCTCCTCCCGATACCCGATCAGGCATGCGCGGAGAGGTGGGCATGGCTTCAAATAAGGCGCAGAAGATTCACAAACCTGGGGCGTCTGACCGCGGCCCCATTTTTTCTAGATTAATACAATTCATCCTCCTGGTCGCCCTGGACATTGGCACGGTCTGGTTTCTGATAAAACTGGCCGACCTGGGTTATTTTCCGCTGGCAGCCGCAGTACTGATCATCGCAATTTTTGTCAACGTCGTTCTGCTTCGAAAAAAAGCGTACCCCATCCGCTGGATGCTGGTGGGGCTGGTTTTCATGGGGCTGTTCACCATCTACCCGATTGTTTTCACGGTATGGGTGGCGTTTACCAATTACGGCGAAAGCCACCTGATCACCAAACAGCAGGCCATCGACCAAATCTTAAATCTAACCTACCTGCCTGAAACTGGCAAAGCTTACAGCTGGACAGCCTTTAAATCCTCCGGCGGCGAGTACGCACTCTGGCTGAAAGACGCCGACGGCAACGGCTACCTGGTAAAGCCCGGCGAGCCGCTCAGCCAGCCGCAGCCCGGCGAAGCCAGCGTCGGCGCGCTGGACGGGCAGGGCATCCCGGAGTCGATCGAAGGCTATCAACGGCTCAACGGCATCCTGGCCGCCACCGACAAGAACCTGATGAGCATCAAGTTCGGGGAAGAGGGGAAGACCATCCAAATCCGCTCCCCGATGGAGGCGGCTGAACTGCAACCCCTCTACCAATATGATGCTGAGCAGGATGCGATGATCAACCAGGAAACCGGAACGGTTTATAAAAACCTGCGCGGCATGTTCACCTCCTCGGCCGGGCAGGAGTTGAGACCGGGGTTTGTCGCGTCCATCAAGTGGACGAACTTCCGAGATTTCTTCATCAGCCCGGCGCTGCGCGGGCCGATTGTCCGGCTGGTCACCTGGAACTTTGGTTTTGCCTTCTTCAGCCTGCTGCTCAATTTCTCGCTGGGTCTGGCCATCGCCATCCTGTATAACGACCCCGACTTTCCGCTCAAAAAGCTGATCCGCTCCCTGCTGATCATTCCGTACACCGTTCCGGCATTGATCACCATCCTGATCTGGCGCGGCATGTTGAACCCGGATATTGGCGTGGTGTCGCGCGTGCTCGAAAGCCTGTTTGGCTGGTCGCCGCCCTGGTTCACCGACCAGTGGTGGGCAAAAATCGCCATCCTGCTGGTCAATCTGTGGCTGAGCTATCCGTACTTCATGCTCATCTGCAGCGGCGCGCTGCAGTCGATCCCTGATGAAATTTACGCCGCCGCGAAGGTGGACGGCGCCAGTCCCTGGCAGACCTTCTGGAAAATCACCCTGCCGCTGCTGCTGGTGGCGGTCGGACCGCTGCTGATCGCTTCGTTTACATTCAACTTCAACAACTTCAACCTGATCTACCTGTTCAACGCCGGCGGACCGCCCATGGCCGGCACGCCGACCCCGGCCGGGCACACCGACATCCTGATCAGCTACGTGTACAACCTGGCTTTCTCCGGCAGCCGCGGGGTGAATTACGGCTTTGCCTCGGCCATCACCATCATCATCTTCCTCATTGTCGGCACCATCACCCTGATCCAATTCCGCTTCACCCGCATGTGGGAAAAGGTTGGCGAGAATGTCTGAACCGATCTCCATTCAACCCCCCCGCAAATCCATGCGCAAACAGCGCAGGCGCAGCATCATCGTCCGCTGGATCATCGCGATCTTCCTGATCTTCTTCTCCATCTTTCCGGTGCTGTGGGTGGTCTCCGCTTCGCTCAACCCCACCGGCACGCTGGCCACCCAGCAATTGATCCCCAACAACCCCGGGTTTGGCAATTACCGCGAGCTGCTCAATTTGGATCAATTTCCGTTCTGGAAATGGTTGTGGAATTCGATCAAGGTTTCGTCGATCACGTCGGTGCTTTCGCTGGCCATCACCACCGTGGCGGCGTACGCCTTCTCGCGCTTCCGCTTCCGCGGCCGCCAGACCATGCTCAAGGGAATTCTGCTCATCAACGTTTTCCCGGGTGTGCTGGCGCTGGTGGCGACCTTCCTGATGGTCTCTCAAATTGGGGACGTGTTCACCTTCCTGGGCCTGGATAACCATGCCAGCCTGATCATGGTGTACCTGGGCGGCGCGATGGGCGTCAACATCTGGCTGATGAAGGGTTTCCTCGATACCATCCCGCGCGACATCGACGAGTCGGCCATGGTGGAGGGAGCTTCCGACTGGCAAATCTTCACCCGGCTAATTCTGCCGCTGCTGCGCCCCATTTTGATCGTGATCCTGATCCTCAACTACATCGGCACCTACGGCGATTTCGTGCTGGCGCGCGTGCTGCTGCGCAGCAATGAAAATTACACCCTGATGGTCGGGTTGCAGATCTTTGCCGGCGCGCAGTTCTCGCAGCGCTGGGGCGTCTTCGCGGCCGGAGCCCTGATGGGCGCGCTGCCGATCATGATCATCTACCTGGCCCTGCAGGATCAAATTGTCGGCGGCCTGACGCAGGGCGCCGTAAAAGGATGACCAAGGATGGCTCAAATACAAACGCGATTGCGGTTCATGCTCAGCGTGCTGCTGATCCTGGCGGCGGCCCTGGCGGGGTGCGCCCCGGCGGCGCCTGAACCAACGCCCGCGACAACCGCCGCGCTGCCGGCTGCCTCGCCAACCCCCACCGAGCCGCCGGCGCTGCTCAACCCCGGCTTTGAAGAGCAGCTTGCGGGTTGGTCCAGCTCCGGCCCGGAGAATGCGGTGCTCATCCAGGAGAAAGGCCATTCGGGTGACTACCGCCTGACGCACACGGCCGCGGAAACCTACATCGTGGATACCTCGCAATCGATCAGCGGGTTGGCCGACGGCTGGTACACGCTGGGCGCATGGGTGCGATCCAGCGGGCAAAACGAAGTCTATCTCAGCCTGACGTGCGCCGGGCAGGAGAAGCGCGTCTACGTTCCGGCCACCACCCCCGGCTACCGCTGGATCCATCTGGCGGTTTCGAACCAGGCAACCGGCGGCCAATGCACCGCCAACCTGCACTCGTTCGGCGCGCCCGAAAGCTGGTCCAGCTTTGACGACCTTGAAATCAAACCCGGGCAGACCGCGCTGACCATGCTCGGCGCGGACATCTCGAGCCTGAAGAAATCGGAGGATTTCGGCGGGGTGTACGCCTACCGCGACGGAACCCCGGCGGATGCCCTGCAAATTCTGAAGGATTCCGGGCTGAATTACGCGCGCCTGCGCGTGTGGGTCGACCCGGCCGACGGGTATCACAATAAGGAAGAAATCCTGGCGGTGGCCGCGCGCCTGAAAAAGCTGGGAATCAAATTGCTGGTGGATTTTCATTACTCCGACAACTGGGCCGACCCGGGCAAGCAGTACAAGCCGGCCGCATGGGCGGACTATGATTTTGAGCAGTTGAAAAAGGCCGTCTATGATCACACCTATGACGTGTGCAGCAGCCTGGCTGCCCAGGGCACGCCGGCTGACATGGTGCAGATTGGCAACGAGATCAACGCCGGCATGTTGTGGCCGGACGGCGACTATAACCACTTCGACAACCTGGCGGCGCTGCTGAAATTGGGCTACCAGGCGGTGAAGGACAGCTCGGCTGAAACGCTGGTGATGCTGCACATCGCAGAGGGCGGCGACAACGAAATGGCGCGCTGGTGGTTCGACAACATCACCCGCCGCGAGGTGCCCTTCGACGTGATCGGCGTCTCCTATTACCCCTTCTGGCACGGCAGCCTGGCTGAGTTGCAGGCCAACTTGAATGATCTCTCGGTCCGTTATGACCGGGATGTGCTGGTGGCCGAGTTCGCCTACCCCTTTACCGGGCAGGAGAACGACCACCTGGCGAACATCGCCAACCGCCGGATGGCGCTCGACGGCTACCTGTTCACGCCCAACGGCCAGCGGCTGATGCTGCGGGACGTGATGGCGGTGGTGCGCGGCGTGCCGGATGGGCGCGGGTTGGGCGTTTTCTACTGGGACGCCACCTGGACGGTTGTGCCGGGCAACGGCTGGGACACCGAAGACCCGAAATCGGGCAATTCCTGGGAGAATCAGGCCCTGTTTGATTATTCGGGCAAGGCCCTGCCCGCGCTGGACGAATATTTGAACCCGTGATCTGAAAGATGCGCGCAGAAGAAACTGGTTGCGACCGGCAGGTTGAAACGCGATTTAACAATACGGATTAACTTATGGCGAAATTTTATGTAAACATCGTTCACCGGCCCGAGATGGTCCCTGAATACATCCAAAAGGAGGCCGAGCAGGGCCGGGTGGAAGACCTGACGCGCGCCTCGGTTTTACAGGAGTCGCTGGATATTTTCAGGACGCAGCAGCAAATCGCCCATGACAACGGATTGCGCACCACCATCCAGATGACCTATGCCAGCCTGTTCAATGAAGAAGCCGTCGCCATTGCCAAAGAGCACCACCTGTTGTACGGCGATGAAATCGGGCTGACCTTCCTGGGTATTCAATGCAAGGAATTCCGTGAGAAATTTCACTCCCGGGAGCTGGCCATCTGGCTGTTCTCGATGGAGGATAAGCGCCGCATCGTTGATGAGCTGTTCAGCAAGTTTGAGCAGGTGTTTGGCTTCCTGCCCACCTCCACCGGTTCGTATTACATGGATGCCGAACTGGTAAATTACATCAAAGAGCGCTATCCGATGGTCAAGGCCGCCGTGGCCACCTGTTGGGAGGAAGGCCCCAAAGCTTACTGGAACGCCAACAACTCGTGGTATACCCTGCTGGACGGCGGACCGTGGAATCCGTGGATCCCGTCGAAGCGCAACATTCACTGCATCGCATCGGATGAAGATGATGACATCGGCATCGTCGCCATCCCGCACCTCTCGCGCGACCTGATGGCGGTCTTTGACGGTCCGGGCTCCTACTACGGCACCCACCCGCAGAACATCCTGCGCGGCATGGTTTACGAAGGCGACCAGTTGCCCTATTTCAAGAACATCGTTGACCAGTACCGCGCCATGCACAAATACAACCGCGGCTACGCCTACAACATGATGTACGTCGGCCCCGGCTGGATGAGCAAGGGCGGCCGCTGGGAAGCGGACTATGCCCTGCTGCTGAAAAGCTACCAGGACGGCATGGCTTACTACGGCGAACTTAAGCGGCGCGGGGAGCTGGAAGACCTGACCATGAGTGAGTTCGCCGACGTCTACCGCCAGGGACGGCCGTATACCCGCCCCGAATGCACCCTGTGGAAGGACATCCTCTACGGATCGCGCCGGCAGATGTTCTGGTACGCCGACCCGTGGATGCGCTTCTGCCTGGACATGAACCAGGGCGGCGCGCTGGTGGATCTGCGCCCGTACGCCGCCAGGCTGGTGCGTCCCTGCGGCGTTGGCACGAAAGCCAATCAGGATGCTTCGTACCCCTTCCTGGTGCAGTCGCTATACCGGGCGGGTTTCTTCACCCATTACGCCGGCGAGGGCGCGGTAAAATCCTGCAAAATCGGTTATCACGGCGAGCAGGTGGACCTGTGCACCTGCCGGACGCAGGCCAGTTTCTCCGAGGAGGGCGACGCGCGCGTGGTGACGCTCGATCCGGTGACCATCGCGTTCGAAACCGTCACCATCCGGGTGCAGTCGGTTTTCCGGCTGCGTGAGGGCAGCGGTGAGATCGAGATCACCCGCCGCATCCTCGAATCGAGCGACCCGGCGGCCGAGTTCAGCATCAACGAGTATCTGACCGGCTGTTACGGCACGACCGAATACCCCGAGGACTTGACCGGCGTGCGCCTGAGCCTGATCGACGGCGGCCAAACCGACACGATCGACTACGCTTACCGGTCGCGCGAGTTGGAGCGCGCCGCGGTCGACCGCGTGCAAGCCGTGCTGCCGCAAGTGGATACGCTGGTTGAAATGCGTCCAGACGGTCCGGCGGCTGGCTATTTGCGCGAAGGCTTTTCTTTTTCGCCCATGTTTACGCTGGGCATTCAAAAAACCATTCAGTCGAAGGGAGAGCTGCGCACATGGCTCAAGGTCGCAAAGGCAAGTTGAATTACCGCTGCCCGCGCTGTTTGATGCGCGAGATTGATATGGATATGTTGTATGATGAGGATCGGGACGAGTATTACTGCCTGCGTTGTTCCTTTACGGGCGACGAGAACGAGGTCAAGCGCCTCAACCAGCAGTTCCGAGAGAAATACCGCGACCGTCTGACGCGCATCACCGATTTCTAGGAGTGCCCTGTGCAGCCCGAAGTAGTTCACCCCGCTGAAGGCAAACCGATGAACTTCACACAAATCTACTTTGGCGGCGATTACAATCCCGAGCAATGGCCCGAAGAGGTTTGGGCCGAGGACGCGCGCCTGATGCAACAAGCCGGCGTCAACCTGGTGTCGCTGGGCATCTTCGCCTGGGCCCGGATCGAGCCGCGCCCCGGCGCGTTCGATTTTGCCTGGCTGGACCGGCTGATGGATTTGCTGCACGCGCACGGCGTGGCGGTGAACCTGGCCACCCCCACGGCCGCGCCGCCGGCCTGGATGGTGCGGCTGCACCCGGAGATGCTGCCGGTGACCGCGGACGGCGTTACGCTGTGGCACGGCTCGCGGCGGCATTATTGCCCGCACAACCCCGATTACCGCCGCTACGCGCGCCGGGTGGCAGCGGCGCTGGCCGAACGCTACAAGAGTCACCCGGCGCTGGCCATGTGGCACGTGGACAACGAGTACGGCTGCCACGTTGGCGAGTGCTTTTGCCCGCGCTCAACGGCCGCCTTCCGTGATTGGCTGCGCGCCCGCTATGCCACTCTGGCAGGGCTGAATGCCGCCTGGGGAACTGCCTTTTGGAGCCAGACTTACACCGATTGGGAAGAAATCGAACCGCCGCGGGCCGCGCCTGCGCAGAAGAATCCGGCACAGCAGCTTGACTGGGCGCGTTTCACCTCCGATTCCTGGCTGGCATGCTTCCAGGAGCAGAGAGACGTGCTCAAAGCGGCCGCCCCGGGCGTTCCGGTGACGACCAACTTCATGAGCTTTCACCGGCCGATCGATTATTTCGAGTTCGCCCGGCACGAGGATGTGGTCTCCATCGACAGCTACCCCGACACATCCGATCCGGGCTGGGCGGCCGTCTCGGCCATGACCTTTGACCTGATCCGCTCGCTGCGCCAGGGCGAGCCGTGGATCCTGATGGAACAGGCCGCCTCGCAGGTGAACTGGCGGCAACGCAACGCGGTGAAAAAACCGGGCGTGATGCGCCTGGGCAGCCTGCAGGCCGTGGCGCGCGGCGCGAACGGCATCCTGTTCTTTCAATGGCGGCAGTCACGCGCCGGCGCGGAGAAGTTTCACTCGGCCATGCTGCCGCACGCCGGCACCGAATCGCGCACCTGGAGCGAGGTGCAGGCGCTGGGCCGTGAACTGCCGCGCCTGAACGCCCTGCTGAGGGGGAGGGCGGAAGCGCAGGTTGCCATCCTGATGGATTGGAACAACTGGTGGGCGCTGGAACTGGACAGCAAACCCTCCAACGACCTCAAGCTGCTGCCCGGCCTGCGTGCCTGGCATCGCGCGCTTTACCGGCGCAACATCCCGGTCGATTTTGCCCACCCCGAAAGCGACCTGAGCCGCTACCGCCTGGTGATCGCGCCGCACCTGTACCTGGTGAGCGACGCGGCCGCCGCCAACCTGTCTGCCTGGGTGGAGCGCGGCGGCGTGCTGTTGATGGACTACTTCAGCGGCATTGTCGACCCGAACGAACAGATTCGCCCGGGCAGTTACCCCGCGCCGTTCCGCGGGCTGCTGGGGCTGGAGATCGAAGAATTTGTGCCCTATTCACCCGAGGGGCGCAACAGCGTGCTGACTGCAGACGGACGGCGCTTTGAAACCCGCTTCTGGGCAGACGTGATTCACCTGCGCGGCGCCGAGGCGCTGGCGCGCTTTGAACAGGATTATTTCGCCGGGTCGGCAGCGGTCACCCGGAACGCATACAGCCGGGGCAGCGCGTATTACCTGGGCGCCGAACTGGAGCCCGCCGGGCTGGAATGGCTGCTGGAGCGCGTGCTGGGCGAGGCGGAGGTTCAGCCTGTGCTGGCGGGGCTGCCGGAGGGCGTCGAGGCGCAGCGCCGCGCGGACAGCCAGCGCGAATGGCTGTTCCTGCTGAATCACAATGCCTTTCCGGTGCGCGTGAGGTTGCCCGCTGGCGGGCGCGACCTGCTCGGTGGGCAGGCGGTCGGCGGCGAAATTGAGCTGCCCGCAGCCGGCGCGGCGGTGATCGAGACGGTGATCGACAGGAGCCGCCCATGAGCACCCGCCTGGGGATGCGCGGCGCGGATATTTCCAGCCTGATGAAATCCGAAGCCATGGGCGGCCGTTACTTTGACGCACAGGGGCGCGAGCGCGGCGCGCTGGAGATCTTGAAAGATTACGGCTTGAACTACGCCCGGCTGCGGGTGTGGGTCAATTCGCCGGACGGATATCACGGTCTGGCGCAGTTGCTTGCCATGGCCCGGCGGTTGAAAGCGCTGGAGATCGGCCTGCTGGTCGATTTTCACTACTCCGATTCCTGGGCCGACCCCGGCAAG
>JAPKMQ010000056.1 GCA_026645875.1 Longilinea sp.
CATAAGGTGTTTCACTTGCTTTCCTCTTTTTTATTGTACAAAGTCTTTTTGAAGTTAATATTATTATATTCACATATCCAGCGGTTTGACACAATAGATATATAAAGCAGCACCAATAACCTTACGTTTTGAAGAATCGGCAAGGGTGAGGCGATCGGTCCACCGCCAAAATGCGGTCTCGCGTAGGGCGGTTCACGAACCGCCCCTACAAGGTATGTATTGGCATAGGTATAGGGGCGAGCCGCCTGGCTCGCCCCTACAATCGATCGCCGTGCCTCGCCTATATCACGGCCCTATATTTTTTCCACCTTCCAACAGGCCACGAAGTGCCCGGGTTCCACCTCCAGCTCGGGCGGGCGCTGTTTGCAGCGCTCAAACGCCAGCGGGCAGCGCGCGGCGTACACGCAGCCGTTCACTGCGCCCAGCGGCGCGGCCTTCGTTTCCACGCTGATTTCTTTATCCCACTTGCGGTCCAGTCGCGGTACCGAGGCGATCAGCATCTGCGTGTACGGGTGCAGCGGCTGGTTGAAGATCTTGCCGGTGATGCCGCGCTCGGCCACGCAGCCGCGATAGAGGATCACCGCCTGCTCGCTGATGTAGTTGGCCAGCGACAGGTCGTGCGTGATGAACAGGATCGACAGACCGCGCGTTTTCAGGTCGGCCAGCAGGTTCAGCACGTCGATGCGCGTGGAGGCGTCCAGCATGCTGATGATCTCGTCCGCCACCAGGAACTTGATATCCAGCAGCAGCGCGCGGGCGATGAGAAACCGCTGCAACTGCCCGCCGCTCAACTGGTGCGGGTATTTGTGCAGCACGTGTTCGGGATTCAGCCCGCCGTCCTTCAGCGCGGTTTCCACCTTTTCGGCCCAGGTGTGCGCGTCCACGCGCGGGTAAAACTCATCGTGGATCACCTGGAAGATGCGGTCGGCTTTGAAGATGGGGTTGTACGAGCTGAACGGGTCCTGGAAGACGCCCTGCACCTTGCGATAATACTCCTTCAGCTCGCTGCCCTTCAGCGCGCCCACGTTCACGCCGTCCAGTTCAATCGTGCCGCGGGTGATGCCGATCAGCCGCAAAATCATCTTGCCAATGGTGCTCTTTCCGCTGCCGCTCTCGCCGATCAGCGAGACCACCTCGCCGTCGGGGATCTCGAAGCTCACGTCGTTGACCGCGTGCAGTTCCTTGCCGCCGAAGGTGCCCGTTTTGTAGATTTTGGAAACGTGCTCGAATTTAAGCATCCGCGCTGCCCTCCTTCCAGCAGGCCACCGAATGGCCCGGCTCGATTTCGACGAAGGGCGGCACTTCGGCGCATTTTTCAAATGCCAGCGGGCAGCGCTCGCGGAAGCGGCAGCCCTGCGGTGGGTTGAGCAGCAGGGGCGTCTTGCCGGGGATGCCGGTCAGGCGCTTGTCGCTGTAGCGCACGCCAATCTCCGGCAGCGCCGAGATGAGCAGGCGCGTGTAGGGATGGCGCGGGTTGTGGATGATGGTTTCGGTGCTGGCCTTTTCGGCCAGTTGCCCGGCGTACATGATCAGAATGCTGTCGGCGATCTGGTACAGGATGGAGATGTCGTGCGTGATGAAGATGACGCTGTTGCAGCAGTGCTGGTCGCGGAACTCCACCAACATCTCGGACACGGCCTTCTGGCTGGCCACGTCCAACGCGGAGGTGATCTCGTCGGCGATGAGCAGCTCGGGGTCGAGCAGCGTGGAAAGCACCATCACCATGCGCTGCTTCATGCCGCCCGACAGTTCGATCGGGTACAGGCCCAGCACTTCCTGCGGCAGCTTGACCATCTCCAACCGGTCCTTCAGCGCCGCCATCACGGTCTTCACGTCGGCCTTTTTGGCGCGCAGCAATTCTTCAGTCATCTGCCCGATCTTGCGGATCGGGTTCATGGCGTTCATGGCGTACTGCGGGATGATCGAAATCTCGTTGAAGCGGTAGGCGTCCATCTTCTGCATGTCGGCCAGCGGCAGTTCCTGGCCGTTCAACAGCACCCGCCCGCCGATGTGCGTCATGGGCGGCGAGAGGTGGATCAGGCTGTGCCCCAGGGTGGTCTTGCCGCAGCCCGATTCGCCCGCCAGCCCCATGATCTCGCCGTCGGCGAGCGTGAAGCTGGCGTTTTCCAGCGCGCGCACCTGCCCCTTCAGGGTCTGGTAATACACGGTGAGGTTTTCTACCTGTAACATGTCACATTTCCCTGAGTTTGGGGTTGAAGACTTCATCCAGCCCGACGTTCATGCTGTAGAGCGCGCCGACGATGAGCGTGATGGCCAAACCCGGCGGGACGAACCACCACCACATGCCAAACTGCAGCGCGCCCCACATCATCGAGTACTGCATGATCAGCCCCAGCGAGATGGCGTTGGTGGGCCCAAGCCCGATGAAGTCGAGCGTGGCCGCGTTGAGGATGGCGCCGCCGAACTGCAGGATGAAGGTCATCACCAGGTACGACATCATGTTTGGTGCGATCTCAGAGAAGATGATCTTGAACGAGCTTTCGCCGCTCATGCGCGCCATATCCACAAAGTCGCGCGTGCGCAGCGAGAAGGTTTGCGCGCGGATGGCGCGCGCCGCCCACGGCCAGGCGGTCAGCCCGATCAGGATGGACTCCATCGTCAGGCTGCGCACCTGCAGGTAGGCGGCGATGATCAGCAGCACCGCCATGGTGGGGATGACCAGCACGATATTGGTGAGCACGTTGATGATCTCGTCCAGGATGCCGCCGCGGTAGCCGGCCAGGAAGCCCAGCAGCATGCCCACCAGCGTGGCGATGCCGCTGCCCAGGATGGCGATCAGGAAGGTGGCGCGCAGGCCCATCACCACCTGCGTGAACACGTCCTGCCCGAAGAAGGTGGTGCCCAGCCAGTATTTCGATGAAGGCGCCACCGGCCCGGTGGGGTTGACGTAATCGAAGGGCTCGTAGTCGGTGAGCAGCGGGCCAAAGGCGGCCAGCAGCACGAAGAACAGGATGACCCCCAGCCCGATTTGCAGCTTGCGGTTGCGCAGCGCGAAGTAGAGGAACTCGTTTTTCTGCTTGAGCGCCTTCATGCGGCCTCCCCGGTCATCCCGCGGCGGGTGCGCGGATCCACCAGCACGTAGACGATATCGATGACGAAGTTGGCCAGCAGCACGCCGATAATAATGAAGAGGAAGCAGCCCTGGATCAGGAAGTAGTCCTGGTTCTGAATGGCCGCCAGCAGCAGGTAGCCGATGCCCGGGTACGAGAAGACCACCTCGGTGACCAGCGCGCCGGCCACGATCACGCCCAGTTGCAACGCCAGGCCGCTCAACTGCGGCAGCACCGCGTTGTTGAAGGCGTAGCGGCGGATCAGGCTGCGCGGCGCGCCGAGCGCCTCAAGGTAGTGCGAGTAGTCGGCTTCCAGTTCGTAGATGATCATGTTGCGCATGCCGATCGCCCAGCCGCCAAATTGCACCATAAATAATGAGAAGAACGGCAAAAACCAGTGCAGCAGCACGTCGCCGATGAATTTCCAGGATAGCGTGGGCGACAGCGAAAAGCTGTAGGCGCCCGCGATGGGGAAGACGTCCAGGATGATGCCGAAGAACCAGGCCAGTAAAATACCCAGCCACATGTAGGGCGTGGCGGTGAGGATGTAACCGATGGGTGAAACAGTGTTATCCAGCCATTTGGAGCGCGCCGCGACCGCGCCGAAGTTGTTGCCGGCCAGCCAGCTGAGCAGGATGGCGGGCAGCAGCAGCGCCACGTCGTAGGGAATGGCGTTCATCAGCACCTGCGTGACCGGCTTGGGGAACAGGTAGGCGCTGATGCCCAGGTCGCCGCGCAGCAGGTTGGCCCAAAAGTTGAGGTACTGCTGCCAGAGCGGCAGATCCAGCCCGAACAGGTGCGTGTAATACTCCTGCATCACCGAGGCGGCCGTGGAATTGACCGAAACACGGGCCAGCATGTTGGCCACCGGGTTGCCCGGCATGAAGCGCGGGATCAACCAGTCGATGGTCACCGCCAGGAAGAAGGTGAGCAGGTAGATTAAAAGCTTGCGTCCGAAGTATTTCCGCATGAAAAGGTCCTCTTCAATCCAGCCGTTAGAGACCGCCCCTCCCGGAGGGTTCCAGGGAGGGGCGGCGGTTCCAGCGGAGTGGAATTACTGCCCCGCGGGCTTGAGGTTGATGAGGGTCTGCAGACCGCCCAACTGCCAGTAGCCACTCCAGGTGGTCGGCAGGGTGGGGTTGGCAGAGGTTTCATTCGGCCAGCCGGTCCAGGCGGATTCGCTGAACTGCGCCCACAGGCCGTTGTACCACAGCGGGATCATGGGCAGGTCGGTCAGCATGAGCTTCTGGATCTTGGAGAGCTGCGCCTTCATGGCTTCCTCGTCCGAGGTCGGGATGCGGGCCAGGCCGTCGACCAGGTCGAACATTTCCTGGCTGTCGTAGCGGCCGAAGTTGCCGGACTGCATCTGTTCGCGGATGGGGTGGTTGAAGAGCAGGTTGTAGAGCGTCCAGGGGGTGTTGCTCAGGTTGGCCCAGTTGTTCAGGGTCATGTCAAAGGTGCCGCCCTGCAGCGCGGTGTTCCAGGCGCCGTAGTCGGGCGTGGCAGCCACGATGTTGATGCCGGCGGCCTGCGCGGACTTGGCGATGACGTCAATGGCGGCCATCCAGTCGGTCCAGCCGCTCGGGCAGGTCACTTCCAGCTTGAAGGCCGAGCCGTCGGGGGCCTCGACGAAGCCGTCGCCGTCCACGTCCTTATAGCCGGCCGCGGCCAGCAGGTCCTTGGCCTTGGCGGTGTCGAAGGTGAAGCCCAGTTCGTCCACCACAGCCTGATCGACGAATTTGTCGAAGGCGGGCAGCATGCCGGTGGGGTTGGCGGCTTTCACCAGGTTGGCGTAGGCCGTGTTGACGATGGAGGGGGTGTCGATGGCGAAGGCCAGCGCCTTGCGGAAGGCGGCGTCGTCCATCGGTTTCTTGGTGGTGTTCAGGAAGAGCACCGCGGTGTTGGCGGAGAGCATGTAGGGGGCGGCGGAATAGTAGGTCTTCACGTAGCCCTGGTCGGCCAGCGTGGCCACGCCCGGCAGGAAGTTGTTGCTCAGGTCCAGCTCGCCCTTCAACACCATGCCCATGGCGATGTTGTTGCTGGCGGTGCGGATGTCGACGATGTACTTGGGGGCGGGCTTGCCGAACACACCAATGCCCCACCAGTTCTCGTTGCGCACCCAGATGTTGCGGTCTTCAGCGTTGGAAAGATACATGTACGCGCCCGAGCCAACCGGCTTTTCATTGGCGCCCACGGTGATCTGTTCCTCGGTCATCGATTCCCACAGGTGCTTGGGGACGATCGGGACGTTGATCAGGTTGTTGTCCCATTCCTGGTACAGCGGATCTTTGAAGGTGAACTGCAGGTGGGTGGCATCGGTCACGTTCACGGCGGTCAGGTAATTCCACACCGGCGAGAACCACAGCGCGGCGTAGGTCTTGGCCAGCTCGAAGGTGAACTTGACATCCTCGGCGGTCAGGGCTTTGCCATCGCTCCAGGTGAGGCCTTCGCGCAGCACCACGTCGTAGGTGGTGGCGTCGGCCCAGGTGCCGCTCTCGGCCAGCCAGGGGATCATCGTGCCGGCCTGCGGGTCAAAGCTGAACAGGAACTCGTACACGAAGCCGATGGTGCCGGTGGTGTTGGCCAGGCTGCCCGGCTGGAAGGGATTCCAGGTGGAGGCAGGGCCCCAGGCGGCGCCGCTGACGTACAGCGTTTCGGCGCGCGGGAATTCGGTCGGGATGACCTCGACGGGCGGTTCGGGCTCAGCCGGCGGCTCGGTCGGTGCGGCAGGCGGCTCGGTGGGAGCAGCAGGCGCTTGGGTCGGCTCGGCGGGTGCCGGGGTGGTGGCAGCGGGCGTCTGGCAGGCCGCCAGGACGAGGCTTAATGCCACAAGAATCGAAACTAAGAGCATGGAACGTTTCATCTTCGTTCTCCATACGTGTTTTCAATCAGCTTTATGGTATGATTTTCTTTAAGGGAAGCCTGTTTATCCCCGCGAAGGTCTTCAGGCTTTCCTTGCTGGCGTCTGGCGTCTTGATTGGCGTCAGGCGCCTTCCCGTTCACCGGGAAGGCCGGTACAGTGTTTTTCGATCAGCATCCTCCTTTCGTAACCCATTCCCCATTGTTAAGCATGTGCATGGTTTACGCTATTTGCGTGCCAGGGCGCCGCAGGTGCCGCGCACGATCAGCTTGGTGTCCATGATGACGTGGCGCGGCGACGGGTCGCCGGATTGGATCAGGTCGGTCAGTAGTTCGACGGCGCGGTAGCCGAACGAAACGACCGGCTGCCGGACGGTGGTGAGCTGGATGTCGGTCATCGCGGCCAGCGGCAGGTCGTCAAAACCCACCACGGCCACGTCCTCGGGCACGCGCAGCCCGGCCTCGTGGATGGCGCGGATGGCGCCCACCGCCATGATATCGGAGGCGGCAAAGACGGCATCCGGCCTGGCCGCCAGCAGCGCCTGCATGCTGTAGTAGCCGCCCATCTCGGTGAAATCGCCTTCCACGACCAGGGCCGGGTCGACGGGCAGGTCGCGCTCGCCCAGCGCCTTGACGTAGCCGGCCTTGCGGTCGACGCCCACCGTGCTCTGCTCGGGCCCGGTGATGGTGGCAATGCGCCGGCGGCCCAGCCGCAACAGGTGCGAAACCGCGGTGTAGGCGGCATGGACGTTGTCCATGTCGATGTAACTGACGTTGTCTGAGCGCATTGGGCGGCCCACCACCACCTGCGGGATGCGCGCATCCACCAGGCGGCCAATGATGCGCTGGTCGCCGTGGTGGCCGGATTGCACCAGCACGCCGTCGAGAAAGCCGTTGCGCGAAACGCGCGAGAAGATGCGCTCCTCGTCGTCCTTGTCGTCCACCAGGAAGAAGGCCAGCGTATAATCAAGGTGGTTGCAGGCCTGCGCGATGCCCTTGACCAGGTGCGGGTAGTACGGGTCGGTGAAGAACAGCGAAACGCTGTGCGGCAGCAGCAGCCCGATAGTCCACGAGCGCTGCGAGGCCAGCGCGCGGGCGGCCGCGTTGGGGTGGAAACCGGTCTGCTCGATGGCGGCCAGCACGCGCTCGCGCACTTCCTTGCGCACGTTGGGATGCCCGTTGAGTACGCGCGAAACGGTGGAGCGGGAAACTCCAACTTTTGCGGCAATATCTTCCAGGGTGAGATCAGGCATGCCAGCGGCCCCTTGTGAGCGCTTTCAGCGCAATCACGGTTTATTGAGGTGAAATTGGGGAAAAAGTGATTTTTTGAGCGCGTTTTGCAGTATAATTGGAAGCGCTCTCAATACTCGTTCATTATACAGGGGTTTTTGCCGAGAGTCAACTGTCTTTCTTCGACCTGCATTTTCCCGCCTGCATTCCTTCATCAGCATTCTTCCACCGCCAAACGCATATTTTCCAGGAGGCTTTCACCATGTCCAATGCCCCGCTGCCCAATATCCCGTGGGAAGACCGTCCCGCTGGCTGCGCCGACGTGGTCTGGCGCTATTCCGCCAACCCGATCATCCCGCGCGACCTGATCCCCTCGTCCAACAGCATCTTCAACAGCGCCGTGGTGCCCTTCCGCGGCGGGTTCGCCGGCGTGTTCCGCTGCGACAACAAAAAGCGCGAGATGAACCTGCATCGCGGCTTCAGCCCCGACGGCCTGCGCTGGCAGTTGGAGGACGCCCCGATCGAATGGGCCTGCGCCGACCCTGAACTGGGGCGCTTCGAGCACCGCTACGACCCGCGCGTGGTGTGGCTGGAGGATCGCTATTACGTCACCTGGTGCAACGGATATCACGGCCCCACCATCGGCATCGGCTATACCTTTGATTTTGAAAAATTCACCTTCCTGGAAAATGCCCTGCTGCCCTTCAACCGCAACGGCGTGCTCTTCCCGCGCCGCATTAATGGCAAGTATGTCATGTTCAGCCGGCCCAGCGACAACGGCCACACCCCCTTCGGCGACATCTTCCTCAGCCAGTCACCCGACATGCTGCACTGGGGCGGGCACCGCTTCGTGATGGGCGTGAAAGGCGGCTGGCAAAGCACCAAGATCGGCGCCGGCCCGGTGCCCATCGAGACGCCCGAGGGCTGGCTGCTCTTCTACCACGGCGTGCTGACCTCGTGCAACGGCTTCGTCTACAGCTTCGGCGCCGCGCTGCTCGACCTCGACCAGCCCTGGAAGGTGATCCGCCGCGGCGGGCCGTACCTGCTCTCGCCGCAGAAGCTGTACGAGTGCGTCGGCGACGTGCCCAACGTGGCCTTCCCATGCGCCGCGCTGTACGACGAGCCCACCGGCCGCATCGCGCTCTACTACGGCGGCGCCGACACCGTCACCGCGCTGGCCTTCTGCAGGCTGGACGAGGTGCTGGCGTTTTTGAGGGGGAATTCGGAAGTGTAGGGGAAGATTGGTAATCGTTGAGTCGATATTTGTTGGTTCGTTATTGGGTATTCGTTGATGCGGTATTCGGTATTCGGCTGTGATGGCGCCAGCCCGCGGTTGACGCCGCGGCGCGGATGGTGGGTTAAATCATGAAAGGTCGCCGGTAAGGGCACGGCGGCAAGGATCAAATCAACGCGGCTATTAACGGATTAGCCGTGTCCTGACGCTCTTCGAGGGCAGGCTCCGGAATAAACGCAATGACTTCAAAATATAATGGGCCCTCACCCCAATCCCCTCTCCCAAATTTCGGGAGAGGGGCAATTAATCGCTGACTTTGACCTGCGAACCAAGGGATGAGGGTTGCTACTGCCCCACCGGGTGGATATCCATCTCGGTGACAATGAAATAATGACTGTTCAAACCCGCGCGCAGGCCGCTCAAATAGCACTCGGCGGTCTGGGGATCGTTGACCTGGGTGATGAGCTGCTCATCGATGTAAATGTAATCCTGGTACGCGCCCAGCAGTGAATCCTGGGCCGGGTCGGGCGCGCCGGCCACGACAAAAGTGGTTTTGTTGTTGTTGATTTCCTCGCGCTCGGTGTTGAGGTGGGTCAACTCCTCGTTGAGCAGGTGCTCCAGCGCGCGGGTCGGCGAGCCGTCGTAGCCGGCGGCCTGCTTGCGCGTGAACAACTTGGCGAGCAGCGCCTCGTCGAAGACGAAATGCGCCACGCGGATCTCGTCGGTGCTGATCTGGCAGGTGAAATCGGGGCGCACCAGGATGCTGAGCACGTAGCCGGCCGGCTGGCCGTCGGCCCCCAGCAGACGGGTGAGCACGTAAAAGCGCTCCAGCCGCCGGCCGTTTTGCCAGTTCTTTTCAACCACCTGGAGCTGCTGGACGAACTGCCAGGGATAATAACCCAGCAGCGGGTCGTTTTCCATGGCGTAGTCAGCGTTCTTTTCCAGCAGCGGGATGTTGTCCAGCGCCAGCCCTTCGACCGCGGCCTGCGCCAGGATGCTTTCGGCCAGTTGGTTCAAATCCTCCGGCAGGCTGGCCGCGCGCACCTCGCCCGAGAGCGCGCCGGTGTCGGCCGGGTTGCGCAGCAGGATGCCGGCAGCCTGCGGGGGAAGGGTGACGGGCTCTTCGGCGGCAGGCGGCGCGGCCGGGGTGGACAGAACCGGCCCGCAGGCAGCCAGAAACATCAGGCTGAAAAGAAGCGAAAATTGCAGAAACCGGCGCATGGATCCCCCCTGGAACGGCTTGAAAGATGCTTCGTGGTTCTCTCGCTAATTTCTGTTTGCTTTGCCCAACCTAACCCTTACAGAGCAGGCCCAACCCCCTTCCCGCCCCGGGAAGGGGGAAGCGGCGTAGCCGCGGGGGTTAGGTCAGATGAGTATTTTTTCTTAGCGCGAGGGTCACTTAGCTGGAATTATACCAGCCGCAACTCACTCGCAACTGACAACCTGGTCGCGGCCCGGCGAGGCGCGGAGTGGTGACAAAGTTCACAAAGATTCAGTGATTGACAAAGCCCGCGCGGCGTGCTACTATAGACCATGTAATCGATTACAGTAAACGATTACATCCCCTTTTATCTCTTTACCGGTAGATTTTCCCACTACTTTTTCTCCAGGGAGCGTGGATGGCCACGATGGCGGAAGTCGCGCGGGAGGCGGGCGTTTCAGTTGCCACGGTCTCGCGCCTGCTCAACCAGCAGGGCACGGTCAGTCCGAACACGGCTGAACGCGTCTATGCGGCCATCAAAAAGCTCTCCTACGAGCCCAACCTGCTGGCGCGCAACTTCCGCAAGAGCGAAAGCCGCGTCATTCTCATCCTGGCGCCCAACGTCACCAACCCGTATTACGCCCACATTCTCTCGGGCATCGGCGACGCGGCCGCCGGGATGGGCTACGCGGCCCTCATCTTTACCACCGGCGACGACCCCGCCCGCGAGCGCGATGCGCTGGAGATGCTCAAGAAGCACCGCGCCGACGGCGCCATCCTGATTGCCTCGGATATGGGTTGCCACTGGCTGCTGGAATATGCCGACCGCTACCCGATCGTGCAGTGCAGCGAATACGACCCCGAGGTCGACATTCCGCACGTTTCCATCGACAATTATCAGGCTTCACAGGAAAGCATGGAGTTCCTCATCGCGCTTGGCCACCGGCGCATCGCCATGATCAGCGCTGAGAACGCATACATCTCCACGCGCCTGCGCGTCAATGCCTACCGCGATACGCTCGCCAGGCACGGCATTGCGCCGCGCGAAGACTACATCGCGCCAGCCTCGCACGACTATTCCTTTAAAAGCGGCAAGTTGAGAGCCAAAGAACTGCTCGGCATGAACCCGCGCCCCACCGCCATCTTCTGCATTTCCGATACGCTGGCGTTGGGGGCCATCACCGCCGCCAAAGAATTGGGCCTGCGCGTCCCCGAGGACGTGACCGTGGTCGGCTTTGACGACGTGGAACACACCACCATGCTGCATCCCTACATCACCACCGTGGCCCAGCCGTGTTACGAGCTGGGCAAGCAATCGGCGCACCTGCTGTATGCGCGCATGACCCAGGGTAAGGAGATCCCCCGCCAGACCATTCTGAAACATCAGTTGATCGTGCGGGAATCCTCGGCCCCACCCGATTTGTTGGAGTAACCGCCGCTTCCAAATCAAAAACGCGGTGGATAACATTCTGTCATTCTTGAGAAGGAGAGTGAAAAGATGAAGAAAGTTTCTGTACTGATGGCTGTGCTCATCATGGCGAGCATGATCCTCGCCGCTTGCGCGCCGGCTGCCGCCCCCACGGCTGCGCCCGCCGCCAAGTTCAAAGTTGGCATCCTGGCCCCGGCCGTCACCCACGGTTGGGTCGCCGCGGTGGCCTACAACGCCGAAGTGCGCTGCAAAGAACTGGCCGACACCGTCGAATACAAGCTGTACACCAGCTCCAACGCCGAAGAAATGACCACCCAGCTCGACGACCTGCTGACCTGGGGCGCCCAGGCCATCGTGGCCTTCCCGCAGTGGCAGGGCATGGAAGTTCCGATCCAGGCCGCCATTGACAAGGGCGTGACCGTGGTGAACTTCGACATCGAAATCGCTGCCAACGGCGTGTACCGCGTTTCCGGCGACAACAAGGACATGGGCATCCAGGGCGCCAAGTACATCGTCGACAAGATCGGCACCACCGGCACCGTCGTGATGCTCGAGGTCCCCACCTCCGGTTCGGTCTCCGAACTGCGCAAGGCTGGCTTTGTTGAGACCCTGGCCGAAATCGCCCCCGATATGAACGTCATCTCCTACGCCACCAAGTTCACCCGCGAAGACGGCCTGAAGGACATGGCTGACATCCTGACCAGCAACCCGCAGATCGACGCGGTTTACTCGATGGACGATGAGACCTCCATCGGCGCGCTGCAGGCCATCAAGGAAGCCAACCGCACCGACATCAAGGTCATCACCGGCGGCGGCGGTATGCAGGAATACTTCAAGATGATGCCCGAGAACACCAACATCTGGATCGAGTCCGCGCTGTACAGCCCGGCCATGGTCAAGGACGCGGTGGATATGGCTGTTGCCATCCTCAAGGGCGAGAAGGTTGACCCCGTCAAGATCATCCCCACCACCCTGGTCGACCGCGACAACTACACCACGTTCCTGGATGCCAATTCACCCTACTAAACCGCAACTTTCCATTTGAAATACGATTGACGTAAGGCAAGCAAAGAGGCTATGGCGTTGCCATAGCCTCTTTCTTAAAGGAGCAGCGGTACGCCATGAATGTTGAAATGCGCGGCATCTGGAAAGCCTTCGGCGCCAACGTGGTGCTGAAAGACGTTTCATTTTCCCTGAAGGGCGGCGAGGTGATTGCCCTGCTGGGCGAGAACGGCGCCGGTAAATCCACCCTGATGAACATCCTGGGCGGCGTGCTGCCCGCCGATGCCGGCGAAACGCTGCTGGACGGCAAAACGGTGGTCTTTCACAACCCGGCCGAATCATTGCACGCCGGTATCGGGTTCATCCACCAGGAACTCAACCTGATCAACGACCTGGCCGTTTACGAGAACATGTTCATCGGCCGGGAACTGGTGCAGAAGAACGGCCTGCTGGACGCCAAACGCATGATCCAGGAAACCCAGGGTGTATTCGACCGCCTGGACCTGGAGCTGGATCCCCGCGCGATGGTGCGCGACCTGGACGCCTCGTACAAGCAGATCGTCGAGATTGCCCGCGCGCTGATGATGAAGGCTTCGATCATCATCATGGACGAGCCCACCTCCTCGCTGACTGAACCGGAGATCGAGCGCGTGTTCGCGATGATGCGCGCGCTCAAGGGCCAGGGCGTGGGCATCATCTTCATCTCGCACAAGCTCAAAGAGGTCATGCAAATCTGCGACCGCTTCGCCATCCTGCGCGACGGCAAAATGGTGGCCGAGGGCGCGGTGAACGAGGTGACCACCGACGACCTGGCGCGCTTCATGGTCGGCCACGATATTCGCACCATGGCCCTGCAGCGCCAGCGCGACACCGCGCACGAGGTGCTGCGCGCCGAAAGCCTGAGCGACCGCAAATTCTTCCATGATATTTCCTTCTCGGTGCGCGCCGGCGAGGTGCTGGGCGTCACCGGGCTGCTGGGCGACGGCCGCAGCGAGCTGTTTCAGGCCATCATCGGCGCGGGCAGCGATTACGCCGGGCAGGTGTACTTTGAGGGCAAGCCGGTCAAAGTGCGCAGCACCACCCAGGCGGTGGATTACCGCATCGGCTACCTGCCGCGCAACCGCAAGGAAAACGGCATCATCAAGGATATGACCATTCTCGAAAACGGTTCGATTGTCACCTGGCCGCGGCTGGCCAAATTCGGCCTGATCAACCGGCTGCGCCAGAACCTGGAATTCGACGCGCAGGTCACCGGCCTGCGCATCAAGCTGGAACGCAAATCTGACCTGATCACCAACCTGTCGGGCGGCAACCAGCAAAAAGTGGTGCTGGCCAAGTGGCTTTCCACGCGCCCGCGCCTGCTGATTTTGGACAACCCCACCCAGGGCGTGGACGTGGGCGCCAAGGAAGAGATTTACGATATCATCCTCGACCTGGCCGACGAAGGCGTGGCCATTATTGTGCTTTCCAGCGAAGCGCAGGAGATCATCCGCGTGTGCGACCGCGCGCTGGTGATGTACCACGGCGCGCTGCAGGGCGAAGTGAGCGGCGACAGCATGAACGAGCATGATATTATGCGGCTGGCAACGGGCGCAACCCTCAATTAACCGGACAAAGGAAGAGACAAACGATGAAAGAAGCAAACAGCCAG
>JAPKMQ010000057.1 GCA_026645875.1 Longilinea sp.
GTCAAAATCTTCCTGGGCATTCCAGCGGCGGCCGTTCCACAACCAGTAACGCAGCAGCAGGCGCTGCTGTTGATCTTCCAGAATTTGCACCAGGTGCAGTTGTCCGGCGGCGTCCACGGCTGCAGCCGCCGGGCCTGGGCTATCCGAGGCATCCGAAATGCGCGTCACCCGCCCCCAGGTCGCTCCGCCATCCGAGGAAACCTGGTAAAACAGCATCGCTTCGCTGCTGCCGGATTGCTCCAACCAGATGCGGTGCAATGCCCGATCGGTATACGCCAGCATCAAGTTTTGCAGCACGCGCTCCTTGGAGATCGTCTCAACGCCGCTCCAGGTGACGCCGCGGTCGGTGGAGTGAACGGAAAACAAACCGCTGGCCTGTCCGCCGTTGACCATCGGCTGCTGGCTGAAAAGCGCCCACAGGCTGCCGTCGGCCGCCACCGCCAGTGACGGATCGGCCACGCGTTCCCAGTTGGCGGCCTGGCCGTCGAACGCCAGCACGGCGTTGCCCCAGGTTTTGCCCTGATCGCGCGACTGCACCAGGTACACGCCGCGTCCCTCATTGACCGGGATGACATAGATGACGTGAATCCAGCCGCCGCGGTCAATCACCACCGAGAGATCGGTGGCTGAAATCGGGATGGTCGCGATCATGGCCGGTTTGGACCACTCCATGGCCGAGTCGGCCACCGAAGCGCGCGCCCAACTGGCAAAAATCTCGCCGCCCACGCTGTTCTTCCACACCGCCCACAGGCGGTTATCTGGCCCGCTGGCCACCGAGAGGTTGAGAACG
Organism: Longilinea sp.; assembly: GCA_026645875.1. Taxonomy (GTDB): domain Bacteria; phylum Chloroflexota; class Anaerolineae; order Anaerolineales; family Anaerolineaceae; genus Longilinea. The sequence goes on from JAPKMQ010000057.1 coordinate 791, forward strand.
TCATCCCCCCGCGTGCTTTCGCCGGGCAGCGCAGTGATATATGGGGCGCGGAAAATCTGGACCGGATCTGTCCAGCGGCTATTTACCAATGCGGAATAGTAAACCACGCGGCTGGGCTCCACGGCCACCAGCGTGCCTTCTTCAGACTCTACGGTCTCTTTCTGCACCCACAGGGCATGCAATCCCTGCCCGCTGTCGCTGACCACCTGCAAATCGGTGATCTCGCCGGCCAGCTTCTCCAACTCGGGGGTGATCTTCCAACCGGGCTCGCCAGCAAACCAGGCACCCACATCGTCCAGCGAGCGCGTGGTCACCCAGGCGTCGCCGCCCAACCCGCGATCATTTCCCACCACTGCCAGGCGGTTCTGCGGGTCCATCGCCCAACCGCCGGGCGCGAAGGACACGTTGTCCTGTGTTTCCGGATCAATAAACGAGGAAAGCTGCGCCTGCTGCTGAAAACCGGTCCATTCAGCGCCATTCCAGGCATTCAGGAAGGTCAACCCGTTGGCAGAGGTAAGCAGCACGGAATAATCCTTGTAGCCAGTCAAAAAGTCAAACTGATCGGCGCAGCCCGGATAGGGTGTGTAAATACGCTGAGAAGCGTTCCAGGTCTTGCCGCCGTTGGCCGAATCGCGGAAGTAGGTGAAGCAAACCGTGTCCGACTGCTTCACCTGCCAGGCGACCAGCGCCTGCTCCCCGCGCGCGCTGACGTGAATCTGGCCGGGCGATGACAACCCGGCGCCAGGCAGCGGCGCGTCGATCTCGCTGGCGCTTTCCCAGGTATCGCCGCCATCCTGCGAATGGGCCACAAAAACGCGCTTGCGCGGCTGGTTATCGAAGGCAACGTAAACGGCCTTTCCCTCGCCGGTCGATGTCACCGCCAGATCGACCGAATTGTTCACCAGGGGCGTGTCCGACTCGGCAACCAGGTTGCGGAAGTACGGCGACTCGTACAGCAAGACAGGCGCAGTCCAATTGGCGCCCGAATTGATCGACCGCAGGTAGTACACGCCCGCGACCAGCCCGGAAACGTCGCTGGGCTGCACATAGGCGAGGTGGACGATGCCATCCTCATCCACCACCACGTCATACGAAGCCGAAGCGCGCGTCACCAGGCCGCCATTTGACCAGGATGATAAATTCCGCCCGTTGGAGGTGTTGGCGGAGGAATAGCGCAAGCCGCCGCCGTCCTGCCAGAACAGAAAAACCCAGTTGGCCGCGCCCCTGATCAATTTGGGCATCAGCAGAACCGGACCATCGGTCGCGGTCAGATTCGAAGCAGGAATCGGGAAACTGGCCCGCCGCGGATCGCTCCAGCCGTCTTCAACGCTTTGCGCGTAGCGCATGCCGGTCAACCGGTCCAGCCAAAAGGCGTGCAGCGTGCCGCTGCTGTCGGCGGTGATCATGGAGATCACCGTCTGCCCGGATTCGGACAGATTTACCGGTTCCGACCAACCGCCGGGGCTGGTCTGCGCCTGAACCGGCGACCAGGCGGCGCTGGCCAGGCTGGCAACCAGGCAGGCGATAAGCAGCAGCTTGATGATGCGATTCGCATTTCGTGGATTCATGAACACCAGCTTTCTGCGCGCCCTGCCGGCTTCACTCGGCCGGGTCCAGGTTGATGGGATGCGCGCGCAGGTAATCGGTGGCGCGGCGTTTCCGTTCGATGTCGGCGATCACCCGCCCCACCTGATCTTCCGAAAGACTCAACGCAGCGGCGATCTCCTCGCGCGGCACATCGCGCTCGTAACCCAGCCACACCAGGTCAAGAATTTCGAACGGAATCCGGTAGAAGAATTCCTCCTGGGTGCTGCCAGCCGAATAGGTATCGGTGGTCGGCGGGCGCTGCTGAATTTCAATCGGCACGTCCAGGTAGCGCGCCAGTTGAAACACCTGGCTCTTGAAGAGATGTCCGATCGGGTTGATATCCGCACCGCCGTCGCCGTATTTGACGAAGAAGCCCATGTCGCGTTCGTTCTTGTTGGGTGTGCCGATGACGGCATAATTGCGCAATTCGGCGTGGTAATACAACATGGCCATGCGCGCGCGCTGCTTGAAGTTGGAGGCCGCTACGATCTGCGCGTATTCGCGCAACGGCAGGCGCTGAGTCTGTTCGCTGCCGTCCGGTTTAATCACCGTCAGCGAGAAGATGTTCAGGCGGTCCTCTTCCAGCAGGTTGCCCGGCAGCGTGATCTTCGACTTCCAGTCCGGCTCAAATTCCGGGAACACGCGCTGGACGGCTTCATCGCGGCGGCGGTAACAGCCCGCCCCCAACAGCGCGGGGGTGATATCTTCGATCATGGTCTGCACGTCGAAGCGCTTTGCCAGCAGGTGAGCCAACTCGGCGCTCTCCGGGCTGGATTCCTGCTCGGGCAGCAGAATGCCCACCACGCGCTGCGAGCCGAACGCACGGGCGCACAGCGCCAGCACCACCGACGAGTCGATACCGCCCGAAATGCCCACTACAGCGCCCTGGCGGTGTAGACGGCGCAACACATTTTCCTGCAAGAACGCTACGATGCGGTCCACCTCGCTGGCGGCATCCAGTTCGAGTGAACGGCGGCTAAAGCCTGTTGTCGTTTCGGTCATGACGGTGAACCCTCCGTGCTACGATGAATGACTTTGACCCGGTCGGCCGCGCTCAAACCGGCCAGTCGGGTGGAAAAATTTCGGACAAATTGATCATATACCAGTTGGGTCGAAAGGATGCCGGCCACTGCCATATCATCCACTTCGCTCAGGGCGGCCCCGCTGGCAGCCTTGCGCGCCAGTTGCTGCACCGCCAGTGGATTGAACAGCCCACTTTCCTCCAGCGCCTCGGCCGACAGCGAACGCTGAATATACCCGGGCGCGTCCGCGTTGAAGAAGCTGCGATGAATAGGCGCGCGATAGGGCCGTTTAACCCGCCGCCAGATCTCTTCGGGCAGCAGTTCGCGTCCAAACTGGCGCAGCAGCCACTTTTCAGTCAGCCCGTACATCTTCCACTGCGCAGGCAGCCGGTTGCAGAACTCAACCACGCGGTAATCCAGGAACGGGAAGCGCCCCTCCACCGAGTGGCCCATGCCCATGCGGTCACCCTGCGAGGAGAGCAGATAGGGCGAAAGGAATGTCACCATTTCCAGGTACTGCGCCTTGGCCAGCGGCGACCAGCGGTCAAAACCCGCCGGCAGCGGCACGGCGGCGGCCTGCTCTTCCAGGCTGGCGACCGGCGGGGGCTGCAAAAAACGCAGCAAGCGCTGGCCGTTGCTCCAGCGGATGGCGTGCGAGTAATACGGCCAATCGGTGCGGGTGATGTCCTTCTTGAAAAAGGCCTTGAGATAGGCACGGCCCGGCGCGCTCATCCCGGCGATATCCGGATACAGGCGGGTGAGCAGCCGCGGGCGCAACTCCGAATCAGGATTGCGCGCCCAGAACCGCCGCACCAGCATCTCTTTGAAGATGTCATAGCCGCCAAGTAACTCATCGGCGCCCTCGCCGGTGATGACCACCTTCATATTATGCTCGCGCACCAGCCCGGATAGCAGGAACATCGGCGCAGGCGCGGTGCGCAGCACAGGCGTTTCAGCGTGCCAGATCACCTCGGGAAACACGCGCCCGATGTCCTCATGCGTGGCATAGACCACATGGTGGTTCGTACCCAGCGTCTCGGCCATGCGCCGCTGAAAGCTGCTCTCGTCAAATTGCGGGTCGGAGAAGGCGATGGAAAAGGTTTCCAGGTGATTCTGGGTGTACTTGCGAATCACCGCCGTGGTCAGCGAGGAATCCAGCCCGCCGGACAGGTACGCGCCTACCGGCACGTCGGCGCGCAAGCGGATCAGCGTGGAATCAATCAGCAACTGCTTGAATTCCTGCAACACCGGGCCTACCGGCTGGTCGGGGTCCATCTCCTGGCTCAGGTCCAGCGCCCAGTAGGGTTTCACCTCGATCTGGCCGTCCTTCAACAACAGGTAATGCGCCGGCGGGAGCGTCTGGATTCCGCGGAAGATGGACGCGGGCGGTTGCACGCTCCAGAAGGTGAACGCCTGCGCCAGCGCAGCCGGGTCGATCTCGGCCTTGAGGCCGGGGTAGGCCAGCATGGCTTTGACCTCCGAGCCGAAGATGAACCGCCCATCCTTTTGGGTGTAAAACAGCGGCCGGATGCCCATGCGGTCGCGCGCCAAAAACAGGCTGCGTTCGCGCTCATCCCAAATGGCAACGGAAAACTGACCGTTGAGCAGGTTCAGGCAGGCAGGTCCGTATTCTTCGTAAAGGTGCAGAATGATTTCGGTGTCGGTGTGAGTGGTAAGCCGGTGTCCAAGCGCTTCCACCCGGGGACGCAACTCAACATAGTTGAACACTTCCCCGTTGTAGACGATCCACAGGCTCTGGTCTTCATTCGAAATGGGCTGCTGCCCGCCGCTCAGGTCGATGATGCTCAGGCGCGCGCTGCCCAGCCCGGCCCACGGGCTGGCGTAAATGCCAAATTCGTCCGGGCCGCGGTGGCGCAGCATGCCCAACATGCCGCGCAGCGTCTCCTCGCCGATCGGTTCAGGGTGTTCCAGGTTGACAATACCGGTAATCCCGCACATCTTGAAATCCTATCAGTCTATGAACCTGCCAGTTTACGCAGCTCGGTCTTGACGACTTTACCATGTGCGTTCAACGGAAGGCCGTCAATGAAGACCACGTCGCGCGGTACCATGTGGTGCGCCAGCCGCCGCCCGCAGTGTGCGATGATTTCTTCGCCGGTCAACGCCGAGCCGGCGTGCAGCACCACGAAAGCCTTGATCGCCTCGCCGCGCACCAGGTCGGGCTCGCCGATGACCGCGGCAGCCACCACATCCTGCAACTCCAGGATGACCGACTCGACCTGTTGGCTGGAAACGCGGAAGCCGTAGGATTTGATAAAGTCGGCCTTGCGGTCGACCACATAGATATAACCGTCCTCGTCCACCGTGGCCAGGTCGCCAGTCTTGAGCACGCCATCGATAAATTTACCCGCGTTGGCCTCAGGTTCATCCAGGTAGCCAGGGGAAATGTTATCACCCGAAGCGTAAATCTCGCCCACATCATCCGGTTTGACCGGGTTGCCATCCTCGTCCAGCACGCGCAGCGTCACACCGGGAATGCCCTTGCCGATCGAACCCAGCTTGGTCGCCAGCATTTCGGGCGGCAGGTACGAAAGCCGCGCGGTAGCCTCGGTTTGCCCATACATGACAAAAACACGTGCCTGCGGCACGGTCTTCACCAGTTCCTCGATCAACACGCTTTGCAACTTGCCACCAGCCTGCTGCAGCTTGCGCAGCGACTTCAACTCGCGGCGTGGGAAGCTGGAATTGCGCAGCAGCGTTTGATAGGTGGACGGAACACCCGCGAAGCCGGTGCATTCGGCGGCTTCCATCAGGTCAAGCACCAGTTCGGGATAGACAAAGGAATTGGCCACCGCCAGCGAACCGCCCACGCGCAGGTGGGTGTGCAACAGCGAGGTGCCAAAGCAATAGTAAAACGGCAGCACCGCCATGATGCGGTCGGCGTTGGTCAGCTCGAGGTATTCGATGATCGAATTGGTGTTGGCTTGAATGTTGCGGTGCGTCACCTGCACGGCCCGCGGACGGGCGGTGGTGCCGGAGGTGAACATCAACGCAGCCACCCGGTTCAGATCAAAGCCGTCTTCAACTGCCGGCCAATCGCTGGGGCCGGGTTCCTCCAGGCAGTCATCAAAGATCAGGGTCAGGTCGGCCGGCAGCGCGGCGGCGAATTTGGCGTGCATGCGCCGTTCGACGAACATGGCCTTGTTGTGCACAAAGTTTTGCAGTCCAGCCGCGTCTTCCGGGGTCATGGTCACAGCAAAAGGCACCGCCACGGCCCCGCGCTTCAGGGTTGCCAGGTAGGCCGCCGCCCAGAACAGCGAATTTCCTCCCAGGATTGCCACCCGGTCGCCGGTTCCAACGCCAGCCGTGGCCAGCTCGCCATACAGACGCCCGCAGGCCTGATGCAAATCATGGTAGGTGTTGCGAAATTTGTCGCCGATCAACACCAGATCGGTTGGTTTGCCAAATTCAAGCAGATAATCAGCCGTATTCATTTTCCCTCCCCCGATGCTTGCAAAGCCCGCGATTAAACCGCCGTCAGCTCCTGTTTGCGCCGCACAAAGGCGGCCAACCTGGCCACCGAGTCAAAATTGTCGGGCACGATTTCAGCATCCTCCACCTTGATGCCAAACTTTTGCTCGACAAACATGACCAGTTCAAGCACATTCATCGAATCAACGATGCCATTTTCCAGAAAGGAAGTGTCGTCTGCGTACGGATATCCCTGACCGCTGAACAGGATATTGTCAGCTATGTATTTGCGCAGAAGTTCTTCAGCCGAATTCATTGAAATACCTCCCAGAATGATCTATTCTTACCGGTTTCGCCGGATCGAATTGGTTTGACCCCGCCCCCTTTTTGGGGGGCGGGGAGACTTGCAAACTGCTCAGCCATAATCATCCACTTTTGTGGAGTTTTTAATTCACATTCACCGGGCAAAACCAACCGGCAACAACCAGTTTACTTCTCGCCAACCTGCCAGACAAGGTGTTGAATGCCAACACTGAGCGCATTGGTAAAGGTCGATGGATCCGAGAACAGCATCTTCAGGTAGGTAAAGGCCGGGCCGGGGCGCAGTGCCCATTCACGCCAGGCGCGCTTCTGCCAGTACATCAGCCGTTCAGCTGGCAGGTCAGGGTAGTCCAGCACAGTTTCCTTGTCCATGTCCACCTGTTCCCAGCGTGTGCCCTGGCGGAACCAATTGTTTTCCACCACCTCAAAGAAGAAGGGCGTGCCAGGGTAAGGAGCGGCAATGTGGAACAGGGCAATATCCAGCGGCAGGCTCTTGGCAAAATCGATCGTCTGGCGGATGGTCGCTTCAGTTTCGCCGGGTAAGCCGATGATGAAGTAGCCCCAGTTGTTGATGCCGGCCTTCTTAGAAAGCGCCAGCGAATGTTTTGCCCGTTCGGGGTAGGTGCCCTTGCGGGCGTGCTTAAGGATTTGCTCGTTGCCGCTCTCGATGCCCCAGGAGATAAACCAGCAGCCGGCTTTGGCCATCAGGGTGAGCATCTCTTCATCCACATAATCCACGCGGCTGTTGCAGGTCCACTTGATCTTCAGCCCCTGGCTGATGATCAAATTGCACAGCTCAACCACATGGTCTCTGCTGACCGTAAACAGGTCGGCGTACATGTGGATGTTGTGAATACCCAGCTTGTTGAGCACCCACAGTTCTTCGACGATTTTCTGTGGCGAACGCAGGCGCACAGTGTACTGATAGGAAACATGCTTGATGCAGTAGGTGCAGCCGGCGGTGCAACCGCGCCCGGTGACAATGAAGGTGAACGGTCCCTTCATCATGGGCATCTTGTAGCTTTTCAGCGGCAACAGCTCGTGCGCCGGGATGGGCAGATCGTCCAGATCGGCAATGAACGGCCGCGGAATGTTTTTGATGATCTCACCGCAGTCGCGCCAGACGATTCCGCGCACGCCGTGCATGTCCACCTTGCCATCGACAATGGAAGGCTTGTAGCCCATCTCCTTGTCAAACATGCCTTTAATTTCCGGCGGACGCTGGTCGGTTTTTCCCTCCAAGTGATCGAGTAAATCCCGGATGGTCAGATCGGGCTCGCCGAAGAGCACAAAATCCAGTGTGGAAAAGGCCTTCATCGTCTCAACCGGGATGGGCGTGACATGCGTGCCGAATGCCATGGTCATCGCACCGCGGTTTTTGGCCAGGAAGGCGCCATACATATCATTTTCCAACGTAGGCGCGGTCACCTGGGTCAGATAGTACTTCGGCTGGTATTTATCCAGCAGCTCCATGAATTCCTTCCAGCCGATCTTTGAGCCAATGCAGTCGACCACTTTCAGGCTGTACTGGTCGCGCAGGATGGCGGCCATTTGCGCCAGCGAAACCTGCGGCCAGACCATGTTCTCGCGCGAGCGCCGTCCGACGCGGTGCTGCGAGCGGATCCAGATGCCGCCATCCGGAGAGGGCGGGTTCACCAGCAGGATATCGACCGCATCCGACGAGCGTTGCTGGTTGGCGATGCCCGCGCGCACCATCGGGTCGGCATCCGGGAAATTGGCTTCGCGCAATTTGGCAATGCGGCGCGTGCCAAGATTTTGAAAATCCTTGGTTACTTCAACAGGATCGTCCATTTAAAACCTCCAAAATCTGAAACTACGGGTAAAAGTTAATCCACCTGCATATCCGCGCGGGCCAACGTCTCACGCTGGCTCAAATCTTCCAGCACGCGGATCAGCAGCCAGTAAATTACGAGTTGTACGCCGACCAGGCTGGCCATGGCGCCGCCCAGCAAGTAGAGCCACACGCGGGCAATTTCCCAACCGCTCAGGCTTAGGATCAGGCTGACAATGGCCACCGCCAGGCCACCCAACAGGGCAACCACACCCATCCAGCCAAACTGCAATTCAAGCGGCTTCTTAAAAACCGGCTTGCCAAACAGCCCCTGGCGGATGGGTTCCTTATAAAACAAGGATACCAGATAATTAAACGTCGCGCCAAGCGCAAACAGGCTGATGCCCGCCACGCCCAGCACCAGCGCGGTGAAAAGCGCAAAAACGCCCCACGGCGTCAATGCGGTGACGCCGCTCAAACGCGCAATCACCAGCCCCAGCCCCACCAGCGCGGCAATTGCCACGCCAATCAGGCCAAGAATGCCCAATATGCGCACCGGGTTGTACGAGAGTACCGTCCAGATCATCGAGGTCAGGAAGATGCGCCCGTCGCGCACCACGCTCAACTTGGAGCGCCCCACCCGCTCGCTGTAAGGAATAGGCACTTCCACCATCTTGACGCCCTCATGCACCGCGCGCGTACTCATCACCGGCGTCAGGTTCAGACCGTCCGGCAGCGGCGAGATGCGCGCCAGGGTTTCCTTCTTAAACACGCGCATGCCGCTGGCGCTGTCGGTGACACGCTGCCAGCCCAACACCGAAAGCAGTGTGGCAAAGATGACATTGCCCAACCGCCGCGTGGCAGGCATCTGGCTATCAGCCCCGGCCATGCGCGACCCGATCACCAGTTCAGCTCCGTCCAGCGCTTCGCGGCACAATTGTGGGAAGTATTCCGGCGGATAGGTGCCATCGGCATCCAGGAAACCGACCAGCTCGCCCTTCGCCTGGGCAAAACCGGTTTTCAGCGCCGCGCCGTAACCGCGGTTTTTGGGATGCGAAATGATGCGCACGCCCTCGTGTTTGCGGGCCACCTCGTCCGCCACCTCAGCGGTCCGGTCGCGCGAGCCGTCATTCACAACCAACAATTCCATCCCATCCACGCCGGCTGCCTTCAGGCTTTCGCGGATGGTCAGAACGCGTTCCATAATTTCAACGATACCTTTTTCCTCGTTGTATGCCGGGATGACGATTGAGAGCATGGTCATGGCGGGTCTCCTACAAGAAATAAATCGTGCGGTCTTTGGCGTTGGCAGGCTGGCTGCCGTCAATTTGTTTAATCACGCGCGCCGGAACGCCGGCGACCACCGTGTGGGCTGGAACGTCCTGCGTCACCACCGCGCCGGCAGCAACCACGGCGCCTTTGCCCACGCGCACGCCGTCCGTTACCACCGCTCCCGCGCCCAGCCAGACGTCATCCTCGATGACGATGCCCTGGGCAGTGATGCCCTGCTCGATGAACGGACGGTTGGGGTCATCAAAGATGTGATTGACAGCCAGCAGTTGGGTGAAGGGCGAGGTGTACACGCGGTCGCCGATGGTCACGCCGCCCTGCCCGCGGATGATCGAATACTCGCCGATCAAACTGTCGCGGCCGATGCGGATGCCCGATTGCGGCATACCGCGGAAGTTGTACACATGCAGCACCGCGCCGTGCATCACAATGGTGTTCTCACCGATGTCGATTCCGGCCGGGCAGGCATGCAAATAACTACCCTGGTCCAGGTAAACCCCGTTGCTCAAGCGGATGTTGCTGGCAAAGCGCAGCCGCACACCGTTTTCAATCGCCGCCCACCCGTTCATCTTCAGGATGAGCCGATAGAAGATGGCGCGCAATCCAATGCCCGCAACTGTCGGTACCCACCCGAACAAAAAGAAGAGCAGCTGCTCCAACAGGTATCGGCCCACCCCGTCGGCCTGGCGCTGGACGTACAGGCCCAGGCCCGGGGCTTTACGGGCAGGCGTTGGGTTTGCGGTTGCCGTGGAAGAAGGATCCAAATCGACTCCCTTGATTCCTGGTCAGGGCAAGCTCCGCCACGGCGACATGCAAAAATGCCGCGCGCTGCTTTTCCCCGATAACTCTGATGGCTTGGCGCGCCTTGCCGGGCGCATTTGGCCTCAGATTTGGATGGCGATCTGGTTGCTGAGCATAACCAGATTGAATCGCCGCGCGGTTTTGTGCGTATAATGGATCGCATGGAACCAGCCGTTTTCCTCGACCGCGACGGTGTCATCATTGAAAACCGGGATGATTACGTGCGCTCGTGGAGCGACGTGGAATTTTTCCCGGCGGCGCTGGCGGCGCTGCAAAGTTTCAGCAGCAGCCCGTATCGAATAATTCTGGTGACCAACCAGTCCGCGGTTGGCCGCGGCCTGATCACGCTGGCGCAGGCCGAACGTCTCAACCGGCGCATCACCGCGGCGGTCAAAGCCAGCGGCGGACGGGTGGACGGCACCTTTATGTGCCCGCACGCTCCGCAGGCCAATTGCAACTGCCGCAAACCCCGCCCCGGCCTGCTCCTGCAGGCGGCCGAGGCGTTGAACCTGGATCTGAGCCGTTCGTTCATGATCGGCGATGCACTCAGCGATTTGCAGGCCGGCCGGGCCGCCGGGGTGCGCGAAGCCATGCTGGTGCGCACCGGGCGCGGCATCCGGCAAGCCGGGTTGCCAGAAGCGACCCTGCTGCAACCTTTCCGCGTATTTGATTCGCTCGCTGAAGCGCTCGATCACATTTCCTCTCATTCTGAATAGCCAGCCATTCCCCCGGTCAGTCGCCGTTGATTTTCTTGCGCGCGCTGACTGAATAGGAAATGGTGATGGTGATGGCGGTTAATAACGCCAGGTCTTCCATGGTGAACCAGCCCGCCTTGGGATGCACCAGTGTCACCACACCCACCACGCGGTCCTGCGTGATCAGCGGCACGCTCAGCGCCGAGCGCGACGCACCGGTGGACTCTTCAAATTCACGGCGCAACCAACGCGGATCGTCGCGGGTGTTTTTCACCAGCGCGGCCTGGCGGTTTTCCACCACCCAGCCTGCCAGGCCCTGCTTCTTGATCTCCTCCAGCCGGTCCAGCGAGCCGGTGTTGACCTTTCCGGCATACGCCAGCAGGCCGTCGACCACCTCGCCCTCATCGTTCAGCACCATGATGCTGCCGCTGGAAGCACCAACGCTGTCGAGCGTCATCTGTAACACATACGTCAACATCTCATGCAGGTCCAGGTTTTGGGCCATCTCGCGGCTGATCTTTTGAACCAATTCAGCCGGCGTTCCCTGGGGGGCCAATTCGTTGGTTTCCTCAACAACATCCTTGCCGAACAAGCTCTTGATCAGCGTCAATGTATTGGGTTCAGAGTAAGCCGGCCGCCTGGCGATGACTTCCACCTTGGGCAGCTCGTTGAGCGCGACCGTGACCATGTGGCACAACATGATGTGAATATCTTCCTGTTGCTGGATGGCATCGGCCTGGGCCGAAATATTGACGTGGCTCATGGTGGCCAGTTTGCCACCCTTGCGCCCGGTAAACCCGATGGTGATGGCACCGGACTGGTTGGCCAATTCCACCGCCTTGATGACATTCGGCGAATTGCCGCTGCACGAAATTGCTACCACCACATCGTTGGGGCGCAGCAGGTTTGCCAGTTGGCCGGCTAGCGCATTCTCGTAGCCTTCGTCGTTGGCATAAGCGGTCAAAATCGCCACATTATCGGTCAACCCGATGGCGCGGAAATGCGGCCAGCCGTGGTTGCGCGTGTTCTTGGCCAGATCGCAAACAAAATGCGAAGCCGTGGACGCGCTGCCGCCGTTGCCCATGATAAAGACCTGCTGCCCATTCAAGCGTGCCTGATGCAAAATATCCACCACTTGATCAAATCGATCCATCGGGATCAGATCAATGGCGGCTTTCATTTCATCGATGTACTGGTTGATTCGTTCCATAGTGTCCTTCTTTCTGTCTTTCTCTTGGAAACCCCCTGGGATCAACGGCGGTAGTTAAAAATCACCTTGCTGCCGTCTGGCTCCAGTTGAAAAGGCAACTCCTGAAAGTCTTTCATTGCCAAACGCACCGCTTCACGGCGCTCGTAGGGGCAATACAGCAGCATAAAACCACCGCCACCGGCCCCCAAAATTTTGCCGCCCAACGCGCCCGCGCCGCGGGCCGCCTGGTAGGCTTCTTCGATCACCCCATTGCTGATGCGGCTGGCCAGTTGTTTCTTTAACAGCCAGCTCTCATGCAGCAGGTGGCCCAACGTGTCAATGTTGCCAGCTTCCAGCTCGCGGCGGGCCGTGTAGGCCATTTGCTTCATCTGGCGCAAAATGGCTATGCGCTGTGAAATGTTCACCTGCTGTTCCGCCAGGATGGTGTCAGCCTGGCGGGTGATGCCGGTGAAATAGATCAGCAGACTCTCGTTCAAGCGGCGCTTGACCAGACCATCCAGCACAACCGGTTCCACCTGGATCGTGCCGTCGGTGTGAAATTCGATGAACCGCAGGCCGCCAAAAGCGGAAATATACTGGTCCTGCACGCCGATCGGTTTATTCAGGCGTTCAATTTCGATCTCGCAGGCCTGGCGCGCCAGGCGCGAAGCGGGCACGTTGTCGCCCAGGTGGGTATACATCGCGTTCAACGC
>JAPKMQ010000058.1 GCA_026645875.1 Longilinea sp.
TGCTCACCGTTCACGTCGACCAGGCGGACATCTCCATCATAGAGTTCGAGGCTGTTGTTGGGCGTGACCAGGCCGAAGTAACCCGACTTGAGCGGGGCAAATTTGGCGATATCTTCGGCGTTTCGCTGCGCCCAATCCTTCATCACGGCGATGCCGATCTGGATAGTCTTGATCGATTCGTCCAGGTTAGCAAGAATTTTGTCGCGGTCCGCGATCGTCATGGCACGGTTGACGCCGCCTGGAATGGCAAAGTTGGGGTGAATGCGGCGGCCGCCCAGGATGCTGATGATTTCCTGACCGAACTTGCGCAAATTGACCGCTTTAACGGCCAGTTCGGGGTTGGCCTGGATTATTCCCACAACATTACGGATGGCAGGGTCGGCGTCAAAACCGAGCAGCAAGTCAGGGCCAGCCAGTTCGAAGAAATGCATGCCGTGGCTCTGGATAATCTGTCCCATGTGCATCAGGTCGCGCAACAGCACGGCAGGGCGGGGCGGAGGGCATCCTAAAGTCTCATCCGCGGCTTTGGCGGCTGCCAGGTGGTGGCTGACCGGGCAAATGCCGCAAATTCGCGGGGTGATCAACGGCATTTCAAAGACCATGCGGCCTTCGCAGAACTTCTCGAAACCGCGAAATTCATTGACGTGAAGGTAAGCATGATCCACTTTGCCGGAATCATCCAGACGGATGGTTACCTTGGCGTGGCCTTCAATTCTCGTTACAGGTTCAATCGTTATTTTTTGTGCAACCATCTCTTACCTCCTAATGCCAGTGGAGCTTGTCGCCAATAATTTCAGGTTTACGACCCTGAGCGAGTTCGCTCAAAACATAATAAATTATGTCCGGATCCGGCGGGCAACCAGGGACGAAAATGTCCACCGGAACCACTTCATGCAATGCGCGGACTTTCTGGGGTACTGCCAATTCGGGATCATCCGGAATTTTACCTTCCGAATCAGTGCTCTCCGTTTCGACGTAGGCGCGACGCAGCGATTCTTCCAGAGGGAACATGTTTCGCATCGCTGGAACGCCTCCGAATACCGCGCAATCGCCCAGTGCAACCAGCAGCGAGCAGCGGCTGCGCATGCGGTGAGCAACCTCTTCGTTGGCGGAATTGTTCACGCCGCCCTCAAGGATGCCAACCGCAACGCCGTCCTCATCTGGTTCTTTCAGATCCGTGATCGGCGTAGCTCGTAAATCCGCCAGTTCCGCAATTTTGATGATGCGTTCGTCGATATCCAATAACGACATGTGACAGCCTGCGCAGCCTGCCAGCCAATCGCTTGCGATTTTTGGTTTACCCATTGTTTTACTCCTCTTATCCCGCTCTACCAATTACTTAAGCACCGACGGCCACAGCCGGCGTGCGCGCGGCCAGTTCTTGCTTCCAATCACCTTTGAGGTCATATCCCAGGGCTGCCCCCAGGATTTCGAGTGTCAGCAGGTTGGAATGAACACCCTTGGGAGCTTTCAGACTGGGTTGGGCTTCCTGTAGTTTGCCTTCCAGGTTCAGGTAATGCCCGGTCAATTCCGCCCACATTTCGACGGGCAAAACCACGTTCGCCTGCTCGGCCAACGGTGTGTGATAGGCAGTCTGGATCACCAGGAATGGCACGTTCTTGAGTTGATCTTCGATCTTCTGCGACAGGAAATCATCACCCAGCGCGATGTAAGCAGCCTGATGGCCGTTGAGCTTGAAGGCTTTCTCCAAGCGAAGCTGGGAAGCGAACAGGCTGTTTGCGCCGCCCTTGAGACCAATGACGGCCCCGTGGTAGGTTTCTGCCAGCTTGACCAGCGCTTCGAGGTCACCTTCATGCACACCCGCGCCGTACAGGAAGACGGGGTGGGTCGCGCTAGTCAAAAGGTCCGCCGCGGCGGTCACGTCTGCGTTGCCGCCCGGGGTGGCCAGCTGCGCGAACGTATCGTGCAAACCCGCGGCGCCAGCTTTGAGCGTGACATCCGCCGCAAGATCCAGCCCGTTGGTGCCGGAATCGACCAGGATGAGTTTTGTGCCAAGCGGTTGAGCGCGCTTGATGAAGAACCCGGCCACTTCGTGATCCTGGGTCAAGTCTGCGCCGGCGACCAGGACGCAATCCGCTCCGTCCAGGGCGTTGAGATCACCTTCGAAAGATTTCCCGGTTTTCTCGGCCAGTTTAGCAGCGGCGGAGGTCGCCAGGCCTTCTTCCAGGGTGGTAACCATGTCGCTTTTCATATGATCCGCAAAGAGCTTCTTGAAGGCAAACAGGGCCTCAGCCGGCAGCCGCGTGGATGCCAGCGCAGCTATACCTGCAGAGGGTTTGCCGCTCAACGGCTTCAAATGTTCAACGATGTACGAAAGCGCTTCATCCCAGGTAGCCTGTTTGAGGACGCCATCCTTGCGGACCATGGGGGAAGTGATGCGATCGCGTTTTTCATCCATCGGGTAGAAGCGGCCCACCTTGCATAGAATGCCGCCATTGACTGCGGCTTCCCAATCGCCGTTGATGCGTACCATCTGATTGTCGCGGCTGTCAACGACGATCCCGCAGCCAACCGAGCAGCCGACGCACAAGGTGGAGGTCTTTTCCACCTGGATGTCGTGGCCCTTGTAGGCGCTGTGGCGTTCGATGATGGCTCCGGTCGGGCAAACCTGCACGCAGGAACCGCACGACACGCAACTCGATTCGCCCAACGGAGTGGAACCCAGGTCGGCGATCAGCATGCTCAAGGCGCCGCGTTCTTCAAAGCCCAGCGTGAAATTGCCGACCAGTTCGCCGCACGCGCGCACGCAACGGCGGCAGAGGATGCAACGGTTGTTATCCAGGATGAAGTAGGGGTGCGAAGCATCCACCGGATAAGGTGTCCAGTTGGGTTGGAGTTGCCAGTGGGTCATGCCTTCGTTGTAGGCGGCATTTTGCAGTTCGCAATCACCGCCGCTGAGTTGGCAGAACGGGCAAAAGTGATTGCGTTCGCTAAAAATCAGCGTGAGTACAAATTTCCGTGCAGACTTAACTTTATCGGTGCTGGTATGGACGACCATATTGTTACTGGCGGGCAGAGTGCAGGCAGGCTGAAGCGTGCGCGCTCCTTGCACTTCCACGAGGCACAGGCGGCAGCCGCCATAAGGGGTCAGGTACGGATGGTCGCACAACGTGGGAATTTCCACGCCGGCCATCTTGGCGGCCTTTAGAACGGTGGTGCCTTCTGGAACCTGGATTGTTTTTTCATCAATTGTGACTGTGATCATTTGAACTCCCTGATGCTTCAAATGGGATTGCTTGTGATAACGGAACTGGGTCCGTAGGTGGATGAGATTGAATCTGCAAGCGGCTTTCTATGATGTCAGTGTATCAAAAGGGCTTTAATTAATCAGGTGTAATTTCTCCCATTTCTTCCCTGTATTAAGGCCATTTGATTTTTCTGATAATCGTAATGAAGAAAGCTCCTCTCTGGATTTCAGGTTATGATGGGTTGCTTTTGCGCAGATATGCATACCAGTACACTGCGCCGACCATCACGGCACCTCCGATAATATTCCCGATGGTGACGGGAAGAAGATTGGCGATGAAAAAATTGCCCCAGGTCAGGTTAGAGAAATCACCGGCGACCTTGCCGATGCTGTCGAAAAAGACCGGCGTCCCCCAGTTTTTGATGAACAGACCGATGGGGATGAAATACATGTTTGCCACGCTGTGTTCAAATCCAGCGGCCACAAAGGCAGTTATCGGCGGAATGATGGCAAGGATCTTGTCTGTTGTGCTGCGAGCTGAATAGGTCAACCAGACGGCCAGACAAACCAGAGCGTTGCACATGATGCCGGAGCACAGAGCCGGCAGGAAGTCTATTCCAGCTTTGGCATTGGCGATGTTCAGCGCATTTAAACCCACGCCGCCGTTGCTCTGCAGGTACTGGCCCGTCAAAAACATGATCCCTGCGGTAAAGACCGATCCCAGGAAGTTGCCAGCGTAAACAATGGCCCAATTGCGCAGAAGCTGGTGGAAAGTAATTTTGCGGCTCATGAAGCCCATGACGATGAGGTTATTCCCGGTGAACAATTCCGCGCCGCCCACAACGACCAGGATCAAGCCCAGGGAAAATGCGACGCCCATCATCAGGCGGGTCAAACCATAGGCGATAGACGAGGTTGAAACCACCGCGCCGGCTGCATCTTTGACGATTACGCCGCTGACGCTGAGTGTTGTGGCGAAAATCGCTCCCAGCGCAATAAACGCCCCGGCAAGAATAGCCAACAGCAGCAGCCTGCCCGCAGGCATATTGGCCTTTTTTACGCCAATGGTTTCAGCCTTCTGGGCCATATCAGGTGGCAGTAACGCGTCAATTGAAAAATCGCCGTTCATCGTCATTCTTCACTCATCCGATTCAAGCGTGCTGATGCACTTTTTCTTCAGGGTGAACATGCGGTTTCATCGTGCAGACTCCTGCCGGGCAAACCTTAAGGCGAATATGGGCTTCGACTTCGGCACGGAAGTATTTCAGGATGTCCACCAGGGGCGTTCCGGCAGTTTGACCGAGGCCGCAATTGGACATCATCGCCAGGTTACTGCTCAATTCCAACAACGTATCCAGATCGTTGAGGGTTGCCTGACCTTCCGTGATGGTCGTCAGGATTTCAAAGGCCCGCTGCGTTCCAATCCGACAAGGGTTGCACTTGCCGCAACTTTCAACCCGGAAGAAATTCAAGAGCACTTTTGCCAGATCCACCACGCAGGTATCTTCATCGCAGATCAATAGCGCGCCCGAGCCAAGTGAAACGCCGGCTTTGCTGAACGAGTCGAAATCCATGGGGGTATCCTGCAAGCTGGAGGGGATTACCGACCCGCTCGAGCCACCGGTCTGCGCCAGCTTGAAGGAAGAACCCTTTTTCATACCCTTGGCGTAGATCGCGATGATTTCGCGCAGGGTGATGCCCATGGGCACCTCCACGACGCCGGTGACATTGACATTGCCCAGCATGGTGTACACCTTGGTGCCTGGGCTGGACGGTGTGCCGAAGGAATGATACCAGGCGGCACCGCGGCGGAGGATGGCGGGTACGTTTGCCAATGTTTCGACATTGTTTACAAGCGTGGGCTTCCCCCACAGCCCATGCGTGGTTGGAAAAGGTGGGCGGGCCCGCGGAATGCCGGGCTTGCCTTCGATGGATTCAATCAGTGCGGTTTCCTCTCCGCAGATATATGCGCCGGCGCCGCTGTGAATGTGCAGGTTGAAGCTGAAATCCGTTCCGAAGATTTGGTCTCCCAGAAAGCCCATTTCCTCAGCTTTGATGATCGCGCGGTGCATTCTTTCCTGAGCGAGGGTGTATTCACCACGGATGTAGATATACCCTTCGCTCGCGCCCACGGCATACGCAGCGATTGTCATGGCTTCGATGATGCTGTGTGGATCGCCTTCAAGGATCAGGCGGTCCTTAAACGTACCGGGTTCGCTTTCATCCGCGTTGCAAATGACGTATTTTTGTGCACCGTCCGCCTTGGAGACAAATTTCCATTTCGTGCCGGTTGGGAAACCAGCCCCGCCACGACCGCGCAGGCCAGATTTTTCCAGTTCCGAGATGACGTCGGCAGGCTTCATTTCGCCAAGCACTTTGCCCAGGGCGGCATACCCGTCGTGGATGATGTAATCTTCAATGCTTTCCGGGTCGATCAAGCCGGCGCGTTCGAGCACGATGCGCTGCTCGGCTGGCAAGGTGCCCTTGCGGGCAGAAAGCCAGGCGATCCGGCCGGTCATTTCCTTCAGCGGCGCTTGCAGACCGGCGACCACGCGGCCTTTATACAGGTGTTCTTCCACCAGCGTGTGAACGTTTTCCGGGGCGATGGGGCCGTAAATAACGGCATCGGGATAAACAATGACCAGCGGTGCGGCATCGTGACGGCCAATATCGCTCACCATCGACAGGGAAATTTCATCCTGCAGGCCGTAAGCCGCGATTTCTTCAGTCAGTTTGGTATAAACCTGCTGCGAACCGCGTTCGATACTCAATGGATCGTTGGAGACTAAAACCATGGCACGGTAGGTTTTCATGTTCACTCCCTGGTTTCGCTGTAACGCGCAAGGATTTCAGCAATTTGATCGGGAGCCACGTTGCCGTAAATGTCATCATCAATGATGATCACGGGGCCAACGCCGCACACGCCCAGGCAACTTGTGGTGATCAATGTCCAATTGCCATCCGGGCTTGTCTCGCCGGGTCCGATCTTGAGGTGATCGAGCAGCGAAGCCCAAACCTGCCGCCCGCCCACGACGTGGCAGGGTGCGCTCTCGCAAAACTGGACCACATGTTTTCCTCGTGGTTTGGTGGAGAACATTCGGTAAAAGCTTGAAACAGAAAAGAGCTGGCTTTTTGGCACCCGCAATCGCCGGCTGATCTCATCAAGAGCATTCGCAGGAAGATAACCGAGCGTGCGGTTCACATCGTTGAGAATTGGAATTAATTCATCAATCGTAGCCCCGTGTTCTTCAACGGCCTTGTTGACCGCTTCGAGAACAACTTTGCCATCTATTGTTGCAATGGTCATGCTCTCCTCCTGGAATGGATGTATCCTCAGCCGAGGTTAGGTCCCCGGTGTGCCAGCGAACTGGCACACCGGGATATCTTACTAGCGGATGACAATCGCGTTGAAGTTGCAGACTTGCATGCAGATGCCGCAGCGGATACAGGTATCCACATCGATGAGATGCGTCTGCCTCCGTTCGCCGGTGATGGCTGCGGTTGGGCAGTTGCGCGCACAGACTGTGCAGCCCGTGCAAAATTCGGGCAGGATCTCGTAGCGGATCAAGGCTTTGCAAACCTTGGCCGGACAGCGTTTTTCGCGGATGTGGATTTCGTACTCATCGCGGAAGTGCTTCAGGGTGCTGACCACCGGCGTGGGCGCCCCTTGGCCAAGACCGCACAGGCTGTCCTGCTTGATTTGCTCACAAAGCGTCTCAAGCAATTCAATGTCGCCTTCGCGCCCTTCGCCGCCGCAGATGCGGTCCAGGATTTCAAGGATGCGCTTGGTGCCCACCCTGCAAGGCGTGCATTTACCGCAGCTTTCTTCCTGGGTGAATTCCATGAAGAAGCGGGCGATGTCAACCATGCAGGTTTCGTCATCCATAACGACCAGACCGCCGGAACCCATCATGGAGCCCGCGGCCGTCAGCGATTCATAATCGACTGGCAGATCCAGGTAGGCTTCGGGCAGGCAGCCGCCCATGGGACCGCCGGTTTGAATGGCTTTGAAACCCTTGTCATCCTTGATGCCGCCGCCAACATCGAAGACCACTTCGCGCAGCGACAGGCCAAAGGGCACTTCGATCAGGCCCGTGTGTTTGACGTCCCCGGCCAACGCGAAGGTTTTGGTACCCTTGCTTTTTTCAGTGCCAAAGCCGGCGTACCAGGCCGCACCGTTGGTGATGATTTGCGGCACGTTGGCGTAGGTTTCCACGTTGTTCACGTTGGAGGGTTTGGCCCACAGACCGCTGACCGCCGGGAAGGGAGGACGCGGACGCGGCTCGCCGCGTTTGCCTTCGATGGATGCCATGAGCGCGGTTTCTTCGCCGCAAACAAACGCACCGGCGCCCATGCGAACCTCAAGGTCGAAGGAAAAATCGGTTCCCAGGATGTTTTGTCCCAGAAAGCCCATTGCACGTGCCTGCTCGATGGCGATGTTCAACGTCTGGACGGCGATCGGGTATTCAGCGCGGCAATACACATAGCCCTGAGAAGACCCAATCGCATACGCCGCGATGATCATGCCTTCGATGACCGCGTGCGGATCGCCTTCAAGGACACGGCGGTTCATGAACGCGCCGGGGTCGCCTTCATCGGCATTGCAGATCACATACTTGACCTGTCCTGCGCTGGCGCGGCAGAACTGCCATTTTCTGGCGGTGGGGAAGCCAGCGCCGCCGCGGCCGCGCAAACCGGAGGCCAAAACCTCATCGATCACCTGCTCAGGCGTCATCGAGGTCAGCGCTTTGGCAAGCCCCATATAGCCATTCTCGGCGATGTAATCCTCAATATTTTCGGGATCGATCTGGCCGCAGTTTCGCAGCACTACGCGCATTTCCTTGGGGGTCGGCGCGCTCAACTCTTCATCGATCGCCGTTTCAGCCGGCAGTTCAAACTTCTTGGCCACGCGGCCCTTGAGGAAATGTTCTTCGACGATGAACGGGATATCATCCACGGTATAGCCGGCGTAATGCACGCCTTCGGGGTACACCATCATCTCCGGACCCTGCGAACAGGCTCCAATGCGTGAGGTTTCGAGCACCTGGACTTCGTCAATCAGACCCTGGGCGACGAGCTCATCCTGAAAGGCATCCAGCGCCTCATGGGCTCCTCTGTGCAGGCAATCGGGATCGACGCAAACCAGAACATGTGAGCGGTAATACTTCATTTTGTAAGACACCTTATCCCAGTTATGTTTTTCTACATCGCTATTTTGTGATCTTCAACGACTTTCCCGGCGCCGACATGGTCTTTGAGAATGCGACGGGCAACTTCCGGAGTGACCTTCCCGTAGGTGACCTTGGGTTCTTCACCCACAGTGACCATGACGATCGGCTCGCGTTCGCACAGGCCGATGCAGCCAGTCTGGGTGACAGAGATGCCGCTCAGATTGTCTTTTTCAATGGCATCCAGGATGGCTTTCATGGTCTCGCGGGCACCCGCGGCAATGCCACAGGTTCCCATGCCAACAACCACTTGAACATTACCGGAAGCTGTCTTCAGTTTCTTTTTTTCAAGTGCTTCTTCGCGAATTCTTTTCAAATCATCGAGGTTTTTGATCGTAGGCATCGTATCGCTCCTATAGAGTAGATGGCAGGTGATTTAGGATTGAAGGTTTGAGATTTGACTGACAGGCTGGTTGGCCTGAATTCCTTCGCTGATCATTTCCCTGAGGCATTGGAGAACTTCCGGTTCGCACAAGGAAATGCCTTCCAATTCCTCTTTTACCGGCCGGTCATCGAAAATGAATTCATTTCCGTTTCCCAGGTAGGTGAAGGTCCAATGGACCTGCGGGAAACCGATGACCAGACTCAGGATGGTGCTCGTCAGGTCGCCCAGGGGCATACGGTCGATGTGGCTTAGCCGAAATTCGACATCCACGCGCGTCCCTACGCCTTTCTGGGATTGGACGGACAGGTAGCCGTTGCAACTCTCGGCTGCCATTTTTAAGAAGGGCAAGCCGAGCCCAACTTTGCGGGTGGTGCGGGAGGTGACAAAGGGATCGGTCACCCGGGCAACCATCTCCGCATCCATCCCCACGCCGTCATCCTGAATGGTCATGCGCAGGCGGTCTGTGCGGGTATCCTCCGACACCAGAATCTCAACATTGCCAGCTTTGGCGTTCACGCTGTTTTCGGCAATATCGAGAAGGTGAAGGGATAATTCGCGCAAAATGACCTGCCTGTTGAATGGGTCAGTCTTGCAGGGTTCGGATGGACTGGGGCAATTTATTGGGTCGCACGCGGCCTGAAATTTCTTCGTCCATCACCATGACGGGCGCCTGGCTGCATGCGCCAACGCAGCGGCAGACTTCCAGGGTAATAGCGCCGTCAGGTGTGGTCTGGCCAACGTCAATTCCCAATAATTGCTTGGCTTTTTCGATCAATTGCGGCGTACCGCCCACGTAGCAGGCTGTACCCATGCAGAATTTGATTACATGGCGCCCGCGGGGCGTGGTGGTGAAGAAGGAATAGAACGAGACGACGCCATGGACCGAGCTGACCGGCACTTTCAGTTCTTTGGCGGCGTAGGCTTGCATGGCCTCAGAAACAAATCCGATCTGTTTTTGGAGTTCATTAAGAACGACCATGGTTGCGCCGGGGCGATCGCGGTTGACTTCAAGAATCTGATCAATCAGTTTCTTCTGGTCAGGATTGCGCAATGGATCGTTTTCAGGAACATTTTGTAAGATGTCGGGCATAAAAATCTCCAGGACGTTATTTTTGGATTTTTTCGGTATCCAAACCGTAATTCGCCATTTACAGTTTACCTGCCAGAGCCGGGTCAGGTCAATTTATGAATGTCATTGAAAGCGCAGAAACCCTTCTTTGTTATTGTGCAGGTCCTGTTTCAAGAATGGTCATGGAACGGCCCTCGGACTGAAGCAGCGCCTTACGCAGTTCCGCAATCCGTGGGGATTCCACTTGAAGCTCATTTGCGCCTAAAAACTCTTCCAGTCTGTGCACGTCGCCGCTTTTGATCAGAGGAAGCGTGCCAATTTGCGGATACTTCGCTCGTGCTTCCTCTGGGGAAATGTGACGGGAAATCTCCAGCGCTTCAATGGGGGTGTCGATTGGAAGCAGTCCCAGGTTGGCAATCATCCCGAATGCTTTGCGATCGATATGGGCCGGGATCAACAGCCCACCCAGCGCTCGAACTTTCTCCCAGGTTTCCCGGATCGAAAGGGTGATGGAATTCAGTAACAAGCGGCCCTCTCTCGCCACGAATTCGCCCGTCTCATCGACAATGAGCTGCTCTCCAAAGAAATCAGGTTTGTTGTCCAGCGCCGGCAGGTTGGCATCAACCACTTGCTGGAAAGCCTGGATCTGGTCAATCGTATCAAAGAGGCATAGGCTGTGGATTTCTTCGTGTGTTTGCACCTCCATCCCAGGGGTGACCGTCAGTTGGGTTCCTTTCGCGGCCTGGATGACCGCTTCGATATTTGCGCTGGCGTTGTGGTCGGTGATGGCAATCCAGAGAATTCCCCGCGCGAGCGCCTCATCCACGATCAATGGCGGAAGCATCTCAATTTCTGCGCATGGAGAGAGGACCGTATGGACGTGGAATTCCGCTCTCAAGGTTCTCACTTTTGCTATCCTTCGACCATCCTTTCTGCTGGTTACTCGGTTGGCTTGATGACAAAATCGTGATTCCCTCTTCGTTGGCTTTCGCAATTGTGGCCTCGTCTGGCGTGGCGCCTTCGGTGATAATCACTGCTACCTGATCCAACAGGGCGGCCACGGCAACGATATTCGCATGCGCCTGAAGCGTTACCCAGATGCCCCCATGTGAAGCACCGGCCATGACGCAACTCAACAGATCGGAGGTATAACCGGCCGTGGGTTCAACTTGCGCGAAATCTTTCGCTTCGGTCAGGACGGTCAGGTTCAAATCGTCAATGATTTCCTGTAAGTTCATGCGTTATCCTCTCAAGAAGTTGTCCGGCCTTCACCGACTGTGGATTGATCCTTCAGGAAGATCTTCATGCGCAGCCGCGTGCCTTTGCCAACGGTCGATTCAAGCACCATCTGATCGACACATCTGGCAATATTGACCAGTCCCATGCCCGCTCCAAACCCCAACTCGCGGATTTGCTCGGTGGCGGTGGAATACCCGGGCCGCATGGCCATTTCTATATCACGAATTCCAGGCCCGTAATCATAGGCATCGATGGAAATTTGGTGAGGCTCGATCTCCACCCGAATCACACCGCCTTCGGTGGTGTGGATGATGAGATTCATCTCGGATTCGTAGACCGCGATACCGACACGCCGTGCGATTTGGGCGTTGGCGCCCAGACGCAAGAGCGCACGTTTGATGTTACTTGATGCTGCTCCGCCGGTTGTGAAATCACGTGCCTTGATGTTATAGCGCAGGATCAGGCTGGTTCGGTCAGACTCGATGTCCTCGAAGAGATGGCTGGCGCGGTAGCGGCGGACTTCTTCGGTGTGATAATCCCGTTGCAGCGCCTTTAGCAACCCGCGCGTGATGTCGCCTTTGGTCAGGATGCCGGCCAGGTATCCGTCGCCATCCAGAACCGGCAGCCGGCCCACATTCGCATTGACAAAGATCTTGAGCGCATCCACCAGTGGATCATTTTCCTTGACGGAGAGCACATTTTTCGTCATGTACTCGCTGATCAAGGCATCCAACCGGTTGTCGCGCATGCAGAGGATGAGGTCTTCGATGCTAAGAATCCCAATCACCTGGTCTTTTTCGTCGATCACCGGCGCGCCGGAGATGCGGGCTTGCCGGAAAAGGTCAAGACATTCGCGCATGGTGAGGTCTGGCCTGACGATCTTGGGGTTGCGAGTCATCGCCTCGCGCACCTTCAGTTCGTAAGCCAGTTCTTCGACACGCGTAATATAATCGGCCATCTGGTCGGTCATTATTCGCGAGCGTTGGGTCTCTTCTGTTGCCATACGTTTTACTCGAAGGGTTTAGCCGCAGTCGCAATCACAATCTTCACAATTCATGGGCATTTCAAGGCTGGACATGCCTGCCTGGAAAAGCCGGCCGCACAACTCAAACATGCCAAAGGGTGAAGAGATCAGAGGGATGGTTTCCTTGTTTGCAAGTTCAATCGTCTCTTTGGGAGGGCACTTCCCCCGTACCAGGACGATCGCAGCCACATCCGCCATCTGTGCCGTGCGGACAACTTGCGGGTTGCACAGGCCGGTTAATAGAACAGCCTCCGGTTGAATGGATGCCAGCACGTCGCTCATCAAATCCGCGCCGCATCCGCCTTTAATTTCCTGTGACAGGTCGGACGTGTTGGTTAAGAGCTTGCCTTCTATGATTTGGATTAATTCGCTTACGATCATGGCCACCTTAGGGTAAAGTGATTTGGTGAAAACCTTCACAATTTTACTATGAATGCGGTTTTTTTTGTGAAAAATCGCACACATGAAGACGCTGCACTCACTTATTGCCATTTTCATGATACAACGCTTGATGGCTTGGAGGTAGTGCAGGTGCTCTAGACTTTGCCATTTATTGTCACAGACTCGTCAGGGATATTGGCGTTTTTTCATGTTAAAATAATCATCGATCCTATTCTCGAAGGTGTTGCATGAAAAATATCATCCAGTCGGTCAAAGGCACACGTGAATTTTATCCGGAAGAAATGGCGATTCGTTCCTGGATCTATTCGATTCTGCGTGAAGTATCCGAAT
Organism: Longilinea sp.; assembly: GCA_026645875.1. GTDB lineage: Bacteria > Chloroflexota > Anaerolineae > Anaerolineales > Anaerolineaceae > Longilinea. The sequence continues at coordinate 12,886 of JAPKMQ010000058.1, forward strand.
CTTATGGGTATCAGGAGTATGATGGTCCTTTCCTGGAAAAAATTGACCTATACGCGGCCAAATCCGGCGAAGAATTAATTAAGGAGCAGGCCTTTGTATTTGAGGACCGCGGCGGCGGCTGGGTTACCCTGCGCCCCGAGTTGACGCCGTCTCTGGCACGCATGGTCGCGCAGAAACAGAATGAACTGGCTTACCCGCTTCGCTGGTGGTCATTTGGGCCCTTCTGGCGCTATGAAAAACCACAAAAGGGTCGAACCCGCGAATTTTTCCAATGGAATATCGATTTGATCGGCGCAGCATCGGTTGAGGCCGACGCGGAACTGGTGTCGGTTTGTGTGCGTTTCTTCCAGCGTGTGGGTCTCAAGCCCAATCAGGTGCGCGTTCTGGTGAACAATCGGCGGCTGATGGATGCCGAACTGGCGGAGATTGGCATTTCTGCCGAGAAGAAAGCCGGCGTGTTCAAGCTGATCGACCGTCGCGAGAAACTTTCACGGGATGGATGGCGGGAATTCGCGCTCGAACTTGGTTTGACAGATCAGCAGTTCGAGCGGATTTCTGCTTTATTGCAGGATCAGGACCTCTGGAAGAAATCCCCAGACCTGGTCCGGCTGTTTGGTATCCTGGAGCAAATGGGCATGTCAGATTATGTCGCGTTTGACC
>JAPKMQ010000059.1 GCA_026645875.1 Longilinea sp.
TGCGCTCCTCAGGAGGCCAGGCAGAATAAGGGTGCATCCTGCACCCGCCAGGGTGTCCGAATGCACCAAATTAAAATCATTTCATCGCTCTGGTGCATTAAGAAATGCACGCTTTTTTTCGTGTCTTTCGTGTCTTTCGTGGTTAATTTCTGCTTCCCCATGTGATTTTCTTCTCCGCTTCTCCCTTCCCAATCCCCTCCGCCCGGGATATCATTCCCCTTCAGGAGAGTGTTCCATGCCTTTTTACCTCGATTCCGCCCAACCCGAAGACGCGCAAACCGCCGCCCGCTGGGGCTGGGTGGCCGGCGTCACCACCAACCCGCGCATCCTGGCCGCCAGCGGGCTGCCGCCCGCCCAAACGCTGGCTGAACTGGCAAAGTCCATGCCGCGCGGCCCGATCTTCTACCAACTAACTGCGCCCGACCTGGACGGCATGCGCCGTGAAGCCGCGCAGGCCGCCGAAATCCTCGGCCCGCGCCTGGTGCTGAAGATCGCCGCCAACGAGCGCGGCTTCGAAGCCGCCGCGCAGCTTTCCGGCAGCTACGCCGTGGCGGTCACAGCCATTTTCGATGCCTCGCAGGCCATGGTGGCGGCCGCCTGTGGCGCGAAGTTCGCCATCGTCTATTACCACCGCGCACTGGCGCTGCTGGAGGATGCCTTCGGCATGCTGCAGGCGTTCACCGACGTGCTGCAGGGCACCGATACCATCCCGCTGGCCGCCTCGCTGAAGAACACCGACGAAGTCGTCGCCGCCCGCCAGTTGGGCATCACCCACCTGACCCTGCCGCTGGATTTGTTGCAGTCGCTCACCGAGCACGTCGCCAGCCAGCACACCATCGCTGAATTCAATGAAGAAGGCACCGGCCTGAATGCCTGACGAACAGCCTGCCGGACGGATGGCTGCCCTCAAGCAGCGCGCCCGCGGCCTGAAACGCGAAGCCTACGCGCTCTATTTCGCCTACCGCGATCCGCGCCTGCCCTGGTACTTGCGCCTGTTCGCGATATACGTCGTCGCGCGCACCTTCAGCCCCATCGACCTGATCCCCGATTTCATCCCCGTGCTGGGCTACCTGGACGACCTGATCCTGGTGCCGCTCTACATCACCCTGGCCGTGCGCTGGATCCCTGCGCCGGTGCTGGCGGATGCGCGCGCCCGCGCCGACCAGACCCTGAGCGGCGAAAAGCCGGCCCGCTGGTATTATGCCCTCCCGGCAATCCTCATCTGGTTGATCTTGCTGGCCGTGCTGGCGCGGGTGGTGTACGGGTTGATTCAAAACTAGCCACAGAGGTCACAGAGCAAGAAGAGAACACAGAGAAGATCTTGATTTAAAGAAATCAATAATTGGTTGATTTTTCGATCTTTCTTTCACTCCAGATCTCTCTGTGTCCTCTTGATCCTCTGTGTCCTCTGTGACTCTTCTTTTCCTTTCCAGTTTATACTTACCCCCAAAGGAGAACACGATCCCATGAAAATTCTCATCACCGGCGGCGCCGGTTACATTGGCAGCACCATCGCCTCGGCACTCGAAGATGCCGGGCACACCCCGGTCATCCTTGATTCACTCATCACCGGCCGCGCCGAGTTCACCCGCGGGCGCGCCTTTTACCACGGCGACATCGCCGACGAAGCCCTGCTTCGGCGCATCTTCAGCGAGCATCCCGACATCTACGCCACCATTCACTGCGCCGCGCTGATCGTGGTGCCCGACTCGACGGAACGTCCCTACGAGTATTACCGCGAGAACGTCTCCAAGTCACTGGTGCTCTTCAAGACCCTGCGCGAGCTGGGCTGCCCGCGCGTGGTCTTCAGCTCTTCCGCCTCACTCTACGACCTGGTGCCCGGCTTCATGGTCACCGAGGATGCCCCGCTCAAGCCCGGCAGCCCGTACGCCCGCACCAAGTACATGATGGAAATGATCCTGCGCGACTTCTGCGCCGCCTACGGCATGCAGGGCATCGCGCTGCGCTACTTCAACCCCATCGGCGCCGATCCGCAACTGCGCTCCGGCCTGCCGCTCAAAGAGCCCTCGCTGGTGGTGGGGCGCATGGTGATGACCGCCAAGGGCCAACTGCCCGAGTTCCTCATCACCGGCACCGACTACCCCACCCGCGACGGCACCGGCGTGCGCGACTACATCCACGTGTGGGACCTGGCGCAGGCGCACGTGGCCGCCGTGCTGGATTTCGACGGCGCCTTCCAGCGCGCCGGCAACCCGCCCGACAACTACCTGGTGATCAACCTGGGCACCGGCAAGGGCGTCACCGTGCGCGAAATCCTGACCGCCTTCGAGAAGGTCTACGGCCAGGAGATCAACAAGCGCGAAGCGCCGCGCCGCCCCGGCGACGCCGCCGGCGCCTATGCCAACGCCGACACCGCCAAACGCCTGCTGGGCTGGGAAACCCACCTCAGCATTGAAGACGGCATCCGCGACGCGCTGCGTTGGGGTGACAAACGCAAGGAAGTGCTGGGCTATTGATGTGAGATCAAAATGCAAGGGAGCGTTGGCTCCCTTGCATTTTTTACTTTCAATGGAGCGCCCCCATGACCGAGCAACCTCCCCCCGCGCCCGAACAAACGCCGTCCACCGGCGGAAAAACGCTATCCCTGGCGAGCGTCGTTCAGATCCTGACCTGGTTCGGCATCCTGGACGTGGCGATCGGGCTTTTTCACCTGACGGCCGGGCTGGTCAGCGGTTTCACCCCGGTGGTCTGGCGGGATTTTCTCTTTAACACTGGCGAAGGCGCGCTGGTGTTTGCGTCGTCGCGGCTGCTCGCGCGGGGCAAACTGGCGGGCTTCTGGTTGTTCATCGGCTGCATGCTGCTCTCGATGGTGTACAGCTTTTGGATGGGGCGCGGCGTCAACGTGGTGACCGGCATTTTTGGCGGTTACCTGATCTGGATGCTGTTCAATATCCAAAAACAGGGTGAGTTGTCCTAGGCACTGCGCCGGCGATGAAACGCCGTAAGGGCAGGCTCCAACGAATCGCCACATTTCTATGGTAGGGGCGCGGCTGTGCGAGATTTCAACGCCATTTCAAAATTAAGTTGCCGCGCCCTGGATGAGGCATATCCCGATCCGGGCACGGCAAATCATGGGTTAAATGGCAGCCATGGCCTGCGCAGCCGTGCCCTTACAGGATAGGCCCCAACAAAACAAGGACAATCGACGGTAGGGACGCGGCTGTGCTGAAAACTAACCCCATTTGAAAATCAATTTGCCGCGCCCTGATAGGAAAGTATCCGAATCAGGGTAATCGTTCGCCCATCCCCGCTTACAAATCCGCCGTGAGCAGTTCCTCCAGCGAATGGATGATCGCATCCGGTGGGTTTTGCGCGGCCAGCGCGGGCGGCTCGCCGCGGCTGTTGAGCCAGATGGCGCGCATGCCCACCGAGCGCGCACCAATGATATCCTGATGGTAGGTGTCGCCCACCATCAGCGCTTCTTCCGGCCGCCAGTTACCTGCGTCCAGCGCGCGCTCAAAGATGCGCGGGTGCGGCTTGATGTAGCCGGTCTCGGACGAGGTGATCACCGGGCCGAAAAACTCGCGCAGTCCCTCCGAGCGCAGCAGGCGCTCCAGCAGCACGCCCGGCAGGATCATGTTCGAGATGATGCCCAGCTTGTAATTAAGGCTGGAAAGCGCGCGCACCACCCGCCCGGCGGCCGGGTGAAAGCGCATATACTTCATCGTATCCAGGTGAAACAACAGGCGCTCGTACTGCCCATCGCTGAGCGGCCGCGCGAACACCTTGGGTAGAATCGCGCGCATCAACTCGTTGGCGCGCGGGGCCTCCAACTGGTTGGCCTCAGGGCCGGTGAAACGCTGGTAATATTCGCGCTCGAAAAAGGCGCGCAGCTGCGCTTCACCAATGCCTGGCCGCAGGACCGGCAAAAGCAGCGGGTCGACCGCAATCTCCGCCATGCCGTCCCAGTCGAGGTATAAAAAGCGCGGGTCCAACCCCGGCGGCGGGGAAGCCAGCACATAACCGAAATCAAAGAAAATTACGCGAATCGCCATAGCTCCACCCTGTGGTCCTGATTTTACCGCAAACCGGCCCATTATTGGTCTTTCGAGCCGCGGTTCCGCCGGGCAAAACAGCATTTTGGCGTAAAATGGTGGAAACGCGCCATCCAGGAGACGGGCATGATCAAAATTGACGGAAAGCACTTCAAAGACGAACGCGGGCGCACGCTGATACTGCGCGGGGTGAACCTGGGCGGCAGCAGCAAGGTGCCCGTGCGCCCCGAGGGCGCCACCTGGAACCGCGAAGGCTTCTACGACCACCGCGAGGTCTCCTTCGTCGGGCGGCCTTTCCCGTTGGCCGAAGCCGACGAGCACTGCAGCCGCCTGCGCGCCTGGGGCTTTACCTTCGTGCGCTTTCTGGTTACCTGGGAGGCAATCGAGCATGCCGGACCGGGCATCTACGACGAGGAATACCTGGATTACATCCGCGCGGTGGTCGAAAAGGCTGCCGATTATGGCATCGACGTGTTCATTGACCCGCACGAAGACGTGTGGAGCCGCTTCAGCGGCGGCGACGGCGCGCCTGGCTGGACGCTGGAGGTCGCCGGCTTTGACCTGACCCGGCTGCACGCCACCGGAGCGGCCATCCTGCACCAGGAGCACGGCGACCCCTTCCCGCGCATGGTTTGGCCAACCAACAACAACAAACTGGCCGCCGCCAGCATGTTCACGCTCTTCTTCGGCGGCAACGACTTCGCCCCGCTGCTCAAGGTGGACGGCGAACCCATCCAGGAATTTTTACAGCGCCACTACATCGCTGCCATGCAGCAGGTGGCGCTGCGCCTGCGCGGGCTGCCCAACGTGGCCGGCTACGACACGCTCAACGAGCCCGCCAGCGGCTGGATCGGCGAGCCCGACCTGAACCTGCCGGCCCAATCGATGCCCGCCATGCTCAACGCCACGCCCACCATCCTGCAGTCCATGCTGCTCGGCGCGGGCATCCCCCAGCAGGTCGATTTCTACGAATTGGGGCTGGCTTCATTCATAAAGAAAGGCCAGGTGCTGCTCAACCCGCAGGCCCAGCCGGTCTGGCGCGCCGGAGCCATGGATATCTGGCGCGAGCACGGCGTGTGGGACCTGGACGCAGCCGGGCAGCCGCGCCTGCTGAGGCCGGACTACTTCACCCGGGTGGACGGGCGCGCGATCAACTTCGACACCGATTACTTCAAGCCCTTCGCCAACCGCTACGCCCGCGAGATCCGCAGCGTCGCGCCGGATGCGCTCATTTTCGTTGAAAGCGTGCCCTCGTTCACGCACCTGCACTGGGGCAAAGGGGACGCGGCCAATATCGTCCACGCGCCGCACTGGTACGACGCCGTCACGCTGCTCAAGAAAACCTTCGTGCCCTGGTTCACGGTGGACGCCGACACGCGCCGGTTGGTGCTGGGCGCGAAAAACGTGCGGCGCAACTTCGCCGAGCAAATCGCGCGCTCGCTGCGCCAGTCGGACGAGAAGATGAACGGCGCGCCGACGCTGATGGGCGAGGTGGGCATTCCCTTCGACCTGTACAACAAAAAAGCCTTCCGCGACGGCGATTTTTCCCGCCAGGAGCAGGCCATGGACGCCACCCTGTCCGCGTTGGAGGCCAACCTGCTCAGCTTCACGTTGTGGGTGTACACCGCCGACAACAACAACGCGCGCGGCGATAAGTGGAACGACGAGGACTTCTCGCTCTTCTCGCGCGACCAGCAGACCGGCAGCGGCGGCATCCACGACGGCGGGCGCGCGCTGCGGGCGGCCGTGCGGCCCTACCCCATGCGCACCGCCGGGCAGCCGCTGGCGCTGTCGTTTGACATGCGCCGCCGCCGCTTCGAGTTCACCTACCGCGGCGACGATTCGGTCGACGCGCCCACCGAGATCTTCATCCCCGGGTACCAGTACCCCAACGGCTGCACCGTGACGGTTTCCGACGGCAGTTACGAGCTGGACCCCGGCGACCAACTGCTGCGCTGGCGGCACGCGCCCGGAACAGGCATTCACCGCGTAGTGGTGACGCCGCGGGAAGGGTAACGCCGCGAACACCTCGACGCCGTCCAAGCCTGGCTGCGCGAGCACGGGGTGGAAGTGTAACCAGACCGAATCGCGCCGCGAGGATTCGACCGATGTTCAACCAGGATTTCAAAGCGTTTATCGAATCGGTAAACGCTAATTGGGTTCGCTTCATGGAAACCTTTTGTCATTTTTCTCTTTTTTCGTGTGTTTCGTGTTTTTCGTGGTGAACTCTTAAACCCCCAATACTTCAGGTTTCTGTATAATCTAAAAGTGACGCAGAATCCTGCGTTTTTCTCCCGACGAAAAGGCACAACAATACTATGCCCATCCTTCACCTGCGCCCCATTGACCTCGACCGCGACCTGGGCGAACTGGCCGCGCTGTTCACCCTCGTGCAGGACGACCCCACCACCGAAGCCGAACTCAGGGATGATTACGAGACCCACAAGGAGCGCATCTTCTGCCTGAACGCCGCCGAGGATGAGCGCGGCGAGCTGCTGGGCTTCAACTGGGCCAACCGCGACCGCGACCAGGCCGATAAAGCCCACTTCTACATCCTCGTCAAACCGCAGCGGCGCAACCAGGGCGCCGGGCGGCTGCTGTATGCCAACGCCGAGCGGGCCGCGCGCGCCGCCGGCATCCGCCGCATCGAGATGAACGTGCGCGACACCGATCCGCCCAGCCGCGCCTTTGCCGAACGGCGCGGTTTTAGCGAGCGCACCCACTCAATCGCCATGCAGATGGACCTGGACGCCTTCGACGATCAACCCTACAACGCGCTGATCTCGCACCTTCAGGATGAGGGCTTTGAATTCACCTCGATGGAAACGCTGGGCAACGACGAAGAATCGCAGCGCCGCCTGTTCCGGCTGAACGATACCGCCGCCGCCGAAACGATAGGCGCGGATGGGTCGCACCCCTGGTCGGACTTCGAGGATTTTGAACACCGCGTCTGCGAGGCAGCCTGGTACATCCCCGCCGGGCAGATGGTGGTGATCGACACAAACAATGGCGAGTGGGCCGCCATGAGCGCCATCACGCGCTTTGCCGGCCGCGACTATGCCTACAACCTGTTCACCGGCGTGGACAAACGCTACCGCGGGCGCAAGCTGGGCCAGGCGGTCAAGGTGCTCGCGCTGCGCTACGCCCGCGACGTGCTTGGCGCGCACGTGGTGCGCACGCATCACAACACCCAAAACAAACCCATCCTGGCCATCGACAACAAGTTCGGCTACACCCTGCTGCCCGGCGATTACGTCATGGTGAAGGAACTGTTGTAGCACGGCCTGCTCCCCTTCCCATCAGGGAAGGGGTTGGGGGTTAGGTCATATCACGTCTCACACCCCTATAACTTCAGCCGCATCTCGCTGGTCTGCTCGAAGCCCAGCTTCTCATACAGCGGCCGGCCTTCATAGGAGGCGCGCAGCGTGGCGCGCTGGATGCCCTCAGAGCGCAAATGGTCCAGGATGGTGTGCATCATGGCGGTCGCCAGCCCGCGCCGGCGGAATTCCGGGCGGGTGTACATGCCCATGATGTAGCCCTCGCGCCCGGTCAGGTTTTGGTAGGTGGGCGGCGACTGGCGGATCACCAGCCCGCCGCAGGCAACCGTGACCCCATCCACCTCGGCCAGCCAGGCGCGGTAACTGCCGTCCGGCAGGTGGGCGCGGAAATAGGCTTCGCTGGCGGCGGCCAGGTCGGCCAGTTGCGCCGCGTCGTGCCGGCCCATCGACTGCATCTGCGCCAGGCGCAGTTCCACCAGCAGCGGGATGTCGGCGGCAACGGCGGAGCGGATGGTGAAGGATTGGAAATCAGTCATGGCTGGCCTCGTTCACCGATCGAAGATTGATTAAGTATAGCCGATTGCGCCGCACAGCCCGCGCTTCCTGCGTTATACTCGCTTTTGCTCCTTCCAGGCAGACCTGACCCCAAGCTTTGTTCCTCCCGAACAAGGAAATGTCTGCCGAATACCGAATTACCCGATACCGCATTCCCTCTTGACTCATCCCACATTGACTCATCGCCCGCTTCTTCAAAAAATCACCGCCTTCATCCTGCGCCCCGGGTTGGGCGGGCCGCAGATCCTGGCCTTCCAGCATCCCAGCGCGGGGTTGCAACTGCCGGCCGGCACGGTTGACCCCGGCGAAGCGCCCGAGGCCGCCGCGCTGCGCGAAGCCGGCGAAGAGACCGGCCTGACCCGCCTGCGCCTGGTGACGGACCTGGGCAGCGAAACGGCCCGCGCGCTGGAAGGGCAGGCCTGGCTGCTGCGCTCGCTGCGCCCGCTGGATCAGCCGCACCCGCGCGCCGCCGAAGCCGCCCAGATCATCGCGCGCGCCTGGCCGGTGACCATCGACGACCTTCAAGAAGGCTATGCGCATGTGGTTTACACCGAGCGCGACCTCAACCACACCCCACCGGCCTTCGAATGGTCCGTTTCGGGTTGGGTGCCCACCGCCGACCTGGCGACCGGGCAACTGCGCCACTTTTACCACCTCGAAGCCTGCGCGCCGACCGACCCCGGCTGGCAGCAGCGCGGCGACCGCGGCCACCTCTTCCAGTTCGCCTGGCTGCCGCTCGATCCACCGCCCGCGCTCATCCCGCCGCAGGACGGCTGGCTGCGCCATTTGCCCGCGCCGCCTGCTCCGGCCGAGGTGCTCTTCGAACAGGGCGACCTGGCGCTGCGCGAGTTGCAGCCGCACCCCGCCGATTATGCCGCGCTGCAGCGCTGGCTTTCGGACCCGCGCGTGCTGGAATTCTACGAGGGGCGCGATCAAGCCTTCGACCTGGCGCGCGTGATGCGCGATTTCGACCCCGCGGCGGCCGCCGCTGAAGGTGAAACGCCCTGCCTGATCTTCCACAAAGGCTGGGCGGCCGGCTACCTGCAGTTTTACCCGCTGCGCAGCGACGCGGATTACGCCGAATACGGCTTACCCAACACCGGCGGCACCTGGGCAATGGACCTGTTCCTCGGGCAGCCCGAGCTGTGGGGGCGCGGCCTGGGCACAAAACTGTTGACCGCTTTCAGCGCGTGGCTGTTCGCCAGCACCCCGGCCGCCGCGCTGGTCGTCGACCCGCACGCCGATAACGCCCGCGCCGTCCGCGCCTATGAGAAGGCCGGCTTCCGCAAGGTCAAGCTGCTGCCCGCGCACGAGCTGCACGAGGGCAAAATGGTGGATTGCGTGTTGATGGAAAAAGAAGCTGTTAGTGGTTAGCTCTTAGCGTTTAGCGTTTAGCGTTTAGCGGTTAGCGGTTAGCAATTAGCTGTTAGCTGTTGGCGATTAGTGTCAAGTCATAATAGCCAGGCAGCTAAAGGCTAATCGCTAAAAGCTAAAAACTCTACTTGTGGTGTGCGGTGCCAGTCGGCGCAGCGCTGGATGGCAGCGGCCACGTCCGCGCGCAATTCGTCGTCGAGCGTCACGCCCGGCTCGAAGTGCAGGCTGCGCACCTCAAAGCGGCCCTCGCGGCGGTGGGCTTTGGCGTCCAGCCGGGTCACCAATGCGCCGCGCCGCAGCACGGGCAGGCTGAAGTATCCGTAGCGGCGTTTGGCGGCCGGCGTGTAACACTCAATCACATAATCAAAATCAAACAGCTCGCGCGCGCGGGCGCGGTCCCAGGTAAGCGGATCGAAGGGCGAGAGCAGCGTGGTGTAGCTGGGCCGCAGTTCGCCATTCTGCGCCTGCGCCAGCAGCGCGGCGTTGTTGGGATGCACGTAGACCGGGCCGTCCCAGCCCTCCACCGCGCACTCGATCAGCTCGCCCTGCGCGGCCAGCTCGCGCAGCAGCGTGGGCGTGCCGTTCTTGGGCAGGCGGTAATAATCCCAAACCCAGCCGGGGCGCGCCGCGCCCAGCTTTTCGACGCTGCGCAGCACCAGCTCGCGGCGCACTGCTTCGGCAGAGGGCACGGGAAATTGATCCCAGCCGGGCAGGACACGCTCGGGCAGGTCATAGACGCGCTGGAACTTCTCGCGCCGCGAAACCATCACCTGGCCGGTGGTCAGCAGCACCTCCAGCGCGATCTTCTCGTCCTTCCAGGCCCACCAGCCGCCGGTCGGTTTTTTGGCCTCGAAATCCGCCGAGCGCAACCCGCCTTCGGCGCGGATGCGCGCCAGGATACTCTCCACCAGTTCGCGGTGCGAGTCAATCCAGGCGGGCGCATCCAGCCAGCCGTGCACCCCGGCCAGCATAAAATGGCGTTGGATGGGGTAATCTTCGATCGGGATAAAACAGGCGGCGTGCGACCAGTGTTCGAACAGGCGGCCCTCTGCCAGGTGTTCATCCAGCCAGGCGGGGTCGTACTCGCCCAGGCGCGTGAACAGCGTCAGGTACGGGCTGCGCGCAACCACCTGGATGGTATCGATCTGCAGCACGCCCATGCGCCGGATGGCGGCCAGCACGTCGGATTTGGCAGCCGGGGCGGCCGGCGGTGTCAGCAGGCCTTGAACAGCCAGCAGCAGGTTGCGTGCGTCGGTTCGGGTGAGGGGGATGGGCATGAGACCTCGTAGAAATAAAGTTCTAGGAGAGTATTATACAATATTTTACAGGGGGTGCAATCCTAATAAATGGCTGGATGGGTACCCCCTGCAAAGATTATTGCACCCTTTCGCACCTTTTCGCTGCATCCTTTTGATTTGGATTCCCGCGGATGGATTGCCGGTAAGGGTTTACTGCCGTGTAATATTGTTGGAAGAATTTCCTGAAAGCGTATTTCTCAGTGCAAAAACCATATTGCAGCCGGTGTATCAAGCAGATTGCGCGTGGGTAAAATTCAAAACGCTAACCTCCCTCTGATATTTCTATGACGTTTCTTTAACATTCTCGCGTTATCCTGTAGGCAGTACTTTACTGGCAATCAGGAGGTAAGTATGAATCTGGAGAAATTTACCCAAAAATCGCGCGAGGCTGTGTTTACCGCACAGCAACTGGCCCGCGATCTGAATCATCAGGCCATCGAACCGGCCCACCTGCTGCTGGCGCTGCTGCGCCAGGACGAGGGCGTGGCCCCGGCGGTGGTCACGCGCGTGGCCGGCAGCGTGCTGGCACTGCGCGAGGAATTAATGAAGGACCTGGACAGCCGCCCGAAAATCACCGGGGCAGGCGGCGAAGTAGGCCTGGCGCAGACTGCGGTCGACGCGCTGGATGCAGCCGAACGCTATGCCAAAGGCATGCAGGATGATTACGTTTCCACCGAGCACATCCTGCTCGGATTGACGGATTCGACCGAACGCAAACGCCTGGCTTCCTTCGGCCTGACCAAGGACGCCATCCTCAAGGCGCTGCAGAGCATCCGCGGATCGCAGCGCGTGACCGGCGAAAACCCAGAGGAAACCTATCAGGCATTGGAAAAATACGGCCGCGACCTGACCGCGCTGGCCCGCCAGGGCAAGCTGGATCCGGTCATCGGGCGTGACGAAGAGATCCGCCGCGTGGTTCAAATTCTTTCACGGCGCACCAAGAACAACCCCGCGCTGATCGGCGAGCCCGGCGTGGGCAAGACTGCCATTGCCGAGGGCCTGGCCCAGCGCATTGTGCAGGGTGATGTGCCTGAGGGCCTCAAAAAGAAACGCATCATTCAACTTGACCTGGGCGCAATGGTGGCCGGCGCCAAGTACCGCGGTGAATTTGAAGAACGTTTGAAAGCCGCGCTGAAGGAAATTACCGAATCACGGGGTGAAATTATTGTCTTCCTCGATGAAATGCATACGGTGGTCGGCGCGGGCGCGGCCGAGGGCGCGATGGATGCCGGCAACATGCTCAAGCCGCTGCTGGCGCGCGGCGAACTGCACCTGATTGGCGCGACCACACTGGATGAATACCGCAAGCACATTGAGAAGGATGCCGCGCTGGAACGCCGCTTCCAGCCGGTGCTGATCGAAGAACCCTCGGTCGAAGATACCATCAGCATCCTGCGCGGGTTGAAGGAAAAATATGAGGTGCATCACGGTGTGCGCATCACCGACCCGGCCGTCATCGCTGCGGCCACGCTTTCGGCGCGCTATATCACCGACCGGCGCCTGCCGGACAAGGCCATTGACCTGGTGGATGAGGCCGCCGCGCGCCTGCGCACAGAAATTGATTCAAAGCCGCAGGAGCTGGACGAGGTGGACCGCCAGGTGATGCAGTTGGAGATTGAGCGCGAAGCGCTGAAAAAGGAAAAGGACAAAGCCTCGAAGGAGCGGCTGGAGAAGCTGGAAGCGGAGCTGGCCGACCTGAAGGAGCATTCGGCCCAGTTGACCGGGCGCTGGCAAAACGAGAAGCAGGCCATTGCCGCGCTGCGCGAGGTGAAGGAAAAAATTGAGCAGACCCGCCAGCAAATTGAGCGCGCCGAGCGCAAATCGGACCTGGAAACGGCCGCGCGGCTGCGCTATGGATCGCTGCGCGAGCTGGAGGCGCGCCTGGCCGAAGCCGAGCGCAAGCTCAAGGAGCTGCAGACGGGCGGCTCGCTGTTGAAAGAAGAGGTGGATGCCGAAGAGGTGGCTGCCGTCGTCTCGCGCTGGACGCACATCCCGGTTTCAAAGCTGCTGGAAGGCGAAACGCAAAAGCTGCTGCGCATGGAAGAGGGCCTGCACCAGCGCGTGGTGGGGCAGGATGACGCTGTGCGGGTGGTTTCCAATGCGGTGCGCCGCGCGCGCGCCGGGCTGCAGGACCCCAACCGCCCGATTGGTTCGTTCATCTTCCTGGGTCCCACCGGCGTGGGCAAAACCGAGCTGGCGCGCGCGCTGGCCGAGTTCCTCTTTGACGACGAGCGTGCCATGATCCGCATTGATATGAGCGAATATCAAGAAAAGCACACCGTCAGCCGTCTGATCGGCGCGCCCCCTGGCTACGTGGGTTACGATGAGGGCGGGCAGCTAACCGAGGCCGTGCGCCGCCGCCCGTACAGCGTGGTGCTGTTCGACGAGATCGAGAAGGCGCACAGCGAGGTGTTCAACGTGCTGCTGCAGCTGCTAGACGACGGCCGCCTGACCGACGGACAGGGCCGAACGGTGGATTTTCGCAATGCCGTGGTCATTATGACCTCGAACCTGGGCAACCAGCTCTGGGAAGGCGGGCGCAGCGTGACGCGCGACGAGATCACGCGCGTGCTGCAGAACCACTTTAGGCCGGAATTCCTCAACCGCATTGATGAGATTGTGGTGTTCCACCCGCTGGGCAAGGAGCACCTGAACGGAATCGTCGCGATTCAGCTTCGGCGCGCAGCCAAACTGCTGGCCGAACGCGGTTACACACTGCAGGTGAGCGATTCGGCGCGAGACTACCTGGTGGAAGTGGGCTACGATCCCGACTTCGGCGCGCGGCCGCTCAAACGCGCCATCCAGCGCGAGCTGCAGGACCCGCTGGCGTTTAAGATCCTGGCAGGCGAGTTCCGCGAGGGCGACACGATCGTCGTGGAGCGCGGCCCGCAGGGACTGACCTTCCAGGCTGCCGTGCAGGGCGAAGTGGTGGAGTAAACCACGCAATGCGGGCGGTTCAAAGAACCGCCCGCATTATTTTTAATATTGAGGCATCACCTCGCT
>JAPKMQ010000005.1 GCA_026645875.1 Longilinea sp.
GAAGACCGGCGAGGTGGTGGTGGTCAGCGCGTGCATCACGGCTTCGTTGCCGAAGATATCCTGGTAACTCAGCGACCCGGTGATCGAATACAGCGCTGCCAGCCCAACCATCATGAACATATCGCCGACGCGGGTGGTCAAAAAGGCCTTTACCGCAGCCTTGCGGGCCGAATCCTTGGCGTACCAGAAACCAATCAACAGGTACGAACACAGGCCCATAATTTCCCAACCCACAAACAGCGTCAGCAGGTTATCGCTTACTACCAGCAGGAACATTGCAAAGGCAAACAGGCTGATCAACGCAAAGAAGCGCGCGTACATCGGCTCGATGGACATCACCTTGTGGCTGCCGTGCGCGTTTTTGACCGTCGCGCCGTGTGGCGGTAGGCCAGGCACATCGTGATCGCCCTTCGGCTGCCCAAAATTGTGATACCCAACACTATAAAGAAAGATCATCAAGATCGTCCAGGCAACGAAGAACAGCGTCACCGCTGAAAGCGGATCGATTTGAACGCCAATCTTCAGCCAGGTGTCCGCAGTTGGAAGCCAGTTGACGGTTGATCCGATCGGATGCTCGCTTAGGCCTTCAATGCCAATCACCCGGAAGAACACCACCATGCTGACCACGAAGGAAAGCCCCGCCCCGCCAAGGGCAATGGCGGTGCTCAGCCCGTTGCGGCGGTTGGCGCCCAGTACGATCACTGCGAATGCCAATAGCGGCGGCAGGGGAATAAGCCAAAGGAGGAGTTGTGTATTCATAGGATGTGAGCGTCCTCCCTTATCCCTTAAGTTCGTCCAGGTCGCTGGCGATGATATTCTGTCGCTTGCGGTATGCAGAGATAATCAGCGCCAAACCAACAGCTGTTTCCGCAGCGGCCACCGCAAAAATAATGGCAGCAAAAACCAGCGGACTCATTTGTGGCGCCTGGCGCACCTGGGCGTAATAATGCCAGAATGCCAGCAGGTTAATCGTGCAGCTATTCAACATTAACTCCACGCCCATCAGAATGGCCACCGAATTCTTGCGTGAAAGCACACCGTACAGGCCGATGCAAAAGAGTGCCGCCGAGAAAATCAGGTACCAGGATAACGGGATCATGACCGGCTCCTTTTGATGTCGGCGGTCAGGAAGATCGCCGCGACCAGTGCAGCCAGCAATAGCACCGACGCCACCTCAAACGGGATCAGGAAACCCATCGGATCGACCAGCGCCAGCCCGAGCATTTGTATGTTCTCACCGTTCACGGCTGGAATCTCCTGCAGGACCGTCTGGGCTTTATCCCAGGTCAGCAGGATAGCGCTGGTGCCCGCGAACAGAATCAGGCTGCCCACCAGCGCCAGCCCCCACCCTCGGTTAGACTGTGGGCCGACATCTTCCATGACGTTGCGCGTCATCATCACAGCGAAGATGATCAACGTGGAAATAGCGCCGATATACACCAACACTTGCACCACGGCATAAAAACCGGACTGCAGTGTGGCATACACCATCGCCACGCCCATCAACGATAGCACCAACCACAGGGCGGCGTGCATGATTTTGCGCGTCATCACCACCAGGCAGGCGGATACCAGGGTGATGGCGGCGATGATCAGAAAAACAATTTGCAAAGTTGTCATCCTCACGCTCCAGATCCAGGTTGCGAGAAGAAGTTCTCTGGCCGGGCTACCGGGCGCTCCTTGCCGCGCACATCCGGCCGTGGCCGGCGGGCCAGGTGCCTGCGCACGACCGTATCAGCGATCAAAAGGATCGCAATATTCACGACGAACATGATCCCCGTGCGCACCCAGGCAAGCGCCCCGGCCATCACCAGCGTCTTTTCAAGGAGCGCGGTGACCACCACCAGGATCAAAATGACCGGCGTCAACACCTTCCAGGTGAAATCCATCATTTGGTCGATGCGGAAGCGTGGCAGGGAAGCGCGCTCAATGATGATGAACGAATTGACCAGGCTGGTTTTAATCACCAGGTAGACAAACCCGAGCAGCGGGTAGGTTTCGGCTCCCGGTCCGCGCCACCCGCCCAGGAAAATCACCGCAACCAGCAGCGAAATCGTGAAGGAGTGCAAAAAATCGGCCACAAAGAACATGCCGAATTTCAAACCGGAGTATTCAATATTGAAACCAGCCACCAGTTCCGATTCCGCTTCGGTCAGGTCAAAGGGCGCGCGCCCCACTTCCGCGATGGAGGTGATCAGGAAAATGAGCGCTGCCAGCGGTGTATACAACACATACCAGATATCCTGCTTGACGACAATCTGGGTCATGCTCAGCGAACCGGAAAGCATGACCGGGATCAGCAGCGACAGCACCATCGGCACTTCATACGAAATCAATTGAGCCGCCGCGCGGAAAGCGCCCAACAAGGCATATTTGTTGTTCGACCCCCAGCCGGCCATCAAAATGCCCATCTCGCCCAACGAACCGACTGCAATAATGTAAAGGAGACCTACATTTAGATTGACGCCGTAAACCGTGATCGCCAGGGGAACCACCGCCCACACCATCAACACCGCCGCCACCGTCAGGATCGGCGACAGATTGTACGGGACCTTATCCGCGCCGGACGGCGTGATGTATTCCTTGGTGAAGATCTTCAGCATATCAGCGACGGACTGAAAAATGCCCCACGGGCCCAAACGGTTGGGGCCCAGGCGGTCCTGCACGCGGCCGATCATCTTCCGTTCCAACCAGATCAAAAACAGCACAAACAGCAGCGACCCGGTAGCCAGGATGGCCGCCCCCAACGCAAAGCCGATGGCCTGCGCAACCCCGGCCGGAATGCCGATGCCTGCCAGCAAATGGATCAACCAGTTGGCCAAAAAACCGTCAGGATCAGACCAAAATGTCATGTTTCCTCCAAAAAGACTGGGCTAGTGCCACTCTAACGCACCCTTCCGCCAGGCATATATCAGAGCGCCCAGGAGGATTAAGATGAACACAATCGCTTCCAGCACCCCAAAAAGGGTCATCTGGTTATATGCGACTGCCCACGGAAAGAGAAAGACAGTTTCAATATCAAACACGAGGAAAACCAGCGCAAAAACGTAATACTGGGCCTTGAATTGGATCCAGGAGTCGCCCACCGTTTCCATGCCGCATTCGTAGGTCGCGTTTTTGATGGCGTTCGGTTTCTTCGGGGCCAGCAAACCGGCAATAAAAATCGCGGCTGCTGGAAGAAACAAAGACACCACCATGAAGATGCCTATATACAGCCAGTTACTGAGCATAGACTCTCCCGTTGAGGTCAAAAATTATTTGGGGATATAAAGCGAAAAAACCTATATTAGAAGACGATTAGATTTTATCAGCCGATTGGCGAGATGGCAAGTGAATCAGAAAAGAATTTATAAATTTGCCTTATTTGTCCAATTTATCTGGTACGCCAGCCGCTTTTCGCTTTGTTTGGCGAATATGCTCCAGCACAGCAGGCGTTCCCAGCGCGCACCCCGCCAGCAGGACGAGCGCGCCAAGGCTGCACAATGCCACGGCAGGCAAGCCCAAGAAGGACCTGGTATCAACAGTTAATGGCCGCGCAAGCATCAAAATCTGCGCCGTCTGGCCACCATCTGGCGGCGTAAAATGCATGTACATCCATAAAGTTCCCACCACCCTGGTATTGCCGGCTCCGGTTACCCGCCATTGAAAACTGGCAGGATGATCAGGTCCAAGGCGTTGGAAAATACTCCCCGCCGGATGGACTTCCAAACCGGGCAGTTGCAGGCTGGCTTCAACACTGGTCTGCCAGCCTGCCAGGGGCGATGTTCCAACCAGACGGTTGCCCTGCTCCACCCGCAAGCGGAACATATCCTCGTTGCTGTTTTTCAATAGTGCCGGCACATCCAGCAGCAACGAATAATTGGCCGGAAGAATTACAACGCCATCGGATCCAGCCAGGGACAGGTCATCCTCCCCTGCACTTGAAACGAGAAACCCCTGTCCAGGCGTCTCGAGTATCGTCAGCACGCGGCGGACAGGAGCAACGGCAAACACAATCAGCACTACTGAGAGCGTACTGAGCGCCAGTCCTATCCATGCCCGAGCTTTGCTTATCGTTTTAGCCTGGGTAGTAGAAGGTAAATGGTTGTCCAATGAGAAGCACCGGGAAAGTCGATCGAGGCAAGGTCACCGGTTGGTTTCCCTAAATATACAAGTCGCGTTTGTTGTAGGTCCAGTAAGCGGCAGCAATGGACAGAATGATAATCCCCGCAGCCAGCAATAAAAACTTGGCTTCAAATGCTCCGTTTCGGAAGAGTTCGACGGCGTCAAAATACTTGAACGGCGTGAAATAGCGCAGAAAACCCAGCTTCTCCTGCATGGTAGAGATCACCGACATGAAGTATGTGATCAGGATGATGGCCACGGCGGTGGAACTGGACAGCTTGTAGCGCTTCATCGCACAACCCAACAGCAGCCCGACAGCCAGGAAGATCAACTCGATCATCAGCATGGCCTGCATCTCCAACGCCAGGTAATCGTAGAAAGCCTGGTCCGGGTTGTATTGCTGGACTGCCAGGTAGGATACGCCCCAGGAGACCAGCACAAACAGGATGCAGTACACCAAAGCAGCCAGTGCTTTGGCGGTAATCACGCGGGAGCGGGAGACCGGCAGCACCAGCGAAAACTCAACCGTCTTGTCGCGTTCTTCCTTCGAGATGATATCGGTACCCCAGATGGCAGCAGCCATCGAACCCATCAACCCAAAGTAAATAAACATGAGACCGTAAAAACCGCTCAACGTGGTCAGGTTAAAAGCCCGCATATTAAAGGCGTCCAGCATTCCCTCGGGCATGGCGTCCAACAGTGCCAACATATTCGGGTCGCCCACGAAGGCGGAGAATTTGGCTGCAGCGATCATGATAAAAATCGAAATAACCGCGCTCCAGATGAGCAATGATTTTAGGTTGGCTTTCAGTTCGCGCAGGAAGATATTCATTCTGCCCTCCTTACGACACCGCGTGAATATCGCGGCGCTTGTACAACCAGTAACTGGCCGCCACCGAAATCAGCGTCACAGCCACATTGAGTAACACCAACGGCGTATCAAAGGCCTGATTCTGCACAATCGCGGCTGCGTCAAAATGCTTGAACGGCGTAATCAGCTCCAACTTGGCTTCGCCAAACACGCCGCTGAATGCACTCAGTACGTATGCGCCAAAACCCAGGCCCAGCGAATATGGCGTGACGCTGCGGATGCGCTTGACCAAAAGTGAGACCACCAGGCCAACGCTTAAGAAGAAAAGCTGAAAAGGCAGGATGCTGACCAGCAGCAGGAGCAACGGCGAAATCTCATACGCCCGTCCGTCGTTAAACAGAAGAATCGCGAGGAACGTGCTGGCCCAAACCACCAGGTCGGTGACGATCATGCTCGTCAAAACAGCCAGCAGCTTGCTGGTGAGAATCCCCCAGCGGCTGACCGGCCGGGTGAGCAGAAAATCCGCAGTCAATTCAGCTTCTTCCACAGATACCAGACCAAAGCCATAGTTGCCAGCCTGGATGGAGAGGCAGAGCTGAACGAACAGGAAAATCAGGCTGAAAAAACCCAGGACGGTCGACATGTCCATACTATCCAGACCAAAAGCCGCTTTCATTTCCGGCGGAAATTTGGCCATCATCTGGTTCAGCAAGTCGGCATCTTTGGCAAACGCCGGGAAGATGGAGAAGAAGAACACGATGAGAAACGCCAGCGCCACCGACCAGGTGAACACGGATTTCCATCGAATGTGCAATTCATGCCGGTAGATGTTCGTATTCATGGCGGCTGCCTATTCGTAGTAATGCATGAAAATTTCTTCCAGCGTCGGCTCTTCGATAGTCACATCCGTCACCTGCACGCCATTCAGGCGCTGCAGCACCGTGTTGATGTCGCCCTTGAAGAAGAAATTCACCGTCCCGTTTTCGGTTTGCAGGTTCGACGCTCCGGGGATTTGAACGAACGAGTTCCCCAGGCCCTCGGCCGTGACGCTGATTTTCTTATAGTTGTTTTGCTGGAGCGTGCGAATGTTGGAAACCTCGACAATCCGACCTTCCCGGATGATCGCCACCCGGGTGCATAGACGCTGGACTTCGCCAAGAATGTGCGATGAGAAAAACACCGTCACGCCGCGCCGGTTCTCTTCGCGGATCAGATCAAAGAACTTGCGCTGCATCAGCGGATCGAGGCCGCTAGTCGGCTCATCCAGGAAAAGCAATTTCGGACTATGCAGCAAACCCTGCACGATGCCCACCTTTTTCTTATTTCCGTAGGAAAGGTCGCTGATCCGTCGGTTGAGTTCCAGCTCCATCAGATCTGATAGTTCTTTCATGCGTTGCGTGCAATCGCGGTCAAAAAAACTGGCCGAATACTTAAGAAGGTCGATCACCCGCATGCCTTCATAATAGAAGACCTCTGAGGGCAGATAGCCTATGTCCCTGCGAATTTCCGGCCCGTGCGTGGTGACGTCTTTGCCAAAGATCCTGGCGCTGCCGCTGGTAGGGTGGATGAGCGACAAAAGCAGGCGGATGGTGGTCGATTTCCCTGCCCCATTTGGCCCAATGAAACCAAAGATCTCCCCCTCTTCTTCCGCAAATGACACATCCACGATGCCCCGGGATTTTCCGTAATACTTGGTCAGTTTTTCAACTTCGATAATGCTCATTGAATTGCTCCTGAACAGGAATGGAAACACGCGAAGATGGGCCGAAAATAAAATGCGCACCCGCTAAACGAGAAACGCAATTATCATATTACGTCAATAATACTCGCCTGTACAGTCACTATTGGTGAATTTCGGGAAAAAAGCGGTTGCTGCTCTTCGCAACAACCGCCAGGATGAATAGGCTTCAATCTGCCAATCCATCAACCGATAAACACTTCCACCTCTTCATCTTCCTTCTCGGAGACATGCACGTGAATAGGCTCGTCGCTTTTGAGCACCTCATTGATCATCAGGATCGACTCGCGTTGATCGCGCACGTCAGCGGGCATATACCGGCCGAACGTGTTGAACACCCAGGGCAAAATGCCCAAAGGCAGCGGCACGCTGATGGAAACCTTTTGAATGCGGTCGCCTTTCTTTTCACGCACGCGCACGTGCACCCACTTCATATTCCAGAAGGCATAGATACCCAGCACGCCGATCAGGAACGGAATCCAGGATAACCAGAAGCCCCAACCAAAACCGCCCCGGTCGTATGCCTGGTAAATCCACAAGCCAGCAAAGCCCGTTAGAATCAGGAACAATGTGAGCGGGATCCAGTTCCAGCGCCGCCAGGCCTTCATGCGCTTCAATTCCTCCGGATCAATCGATGGGACGGATTCCACGCCCATGTCAATCGTCACCTCTGCCGGCTCAGGTTCGGGTACGGTCACCTGAGGTTGCGTCTCCGGTTGCGATTCCAACGCCGCCAGTAGCCGGTTACCTTCATCAACGCTTAACTCGCCGCGCGCCACTCGATTGAGTATTTCGATCTTTTCAGTGCTCATGCTCTATCCAATCTCCAGGTATCCACGCATCAGGACACAATCCATTTTACTGGTTTTTGCCTTCCAATGCATCCAGCAGGTTAACGGCCTCTTCGGTTGAAATCTTCTGTTCCGCCAGCATCTGCAAAATCAACCGGCGTTCTTCCTCGCTGACCCTGGCCTGAGGTGCATGAGCCGGATTGGACGGCTTGACCGGTTCCACGGGCACCGACGGCATGGGCGGCACAGGCGGCTGCGGCGCTTCGAAACCGACGCGGAACGTGCGGCCGCGGGTTTTCTCCTCCACCCGGCGCATGGCTGCCTGGATGCGCTCTTCGATCTCGCGGGAGGCAGTCTCGGCCTGGCGCGTGGCGCGCTCGACGGCGTCCTGAACTGTATGAGAGAGGCCATCCACATCCACCTTCACCCCGGCAAAGTCAAACCCGCTGCCTTCTTTGTGCGTCTGTGGGCTGCCATCAGTGACCTGCACATCGCCGCCGGCCGTAATTTGAACAGGGGTCGTGCCGTCGCCCAGCGAAAAGTCAAACACAAACATCTCCACGCGCTCATTCCAGCCGCCCACGCGCATCAGGATATCGCGCCCGCCGCTGGTGATGTGCATCCTGGCGTGAGCCTGAGCCGGCAAGTGCAGGTCCACGTCGCCACCGGCGCTCAATTCCACCGCATCGGGCGACAGCTCATCCAGACGGATGTCCAAATCACCGCCGGCCATGGCTTTGAGTCCGCTGCTCTTGACGCGCAGGCTCAAATCGCCGCCAACCGTCACCGAGGAAATGCGTGCGTGCAGGTTTTCACCGTCCAGGTCGCCGCCAATATTGGAAACGGAGAAATCGCCCTCGATATGGTTAGCCGAGCAATCGCCGCCCACGTTGATCAATTTCAACGATCCCAGGTTTTCGGCGTCCATGTCACCGCCAACGTGGCTGATCTCGACGGCACCCGGGATGCGCGACACCGAGCAATCTCCACCAACCGCGACCACCTTCAGGGATGAAACCTTCCTGGCATCCAGGTCACCTCCGATCGATTCCACCTGGATCTCCCCCAGGTTGACCAGGTCCAGGTCGCCGCCAACGGCGCGCACACTCAACTGCCCGGTCAGGTCCTGGACCTCCGCATCGCCTTCGACTTTGCGCACGAAGATCGAAACACCCGCGGGTACCTGGATTTCCAGGTCGCCAAGCGATTTCAGGATCACCCGATCGTCGCTGGTGGTAACTTGCAAATCGCTTTCCCGTAAAACAGCAGCCTGAATCTCCGCTTGATCCCAACCGCGCAGATCGAGGTCGCCTTCAACCGTCAATTCGAGTTGTTTGTCGATCGAAATCGAAACATTCTGTGTGAACATGGTTATCTCTCCTATCTGTATTATATTCTACTGATATTAGTATACCGAATTATTTAATATTGTCAATAGATAAATTGATTTTCTTAATTTATTCTTCAATATTATTTATTTCTAGCTATTATTACGATACTCAGAAATGTAGCTCATTTTTCTTCACAACTTGTGATTAACCACAATTACGCGGATGCGTCTCAGGTGTTACACTTTCAGCAACACTCGAATGGCAATGAATTACCCTGAGGAGGACTGCACTGTGCGTTACCCACCTGAACCTTTTCGCATCAAAGTTGTCGAACCCATTCAGCTCATTTCGCCAGAAGCGCGCCGTTTGGCAATGCAGGCGGCCGGGCATAATGTTTTTGCACTGCGTTCGGATGATGTATTCATCGATCTGTTAACCGACTCGGGCACCGGGGCCATGAGCCAGGAACAATGGGCAGCCATTATGCGCGGCGATGAATCCTACGCCGGCGCGCGCTCCTTTTTCCGTCTCGCCGACGCCATGAGCGAGATCTTCGGCTTCGAGCATTTCGTGCCCACCCACCAGGGGCGCGCCGCCGAAAACATCCTCGCCAACCTGCTGGTCAAACCCGGGATGTACGTGCCCTCCAATATGCATTTTGATACCACTGAAGGGAACATCCTGGCGCGCGGCGGCCGGCCGACCAACCTGGTCATCGATGAAGCCTTTGACCCGACCAACCTGCACCCGTTTAAGGGCAACATGGATATCGCCAAACTGCGCGATTTCATCCAGCAGGTTGGGCCGAAGAATATCCCCTTTGGCGCCATCACCATCACCAACAACGCCGGCGGCGGTCAGCCGGTTTCTCTCGCCAACATCCGCGCTGTTTCCGAGACCTACCACGAGTTTGGCATCCCGTTTTTCATCGATTCCTGCCGTTATGCCGAAAACGCATATTTCATCAAGCTGCGCGAGCCTGGCTATGCGAATAAGTCCACCCTGGAGATTGCCCGCGAGATCTTTGCGCTGGCAGACGGAGCATGGATGAGTGCGAAGAAGGACGGCATGGTCAACATCGGCGGGTTCCTGGCCGTGCGCGACGACGACCTCTTCCAGAAGATCAGCAGCGAACTGATCCTGCGCGAAGGCTTTGTGTCCTACGGCGGTCTGGCCGGCCGCGATCTGGACGCGCTGTCGGTCGGCTTGCGCGAGGGGCTGGACGAAAGCTACCTGCAATACCGCCTGGGCCAGACGGCTTACCTGGGCGCGCGGTTGAAGGAAAACAACATCCCATGCATCGAACCTTCAGGCGGGCACGCCATCTACGTCGACGCCGGGCGGCTGCTACCCCACATTCCGCACGCCGAATTTCCGGGCATCGCGTTGGCCGCCAACCTGTACCTGTCCGGCGGGATCCGCGCCGTGGAAATTGGCTCGGTCATGTTCGCGCACCCCAATCCTGAAACCGGCGAGATGGTTTACCCCAAACTCGAGCTTGTGCGGCTGGCCATTCCGCGCCGCGTCTACACCCAGGCACATTTCGATTACATCGCCGATGTGTTTGGCGAACTTAGCCAAACCGCGGCCAGTCTGCGCGGTTACCGCCTGACCTACGCCCCCGCACTGCTGCGGCATTTCACCGCGCGGTTTGAACCCCTGTAAGGAGATGTTGCATGAACAGAAAGATCATCCGTTTGTTGGTAGCAGCCGCTGTGCTGATCCTGGCGCTGACCGCCTGCCTGCCCGGAAAAGGCGTCAAAGGCGCTGACCAGGAAGCCGTGCTGGCCTATGTTGATCCGATCACCGACCGGGTGCTGGATGGCATCGAAAGCGGCGATTTCACGCTCTTCTCGCAGGACTTCAATGAGCAAATGATGGAAGTCAGCACGGAAGAGTCGTTTCAACAATTGCGCGATCTGCTCTCGACCAAGGTGGGTACCTATCAGAGCCGCGAGGTTAGCAGCGTTCGAGAAGTGGACGGCACAATGTTGGTGATTTACACCGCGGTGTACTCGAATGCCAAACAGGTCGTTATTCAGATCAGCGTGACCGGCAGCGAACCGCACCAAGTGGCCGGGTTGTATTTCACCTCGCCCGAGTTGCGTAAATAACCATCCTGAAATTTCATAAAAACAAGAACTGACTGAATTTTATCAGTCAGTTCTTGTTTTTTTTCATCAAACGACCTTTTCGGCTTTTTCACGTATTTTACCGGATAATCCCGCCAGACCAACGACTGCAAATGCAAGAATGGCGTCCCATAGGACGTTAAATTGCAGCAATTGTTTGGCAGTGTCGCGAGTGCCGCCAACCAGCATCGTCATAACAAATTGAAGTGCTGATAAACCAACCAGCATCAAAAATACCGTGACATGCGGGCGAACCGCCGGCTTGCGGAACCAGAGGACACCCGAACCTGCAAATGAAACCAGGTACAAAAATGAAACAAACAAGCCGTTTTTTGGCACAAATTTCTCTTTAAAGTCACTCCAAAATGTTAAAACTTGAATTTGACTCCTCGGAGCAAACCCCTGATTGGCTTCAAAATTACCCAGAAATTCGACCCTCATTTTAAACACCTGTTTTGTTCCGCGGTCGAATTGCTTTATCAGCCAATCAGGATTGGAAATATAGTAACGAATGACGTCTGAAAAATTGGTTCTTTCGAAGAAGATCTGGACAAACTCGGGATCATGAACCAGGCTGCCTTCCAGGTAATAATCCCGGCCCTGATATGCTGAATATTGTACAGGTAAGTTAAAAAACTCCAAAGCCTCTGCTGTGTTCGCAGTGGCAAGTATGTCATGAAAAACAATATTAAACAAATTTGCCCGTTTGTACCGTTCGGGTGTGAGTTGGTAATATGTCAAAGTTAAAATAATTAAGCCAATAGAAAAAATTGTTGAAAGTACGATCTGGATGCGGTCCTTCTTAAGGACTCCAATCAGGATACCCCCAACGGCAAAAATTATTCCCATCAGCGTGTTCTGTGTTTTTGCTGTAAGTATCAGCCCGCTCAGGAGATAAAAGAAAATGATTGCCGCCCATTTACGGTCGGGCGATTGGATCCAATAAATAGCGGCTGCCAACCAGAATAAGAAAAAGATCAAAAAAGCGGGTTCGGAATAAAACGAGTTTAGGTAAGCAGCCAACCGCAGGTCTGTGAGGACAAGCACCAAAAAACCGGCCAGCAGTAACCGTTGGATCGTTTGAAATTTTCGTGTGACTGCCAGGATGCTGGCAACTCCCAAAAGCACTCCAAGGATATGCACACACCCAAGGAAGCGGATATCCCACAAGCCATTTTGCATAAAGATTGAGCCAAGCCAGAAAGCAACCTGATGGAAAATGGCTTCTGTCGAGATGAAATCACCAAATAGCGCAGTTGTCGGAGGAACAACCCGATATATCCTGTCAAAGTAGTTAAAGTAACGATCACCTTCGGTACTGGAATTATGTTCAAGGCCAACTTTGGCCATCATCCGGCCATAATCGCCATTATCCGCCAAGCCAATTGCTGGCAAAACCAACAAATTGACTGATAATATGACGCCAATGATTACCAGAACAACGATATCAAGCCACGGCAATTTTGTCAGACCATGCTTAATTTTTTGCATCCCGCTCCAGGTCTTTCGCTTCGTCCCAAAAAATGTCCATCTCAGCCAGGGTCATACTGCTTAATTCGCGGCCCATTTCGCGAGCGCGCTCTTCGATGTGTGCGAAGCGCTTGCGGAAACGCTGGTTGGTTTCGCGCAACGTGGTTTCTGAATCAACCTTGTGCCAGCGGACATAATTAACCACCGCGAAGAGCAGGTCACCCAATTCTTTTGCACGGTGATCCTCGTCCCCGGCTGTGCGCACCTCTTCCAGTTCTTCCATAACCTTGGCCAAAACCGGCGTCACATCCGGCCAGTCAAAGCCCACCCGCGCGGCCCGGTCCTGAAATTCCTGCGCCTGCGCGAGCGCCGGGAATTCGGCCGCCACGCCATCGAGGATGCCCTTATGCGCGGCATCACCGTTGGCTGCGCGCTCTGCCGCCTTCAGCTTTTCCCAGTTCTGCAGCACGTGGGATACACCGCCGACCTGGACATCGCCAAACACATGCGGATGTCGCCGGACGATCTTATTGTAGATGCCTTGCAGGATATCCGACATGCGGAACTCGTCCGCTTCCAGCGCAATCTGGGCATGCAGCACAATTTGCAGAAGCAAATCGCCAAATTCCTCACTCATCCCTGCCGCGTCATGTGCGTCCAGGGCAGCCAGCGCTTCGTAGGTTTCCTCCAGCAGGTGCTTGCGCAGCGAATCATGCGTTTGTTCGCGGTCCCACGGGCAACCGTCCGGTGCTCGCAGGTGGGCGATCAGCTCCTGGAATGCCTCCATCGAGGTACCCTCACCCAACGCCGGAACCAGCACGGCTGCGATTCCCAGGCTCTCCCCCAGGCCGGCCAGAGGGATCGTACCGGTTTCGATTCCGCCATCCACCAAAGACCGGACGACCTGCAATGGCGTTTCCGCCGGGTAAACCGCGCTTAACATTTGTTGCACAGCCGGCAGCATTCCATCCGTCAGGTCCAGGATCAGGGCAGGCGCAGAGGGTGGAAACGGTGGAGTATGCAAACGGGTCATCTCGCCACCTGAGAGCAAAAATACCCCGCCCCGCAGATCGATGTTCAGAATTTCGAGGACCGGTTTAATGTTTGTTGAGTGGGACATGGAAAGTCGCTCCTTTTTCAATATACCTGCATCTAAAGGAAAACGTCAGCTAAGGATAAAGGATATTAAAATGTTGAATTCACTCGGTTTTGAAGTAACGGTCAGCAAATCATTGGATGAAACCATTGACCTGGTCACCTCGCTCTTAAAATCCGAAGGCTTTGGAATTTTAACCCGGATCGACGTGCGCGCAACCCTCAAGGAAAAGATTGGCGTTGATTTCCGACCCTATATAATCCTGGGAGCCTGCAACCCGCCTCTGGCTCACAGCGCACTGGAAGCAGATGCCTGGCTGGGTTTGCTGCTTCCGTGCAATGTGACTGTCGAACAAAGTGCTGATCAGACCAGCATTGTGCGCATCGCCAATCCCGGCATGATGGTCGAATTTGCCCAGTCACCGGAAAAGCTGACCGAGGTGGCACAAGCCGCCACAGGTAAGCTTCAAAGAATAGTCAAAGCGCTCGAAATGGCTTAAGAAACACGTTTATGGTTCGCAGCAGCACTTGCTTCGCTGCCGCGAACCATAAACGGTACTTGCAACATCCCTTTGGGGGAATATTAACGTTTGGTGTAGGTTGGAGCCTTGCGGGCGCGCTTGAGGCCTGGCTTCTTGCGTTCCTTGATACGAGCATCGCGGGTCAGCAGACCATACTTGCGCAGCATGGATGTGTAATCGTGGTTCATCTTCACCAGCGCACGCGCCAAACCCAGTTGGACTGAGTCCACCTGGCCGGTCACACCGCCGCCGTTGACAACCACAGTAATGTCATAGGTCGACAGTTCCTGGCCGGTAGCCTGCAAAGGCTGGAGCACTTTCTCCATATCACCCATGCGGGTGAAATATTCCTCGGCGAGCTTCTGGTTGACGATCACCTTGCCGGTGCCATTCATCACACGCACACGGGCCGTGCTTTCCTTGCGGCGCCCAACACCTTCAAAATACTGAACTGACATCTTCGCCCTGCTCCTTTATGCAACCGACTGCGGGTTTTGGCTTTGATGCGGGTGGTCGCTCCCGGCATAAACCTTCAACCGCTTGATCAGCTTGCGGCCGATCGTATTGTGCGGCAGCATTCCCCACACGGCCGCGCGGATCACACGATCCGGATGGCGCTGGAGCTGCTCGCGCAGGCTGACAGATTTCAAACCACCGGGGTAACCAGAGTGATGGTGGTAGAACTTCTCCTCCATCTGCTGGCTGTTGACTTTAATTTGCCCGGCGTTGACCACAACCACAAAATCACCCATATCGACGCCCGGGGTGTAGGTTGCTTTATGCTTGCCCAACAGGTAGGCGGCGATTTGCGTCGCCAGCCGGCCCAGGCCTTCTTCCCGCGCGTCCACGAGGATCCATTTACTTTCGGGTTTACCCTTGATCACGAACGTCTTGTCCACGGTCATCTTCTCCACTTGCAGACAAGGTATTGAACCTTTTTTCCAGTATCTGCCTATCGTCCGGGTAGCGGACTTCCACCAGTTCCAGGCCGTTGGGGGCGGCGATCCCGGCAATCTGTGTGCTCTGGTGATTTATTCCATCCACAAATTGCTCCAACCGCCAGCGTCCCTGGGCCACTGCCACTTGCACATAGACCACCCGGCGCACCATGTGGTAGAGGAAAGCGTTCGCAGTGATCTCGAACCGCCATCCGTCTGCCTCAGGCTGCCAAACGGCCCGTTGGACCTCGCGGATCGTGCTTCCCTGCGGCCGGGTGGGCATGCCGAAGGCCGCAAAATTATGCGAGCCAATCAGCAGCGCCGCCGCGGCGTGCAGGGCTTCACCATCCACCGGGGGCCACACCCGCCATGCAAACCGGTCTCGGAGCGGGTCGCGCTCTGCGCGGCAGTAAAGCCGGTAATGATAGCAGCGCCAAAGAGCGTCAAAACGGGGATGAAACTCTTTGTCTGCCACCTTTACCGCCTTCACTGCCACATCGACTGGCAGCTCAGCGTTGAGGGCCTTGCCCAGCGCTTCGGCAGGGTGCTTCCAGTCAAAATCAACTGCAATCACCTGGCCTGAAGCGTGGACCCCGGTATCGGTTCGACCGCTGGAGAGGATGCTGCGACCCTGCCAGCCTAACCGCCGCAGTGCCGCTTCAACCTCGCCTTGAACCGTACGGTCTACTTCCTGGCGTTGGTACCCCAGGAAGTCTGTCCCATCGTAGGCTAGAATAATCTGGTAACGTGCCATTCCATTCCGGTTCTGCAAGCCCGGTTTGGACTATTCTTCGACAAGCTCCAAAAGGACCATATCAGCATTATCGCCCAGGCGAGGGCCCAGTTTCATAATCCGCGTGTAACCGCCGGGGCGGGTGCTGAAGCGCGGAGCGATGTCGTCAAAGAGCTTTTTGACCACCACCGGGTCGCCACCTAAACGGGCAGCAACCAAACGGCGGGCGTTGACTTTTTCAATCTCTGTGCCCTTCGCGCTGTTGCGTGCCAGCGTGATGAGACGCTCGGCATCGCCGCGGATTGACATCGCTTTGGCGCGAGTGGTCGTAATCCGTTCATGCGTGAAGAGTTGGCGGATCATAGTCCGGCGCAGTCCTTCGCGTCGGTCCTTGCCACCACCAAGTTTGTAACCAGCTACCTGATGTCGCATAAATTCTTACTCCGTAATCTTGTCATCGCGCAGGAAGCCCTTTTCGCGCATCTTCTGGCGAAGTTCATCCAGGCTCTTCTCGCCGAAGTTGCGGATGGACATAACGGCTTCGTCGCCTTTTTCCAGTAAATCCAGCACGTCACCGACAGTGGTGATCCCGGTCCGTTTGAGCGAGTTGAACACACGCACCGACAGATCGAGGTTTTCGATGGGGGTTTCGGCGGCTTCACTGGTCAACCGGCTGCCCGTTGTTTCCTTTTCAGTTCCAATCACCAGCATTTCTTCGCTGATGCCGGAGATGAAGCGCAGATGGTCGATCATGATCTTGGAGCTGGCACCCAGGGCCTTTTCAGGCGTAACCGTGCCGTCGGTCCAGATTTCGAGGACCAGGCGGTCGTAGTTGGTGCTCTGGCCGACGCGCGCAGCGCCAACGACGTAATTGACACGCTTTACGGGCGTATAAATCGCGTCGACGGGCAGCTCGCCGATCGGCAAGCGACCGCTGCGTTCGCCGGAGGGCGAATAGCCGCGACCGCGCTCCACCGTCAGGTCAATCTCCAGCCGCGTGCGGCTGTCATCGACCGTGAACAGATAGAGGTCCGGATTGACAATCTCCACCTCAGCCGGGGCCTGGATATCGGCGGCGGTGACAACGCCCTCGCCGCGCACATCCAGGTGCAGATGCGCGCTGTCGGCGTCATGCAGCATCAGGCGCAGTTGTTTAATCTGCAGCATGACCTGGATGACATCTTCGCGCACACCCGGAATGTCACTGAATTCGTGCAGCACATCCGTTATCCGGATGGAAGTTACTGCTGCCCCTTCGAGAGAGGAAAGCAGAACACGCCGCAGCGCATTGCCCAGGGTGACCCCATAGCCCCGTTCGAGGGGGCTGATGACAAACTTGCCGTAGTTGCGAGCCTCAGCTTCGCGTTCGACTTTCGGCGTTACCATGTTACTTAAGGCGCACACGTTTCACCCCTTTCCGATGCACTGGTTTGGATTTCGCACACCGGATCGTTTCAGCATTACCGCGAGTAGTACTCAACGATGAGCTGTTCGTTCAGGTTACCGTCGATTTCGGCGCGTTCGGGGCTGCGCAGTACGCGGCCTGAAATGCTTTTCAGATCGCGGTCGAGCCAGGAAGCGCACACACGCTTCTCAGCAACATCGGCCAGTTCCTTGAAAAATGTCGTCTGGCGGGCGCTTTCGTGCAGCGTAATGACATCGCCCTGTTTGAGGACCATCGAGGGGATATCGGCACGGCGGCCGTTGACCAGGAAGTGACCGTGATTCACCAGTTGACGAGCCTGGGCGCGATTTTCGGCCAGACCCATGCGGTAGATCACGTTATCAAGACGCAATTCCAGAAGCGAAAGCAAAGCAAAACCGGTCAGGCCGGGCGATTTTCGCGCAATGGCGAAATTGCGGCGGAACTGGCGTTCCAGTACGCCGTAAACCCGGCGGGCCTTTTGCTTGGCACGCAGCTGACGGGAATAATCGGAGACACGTTCGGCACCGCCGCGCGAGCCGCTCTTCCCGTGTTGACCCGGGGCAAACCCGCGGCGCTCAAAAGCGCACTTGGCGCTAAAGCAGCGGGAGCCCTTCAAAAATAATTTTTCGTTTTCGCGCCGGCATAATCTGCATACCGGACCGGTGTATCTCGCCATATCTTTCCTTCCTTGGTATTAGACGCGGCGTTTCTTGGGAGGCCGGCAGCCGTTGTGCGGAACCGGCGTGATATCAGAAATCGAGCGCACTCGCATGCCCATCGATTGGACAGCGCGGATGGCGGATTCGCGGCCAGGGCCGGGGCCTTTGACAATCAGGTCCACTTCCTGGATCCCCATCGACTGGGCGGTCTTGATGGCCTGTTCAGCCGCCAGACGAGCAGCAAATGGGGTGCTCTTGCGGGAGCCCTTGAAACCAGCCGAGCCGGAGCTGGCCCAGCAGACCGTGTTGCCCTGGATGTCCGTGACAGTCACGATCGTGTTGTTGAAAGAGGCAAAGACGTGCACCTGTCCAGAGGACAGTGTGCGCTTTACCTTGCGGACAGTCGTAGCGCGTCGCGCTGATCGTACGTTCTGTGCCATATTCCCTCGCTAATCAATCTATCTCAGTCCTGCCGAGCAGAAGTTTGGTCTGCAACTCATCCTGGCCGGGCAGCCGCGGGGTGGAAGGGTCCCCTATTTTCCCGGCCAAGATCGAGAGGCAGATTACTTCTTCGTCGCTCCGCGGCGGCGGCCACGACCGGCCACAGTCTTCTTCGGACCTTTGCGGGTGCGAGAATTGGTGCGAGTGCGCTGGCCGTTCACCGGCAGATTCCGGCGATGGCGCAAGCCGCGGTAGCAGCCAATCTCGATCAACCGCTTGATGTTCATCTGAACTTCTCGACGGAGATCGCCTTCAACCTTGTAGTTTTTAGAGATGAACTCGCGCAGTGCGTTGACATCCGTTTCAGCCATATCTTTGACACGGACATCCGGGTTCACTTTGGTCGCAGCCAAAATGACTTTGGCGCGAGTCGGGCCAATCCCGAAAATATAGGTCAGAGCAGTCTCGATCCGCTTGTTGCGCGGCAGATCAACGCCTTCAATTCTTGCCATTGGTCATTACCCCTGTCGCTGCTTATGCTTTGGGTTTTCGCAGATCACAAACAATAGACCGTGCCGTCGCACAATCTTGCATTTCGCGCAGCGCCTGCGAATGGATGGTGTAACCTTCATGCTAAACTCCTCATCAACAAGTGCAAATCCAGCCAAAGATGCAATTATAACTGCACTCCGGCATTTCGTCCAGCACTTTGCCCATCATCCAGAGTTGTCAGGATGGTTGGGCCGTTTTCCGTGATGGCCACAGTATGCTCAAAATGAGCTGTCAGCGAACCGTCGGCAGAGCGCACCGTCCACATGTCCGGCATGACCCGGGTCATGGGCGTTCCGATCAGAACCATCGGTTCCAGCGCAATGGTCATGCCCGGACGCAGCAGCAAGCCGCGGCCAGGCTGGCCGTAGTTGGGCACCTGAGGGCCCTCGTGCATTTCACGGCCTACCCCGTGACCGGTGTACTCGCGCGTGACGTAGTAGCCACGGCTTTCCACGTACTGTTGAACCGCGGCGGAGATGTCGCCCACGCGGTTGCCCACGATCATCTGGGCAATGCCCGCGTACAAGGCAGCTTCCGTCACTTCCAACAACTTGCGCGCGCTTTCCGAGATCTCACCCACCCCAAAGCTGATCGCCGAGTCGCCGACAAAACCTTCATACACCGTTCCACAATCGATGGACACGATGTCGCCTTCTTTCAGCTTGCGCTTGCCGGGAATGCCATGAACCAATTCTTCATTGACACTCACGTTGGTGCTGGCCGGATAAGGCGTCGGACCGGGATACCCCTTGAAGGGTGAGTAAACTCCGTACTTGCGCAGCACTTCTTCCGCGGCAGCGTTCAAATCAGCCG
Source organism: Longilinea sp. (assembly GCA_026645875.1). Taxonomy (GTDB): domain Bacteria; phylum Chloroflexota; class Anaerolineae; order Anaerolineales; family Anaerolineaceae; genus Longilinea. The sequence goes on from JAPKMQ010000005.1 coordinate 19,556, forward strand.
TCGTCACGCCGGGGCGGGCAATCGATTTGGCCGCGACCAGGGCTTCCGCGTTGATGCGGCCAGCCTGGCGCATGATCTCGATCTCCTGCGGCGATTTGATGGTGATCTGGCGCTCCCACGACATCGTGCATTATCCTTTCTGGATGGCTGCCAGCAGGTCAGCGGTGACCTGATCGATTGCCTGGGTACCGTCCACTTCGCGCAGCAAGCCGCGCTCGCGGTAGTACTCAATCAATGGGCTGGTTTGCTCCAGATAGACACGGATGCGCCGCTCAACCGTTGCGGGTTGATCGTCTTCGCGTTGATAAAGTTCCAGACCATCCACATCGCACTTGCCGGTGACCTGCGGCGGATTGAACACCACGTGGTACACATGCCCCTGCTGACAGGTCCAGCGCCCACTCAGGCGCGCGACCAGCACTTCACTGGGAACATTGATGTACGGCACGCTGCGCACCGTTCCGTCCAGCTCCTTCAACATCCCTTCCAGGGCCGTGGCCTGCGCCGGCGTGCGCGGGAAACCATCCAGCACGGCGCCATTGGCGCAATCCGGCCGCGTCAGGCGTTCGCGGATCATGGCGATGGTGACGTCATCCGGCACCAGTTCGCCGCGATTCATGTAGCCCTGTGCAAGCTTGCCCAGTTCGGTTTCATTCTTCAGGTTTTCCCTAAAGATGTCGCCGGAGGAGATGTGCGCCAGCTTGAGGCTGTCTGAAATGACTTCAGCCTGTGTGCCTTTGCCAGCGCCGGGAGGTCCCAACAAGACGATGTAGGTAGTCATCGCATTACCCCTTGATCAGGCTCTCGTCGTATCCGTGCAGTTTGAGCTCGGTTTCGATGATGGTGAAAGTATCGCGCACCACGCCGACCACGATCAGCAAGCCGGCAGAGGAGATCAGGAACGTGCCCGCCTGGCGCGCGCTCACCGGCAGCAATCCGCCCACGATGAATGGGAAGACCGCCACTGCGCCCAGGAAAAATGCTCCGGGCAGGGTGATGCGCCGCTGAACGCGAGTGAGGTACTTTTGAGTCAGGCTGCCAACGGTGACGCCCGGGATCTGGGCGCCCTGCTTCTTCAAGTTGTCACCGTAGTTTTGCTGTTGAAACAGCACATCGGTGTAGAAGAACGTGAAAGCAACCACCATCAGGAAGTACATCAGGTAGTACCAACCGTTGCCCCCGCCGAACAGGCTGTAAACGCCATTGATGAGGTTCGCCAGCCAGGTAGGTTCTTTAACATTCAGGAAGAAGCCTGCCAGAATGGCCGGAAAGGACAAAATGGAAGAGGCAAAGATCAGCGGGATCATGCCGGCCATATTCACCATCAGCGGCAGGCTGCTGGTGACTGGCATGGACATACGGTTGCCAACGCGGCGGCCCGGGAACATGACACGCACGTTCCGGCGGCCTTGTTGAACGTAAACGATCGCAAAGATGACCAGCGCCAGGATGACCAGGATGATGAAGATCAACCACCAGTATTGCTGGTCAGAGAGCACGCTGCGGATGTTGGCCGGGATTTGCGACACGATGCCGGAGAAGATGATCAGCGACAGGCCTTGATTCGGGATACCGAATTCAGAGATGAGCTGACCAATCCAAATGCCGAACATGGTGCCGGCGATCATGCTGACCAACGTCGTCAACGTGGGCAGTAACGACGCCCCCGTAAAGCCGAATGTGAAATCCAGCAACGGGATCGAGGTGGACATGCTGTTGAAGATGTTGATTTGACCGATGGCGGAGAGCAATGCCATGGGCACGGTCAGAATGACCGTCCAGCGTTCCATCCACTTCTGGCCTTCGCGTTGATTTTCCTTCATCTTACGCTCAAGCGCCGGGATAATCGGCACGAGCAGCTGCAGGATAATCTGCGCGGTGATGTAAGGATAGACGCCCATCGCAAGGATGGAGAAGTTGGAGATGGTGCCGCCCGAGAGCAGATCCAACATTCCCAGCAGGTTGCCGGCTCCAGCAGCGCTGTCCATGATCGAGCTGATCGCTGCGCGATTGACGCCCGGGACAGGCACGTTGGCTGCAAAGCGGTAAATCACCAGCAGCAGCAACGTGAAGAGCAGCTTCTTGCGAATATCCTCAGATTTCCACAGGTAACGCCAGGCCGACCGTTTCATAAATGGGTCTCCTCGTCAGAGTCGCAAGTTATGCGATGATTTCAACCGTGCCGCCAGCAGCCTCAATCTTGGCGCGGGCGCTTTTGGTGATGCGCTGAACGCGCACAGTCAAGGCAACTGTCACTTCGCCACGGCCCAGCAGGGCAACCGGCCAGGCCCGGTTATGGAGGAGGTCCAATTCAGCCAGCACAGTCGGGTTGATTTCGCTGCCAGCAGCAAAGCCATCCAACTGATCCAGGTTAATTTCATTGTAGCTGACCTGGTTGGGCGGGGTGAAACCTTCACCACGGATGAACGGCAGGCGGCGATAGAAAGGCAGGTTACCACCCTGACGATACAGGTGGCCGCCTTCGCCCGTGCGGGAAGCCTGGCCCTTGGTACCGCGGCCGGCGGTTTTACCCTGTCCGGCGGAGATACCCTGGCCTTTGCGCTTGCGCTCTTTGCGGGCGCCTTCGTTGGGCATAAGGTCGTTGAGTTTCATTTCGCTTCCTGTTCCTCGACACGAACCAGATGGTTCACTTTCAATAACATGCCCCGCAGACTGGGTGAATCTTCCTGGACCACGGTCTGGTTCAGACGATGCAGACCCAGGGCGCGCACGGTTTCTTTATGGCGCACCGAGTAACCGATGGGGCTTTTAACCAGGGTGATGCGCAACAGTTTGGTCTCGCTCATGTTACGCTTCCTTTCGCGCCCAGAAGGGCAGCAATTCCTTGACCGATTTGCCGCGTCGCGCAGCTTCCTGTTCAGGAGTCTTCAACATCAGCAGCGCTTCGAGGGTCGCTTTCACCACGTTCAGGGTGTTGGCCGAACCCAACGATTTGGTCAAGATATCGCGGATACCAGCAGCTTCGCACACAGCGCGCACGCCCGAGCCGGCGATAACGCCGGTACCGGCAGACGCCGGCTTGAGCAGCACTTCAGCGCCAGCCACGCGCGCCACCACCTCATGCGGAATGGTGGTACCGCTGAGGGAGACGCTGCGCATGTTCTTGTGGGCGCGTTCGGTTGCCTTGCGCATCGCGTCGGGAACGGCGTTGGCCTTGCCAATTCCGATGCCAATCTTGCCGTTGTTATCACCGGTCACGATGGTCACGCGGAACTGGAAACGGCGGCCGCCCTTCACGACTTTGGCTACGCGGGCAATCTCGATGACGCGCTCGTCGAACTGCTGTTCCAGAGGAGTATATTCATTTTCCATAATCCGGCCTCTCAATCCTTCGCCTAAAATTCCAGGCCAGCTTCACGGGCAGCATCTGCCAGGGCCTTGACACGGCCAATGTAACGGAAGCCACCCCGATCGAACACCACGGTCTTGATGCCTTTTTCCTTGGCGCGTTCGGCAACGATTTTGCCCACCAGCTTGGCCTGATCCGTCTTGGTCAGGCCAGCGGCTTCTGCGCGCAGGGCATGATCGATGCTGGATGCCGAAACCAGCGTGGCGCCAGCTGCATCATCGATCACCTGGGCATAGATGTCCGACAGGCTGCGGAACACACTCAGGCGAGGCCGTTCCGGCGTGCCGATCACGTTCTTGCGAACGCGGCTGTGCCGGCGAAGTCTAGCTTCTTTGCGACTCAACTTTGCCATAGCTCACCCTACTTCTTGCCGCCCTTACCACCCTTACCGGCCTTGCCAGCCTTGCGGCGGACGCGTTCGCCTTGATAGCGAATGCCTTTGCCCTTGTAAGGTTCAGGGGGACGAATTTCACGAATGTTAGATGCAACCTGGCCGACCTGTTCGCGGTCGCGCCCAATCACCTTCACCTGGCGCGTCTTGGCGTCAGCCTCGAAGGTAATTCCGTCGGGTGGTTCTACCACAACCGGATGCGAATAACCGACATACAAGACCAGATTCTTTCCATCCATTTCGGCGCGGTAACCCACGCCTTCCACTTCCAGCACTTTGGTGAAACCAGTGCTGACGCCAACCACCATGTTGCTCACCAGCGCGCGCGTGGTGCCGTGAATGGCACGCACGGTCGGCGCATCGGAGCTACGGGTGACAATGATCTGCCCATTTTCCAACGCCAGCGACACCGTGGAGAGGAACTCGCGTGTCAATTCGCCTTTGGGGCCCTTGACATACAGTTCCTGACCGTTGATGTTCACTGTAACATCGGCCGGGACATTCACTGGCATGCGACCAATTCGGGACACAGTCTTACCTCCTCTTCGCCTCGCGGGCTACCAGACCTTGCAAAGGATCTCGCCGCCAACGCCAAGCTGGCGGGCGCGCTTGCCGGTCATGACACCCTTCGGGGTCGACAAGATCGCAATCCCCATGCCCGAGAGCACCCAGGGGATGTCCTGTTTGCGGGAATAAACACGGCGGCCGGGGCGGCTGACGCGTTCCAAACCGGTGATGACCGACTGCTTCTGGCGGCGTTCGCCGACATACTTCAGCTTGACGCGCAAGCTGGGCAGTTGATTTTCACCTTCAACCAATTCGTAGCTTTCAATGAACCCTTCTTCCTTCAAGATACGGGCGATTTCCGCCTTGATCTTGGAGCTGGGCATCGCCACCAAAGCCTGGCTGGCGATGACACCATTCCGGATGCGGGTCAACATATCAGCAATAGGATCATTCACACTCATATCCTAACCTCCGGATGGCGCTACCAGGAAGACTTGGTCACGCCGGGAATCTGTCCTTTGAGAGCCAGATCCCTGAAGCAAATACGACACAGACCAAAACGGCGCATAAAACCACGCGGGCGGCCGCAGATCCTGCAGCGGTTGCGAACCTGATTGGGGAATTCGCGACGCTGTTCACGATAAGTCATGCACTTCTTAGCCATACTATCCCTTTCTGAATGGCATGCCGAGCATCTGCAGCAGCATTGCGGCCTGATCGTCGGTTTGTGCGGTTGTCACAATCGTGATTTCCATCCCGCGAACCTTATCGACCTTGTCGAATTCGATTTCGGGGAAAATCACCTGCTCGCGCAGACCCAGGGTGTAGTTTCCACGGCCATCAAACGCCTCTGCCGAAACCCCGCGGAAGTCGCGGACGCGCGGCAGAACGATGTTCATCAGGCGGTCGAGGAATGACCACATCTTGTCTCCCCGCAGCGTGACCATGGCGCCGATGGCGCGGCCTTCGCGCAACTTGAAGTTGGCGATGGATTTGCGCGCTTTGGTGATCACAGGCTTTTGACCGGTGATGGCGCTCATGTCGGCTACGGCTGCTTCGAGTGCCTTGGGGTTATCCATGGCTTCGCCCAGACCAATGTTGACGACCACTTTCTGGATGCGCGGCACTTGCATGACGTTATCCAGATTGAGGCCCTTCATTAAGCCCGGAGCAACTTCGTTCTGATAGAGTTCTTTCAACTTGTTCATTTTCAAGTTCTCCAGCGGCCTTACGCGTCGATCAACGCGTCGCACTTTTTACAAATCCGCTGCCGGCCGTCACCCGTCAGGCTGATGCCAACACGGGTCAGTTTGCCGCACTTCGGGCACACTAGCATCACATTGGAAATGTGAATGGGGGCCTCAAAGCGGACTTTGCCGGGGGAAATGGTGCGACCCTGCGACTGAACCTGGCGCTGGTGCTTGGTGCGCATGTTGACGCCCTGCACAACGACGCGACCGTCATCCGGAAGGACTTTGATGACTTCGCCACGTTTGCCACGGTCTTCTTCGCGACCGCTAATGACTTCGATGGTATCACCTTTGTGAATCTTTACCTTCATGGCTTCGCTCCTGCTCCTCAGCCCCTAGAGAACTTCTGGAGCCAGAGAAATAATTTTCATGAAACCTTTTTCACGCAGCTCACGAGCCACTGGGCCAAAGATACGCGTACCCTTCGGGTTCTGTCCATCGGTATCCAGGATGACTGCCGCATTGTCGTCGAAGCGGATGATCGAACCGTCCTCGCGGCGCCATTCTTTGGCACAGCGGACGATCACGGCCTTGACCACTTCGCTCTTCTTCACCGAGCCCTGCGGCGCGGCGGTCTTCACGCTGGCAACAACCACATCGCCGACGTGAGCATAGCGGCGGGTGGAACCACCCATGATATGGATGACCAGAAGCTCGCGGGCACCGGTGTTATCGGCGACCTTAAGACGAGTTTCCTGCTGAATCATCGTTACGCTCCTTCCTCGATCGTATCGACGACCAGCTTGCCCTCGCGCTTGATGATGGTTTCAACCACCCAGCGCTTTTCGCGGGAAAGCGGACGGCTTTCCACGATCTGAACCTCATCGCCAATCTGGCAACCGAGCTCGTCGTGCGCTTTTACGCGGCTGTGTGTGTGAACAACCTTGCCGTACAGCGGGTGGCGGTACGTGCGGGTGATCTCCACAACCACGGTTTTCATCATTTTGTTGCTGGTAACGACACCAGTCAAACGACGTCGATTATTCATTTTGCACCTTCTCGAGTAATCCCCAGCTCGCGTTCGCGCAGAATGGTCTCCAGGGTTGCAATCTGGCGGCGTGTCTGCTTGAGACGGCTGGTATCCGTCAACTGGCCGGTCACCGTTTGGAAGCGCAGGTTCATATATTCATGGCGGGTATCCGCCAGCAGCGCTTTCAACTCTTCAATCGATTTGAGCCGAATTTCTTCAAGTTTCATTCCCGTTCTCCTGCCCGATCAGCACGGGCGATCACTTTCGTCTGGATGGAGAACTTGTAAGCAGCCTGGCGGAGGCATTCAACAGCCTCATCATGGTCCAAACCGCCGACCTCGAACATAATCCGGCCGGGGCGAACAACGGCCACCCAGTACTCCACACCACCTTTCCCTTTACCCATGCGGGTTTCGGGCGGGCGATGAGTGTAGGGCTTGTCCGGGAAAATCCGGATCCACAACTTACCATGGCGGCGCATCGCGCGCACGATCGTGCGGCGGGCGGCTTCGATCTGGCGAGCAGTTACCCAGCCCGGCTCTTGAGCCTGTAAGGCGTATTCACCATACACCATGGCTGCGCCGCGCAGGGCCTTGCCCGTCATTCGGCCACGCTGTTGCTTGCGCCACTTCACACGTTTTGGCATCAACATAGCAGCTACCTCTTCAAAATCTCGTGAGCTTACGCCCAGCGCAGTTCTTACTCGCTAACGTACACGCCTTCGGTCGTTTCGACCTTTTCTTCCACGTTACCAACCACGTTGCCCTTGTAAACCCACACTTTCACGCCGATGCGGCCGTATTGGGTCAGGGCTTCGCCGCGGGAGAAGTCGATATCAGCACGCAGAGTTTGCAGCGGAACGCGGCCATCGCGCAGCCAAACGCTGCGGGCCATTTCCGCGCCGCTCAGGCGGCCGGCGACTTCGATTTTGATGCCCAGGGCGCCCTGGCGCATGGCCTGCTGCAGCGCGCGTTTCATGGCGCGGCGGTAGGCAATGCGGCGCTCGATCTGGCCGGCGATATTCAGCGCCACCAGGTAAGCATCGCAATCCGGCGATTTGATCTCTTTGATCTCGAGATCAATCTTCTTGCCCAGCATGGCTTCCAGGTCGACGCGGATCTTTTTGACGCTGTCGCCCTTGCGGCCAATCAAAATGCCAGGCTTCGCGGTGTGAACAATCACCTTGACTTTCCCGGGGAAACGTTCAATTTCCACGCGGGAAACGCCGGCTTTGTCAGCAACCTTGTGAATCATCTTGCGGATGGCAACATCCTGCAAGAGTTGATCGGAGTACTGGCTGCCTTCGGCATACCACCGGCCTTCCCAAGGCTGATGCACGCCGAGACGAAATCCAATCGGATGAACTTTACGACCCATAATTTCTCCTGGTCTCTCGTTTCAAACCCAAGTTATCTCAGGCCGACTGCTATTCCCGTTCGCGCAAGACGACGGTGATATGCGAGTTACGCCGCAGCAGCGGGCGGAAGCGGCCGCGCGCGCCAAAACGGCGCCATTTGCGGGTGGGGGCTTCATCGGCCATAATCTGGTAGATGACAAGATTGTCGCGGCTGACGCCGAAATTTTCTTCAGCGTTGGCCACGGCCGAAGCCACCAGTTTGTACACCACAGGGGCAGCCGCGCGCGGTAAGAACTTCAACGTCGTCAGCGCTTGCACTGCCGGCTTTCCGCGAACCAGGTCAACCACCAGGCGTACCTTCTGGGCCGATTGGCCGCAGTTATGCAATTCAGCACGGATATCGGTTGCCATGGCTTACTTTCCCTTCGACGACTTTTCAGAAGCGGCGTGGCCGCGGAAGTGACGCGTGGGAGCAAATTCGCCAAGCCGGTGACCCACCATGTTCTCAGTGATATAGATCGGCACGTGGCGCCGGCCGTCATGCACGGCGATCGTGTGACCCAACATCTGAGGGAAGATGGTGCTCGCGCGGCTCCAGGTGCGCAGCACCTTCTTTTCACCGCGGGCATTCATCGCTTCAATTTTCTTCAAGAGCTTAAGAGCTACAAACGGCCCTTTTTTTAACGATCGTGACATTAGAGCGTCCCTCTTTCTCGGTTACCTACCGGTGACCATCGATTACCGGTTGCCGGCATTGCGGCGGCGAACAATGTACTTGTCAGTCTGCTTGTTTTTACGGGTCTTGTAACCGCGCGTCGGCATACCCCAGGGGCTCTTCGGGCCCGGCATACCAGCAGGTTGACGGCCTTCACCACCACCGTGGGGATGATCCCGCGGGCTCATGGCAGTACCACGCACCGTCGGGCGGATGCCCATCAGGCGTTTGCGGCCAGCTTTTCCCAGCTTGATATTGCTGTGTTCCAGGTTGCCCACCTGGCCAATGGTGGCGTAGCACACCTGGCGAACCAGGCGAACTTCGCCGGAGGGCAGGCGCAACTGTGCGTAGTCGCCTTCCTTGGCCAGCAACTGAGCCGCCGTGCCAGCCGAGCGAACCAACTGACCGCCGCGGCCTTCTTTGAGCTCAATGTTGTGGATCATGGTGCCAACCGGGATGTTGGCGATGGGCAGGCTGTTGCCGGGGCGGATTTCCGCCTGCGGGCCAGTCAAAATGCTGTCGCCCACCTTGAGTCCAACGGGTGCCAGGATGTAGCGTTTTTCGCCGTCGGCATAGACCACCAACGCCAGGCGGGCAGTGCGGTTGGGATCGTATTCGATCGCCGCGACTTTGGCCGGGATGTTGATCTTGTTGCGCTTGAAATCCACCAGGCGGATGTACTGGCGCACGCCGCTGCCCTGATGGCGGACGGTGATCTTGCCGTACATGTTGCGGCCACCCGTGGCGCGCCGGATCACGATCAGGTTGCGTTCGGGGGTCGTCTTGGTGATTTCTTCGAAGCTGTAGCCGGTCTTGTTGCGTTGACCCGGCGTAATTGGTTTGTAGACTTTAATACCCATTATTCCACCCCTTCAAAGATCGCAATTCGGTCTTCGGGCGCCAGGGTGACAATCGCCTTCTTGTATCCAGCGTTGCGGATGGCAAGCCGGCGGCTGCGCGCACGGCGGGTGCGCTTGGGCGTAACATTGATCACATTCACCCGCAGCACTGTTACATCGAACAACGTTTCAACCGCATCCTTGATCAGGGTTCGATTGGCATCGACTGCCACTTCAAACACGTACTGATGCAGGCGATTGGCCTGGAAATTGGACTTTTCAGTCACCAGCGGGCGGCGGAGTACATCGTAAATCGTGCTCATGGTTCTCTCCTACCTATCCCAGGTTGGTCTGCAATACGTCCAGCGCAGACAACGGCAGAACGAGCTTGTCATACTGCAGCAAATCGTGGACGTTGAGATATCCGGCCAGCAAGATCTTGGCATCCGGAATATTCTGGGTGGAACGGATCACATCCGCGTAGGTTTCCTTGGCCGGAATGAGGATCAGCGCGCTGGCTTCACCCACCAGGGTGTTGAGCGCTTTGGCCATCAAACGGGTCTTGGGCTCAGAAACCTTCAGTTCATCCACCACGACAATCGCGGCTTCCGACGCCTTCACCGAAAGAGCCGAGCAAATCGCAGCACGGCGCATCTTGCGGGGCATGGCAAGGACGTAGGAATGCGGGTGCGGCGTGTGAACGCCACCGCCACCCTTCCAATGCGGGGCCCGCGTGGAACCCTGGCGTGCGCGACCGGTGCCCTTTTGCTTCCAGGGCTTGCGACCGCCGCCAGCAACTTCACTGCGGGTCTTCGTGTCATGAGTGCCCAGGCGGGCGTTCGTCAACTGGCGAACATGTGCCTGGTGCATCAGATCGACATCAATCAGGGCTTCGAAAATCGCGGGCGGAAGTTCCACCGAGCTGACTTTCTGACCCTCCATGTTCAATACATCGACTACCATAGTATTCGCTCCCTCAGTCCAGGTTTGCCGGTTACTGCTTGCGCGCTTCATTGATCAGCACCAGGCCGCCACGCGCGCCAGGGACTGCACCGCGAACACCGATCAGGTTCCGTTCGGCATCCACCAGCACAACCTTGAGACTCTGCGCAGTGACGCGGTCATCGCCCATATGACCTGCGCCGCGAGAGCCCTTGTAAACACGACCGGGGGTAGTGGTAGAGCTGCGGGAACCTGGCCCGCGCAGACGGTCAGATTGACCGTGCGTCTTCGGACCACCGCGGAAATGATAGCGCTTCACACCACCCGCAAAACCCTTACCTTTACTGGTGCCTATAACATCAACGCGTTCCCCGATACCGAACACCGACACCGTGACCTGGTCGCCTTCTTTCACTTCGGCGGTCTTGGTGCGGAATTCGCGCAGGAAACGCATTGGAGGCAAGTCAAGGTTATTGCGCTTGAGGTGACCCATTTCACCGCCAGTCAGGCGTTTGGGTTTCACCTCACCGTAACCCAATTGCACGGCCAGATAACCTTCATTTTCGGGCGTGCGCACCTGGGTAACGTAGCATGGCCCAGCTTCGATGAGCGTTACAGGAATTGCCACGCCGGTTTCATCGAAAATCTGGGTCATGCCGATTTTCTTGCCGATCAGCCCTTTGAACATATCTCGGTTTTCTCCTTCAAAGTATTGGTCCGGGGACTGTCAACCTGGGCTTGGTTGCATCATCCCTTTACGGCAACACAGTCAATCGGTCTGCTGCGAAACTGTGCGATTTGTAGTTCGCATGCAGATCCGTTCTTGCGCTGCCTGAGTTATCGGGTTTGCACCCGAAACTTTACAAGTATACTCGACAACCCTATTTTCGCCAAGGGTTTTGGCTTTTTTCAAACAACCCTAACCCGCGTGCAAGGCGGTCGATCGGCACCATCTGCCAATCAACCGCCTTACTTGCGGATGCGGAAAATATGACCGCGATCAGTAATTAAATCTTGATCTCGATATCGACGCCCGCGGGCAGGTTCAAGCGCATGAGCATGTCGATGGTCTTCGAATCGGGATCCAACACGTCAATCATGCGATTGTGCGTGCGAATCTCAAAATGCTCGTGTGAGTCCTTGTCGATGAAAGTCGAGCGGCGAACCGTGAACTTCTCAATCTTGGTGGGCAGGGGCACGGGGCCAACTACGCGCGCGCCGCTACGTTCCGCCGTCTCAACAATCCGCTTGGCAGACTGATCGAGCACGCGGTGGTCATACGCCTTCAAACGAATCCGAATCCGCTGTTTAGCCATTTCTATCCACCTAATCCAAAATCTTGGTGATGACGCCAGCGCCGACGGTCAGACCGCCTTCGCGAATGGCGAACTTCGAACCCTGCTCCAACGCCACCGGTACGATCAGCTCGACCATCATGTTCACGTTGTCGCCCGGCATGACCATTTCCACGCCCGCCGGCAGTTCAATGTTCCCCGTTACGTCCATCGTCCGAATGTAGAACTGCGGCCGGTAGCCCTTGAAGAACGGCGTGTGCCGCCCGCCCTCTTCCTTCTTCAACACGTACACTTCCGCCATGAACTTCCGGTGCGGCGTGATGCTGCCCGGCTTGGCTACCACTTGCCCGCGCTCCACGTCCGTGCGCTCAATCCCGCGCAGCAGCAAGCCCAGGTTGTCTCCAGCCATGCCTTCGTCCAGCAGCTTGTGGAACATTTCCACGCCCGTGCACACCGACGCCCGGCTCTTGTCCTGCAGGCCCACGATTTCCACCGGTTCGCCCACTTTGATCCGACCGCGGTCCACACGCCCGGTCACCACCGTCCCACGACCCTTGATCGAGAACACGTCTTCGATCGGCATCATGAACGGTTTGTCCACCGCCCGCGGCGGCTCGGGTATGTATTCGTCGCACACCCGCATCAATTCTTTGATGCTGGCGTATTCCGGCGCTTCCGGATCCTTCGATGCGCTCTCCAGCGCCTTCAGCGCGCTGCCGCGCACAATCGGCGTCTCGTCGCCCGGGAACCCGTACCCAGACAGCATTTCGCGCAGTTCCATCTCCACAAGTTCCAACAGTTCCGGATCGTCCATCATGTCGGTCTTGTTCAGATACACCACGATCGACGGCACTTCCACCTGCCGCGCCAGCAGCACGTGCTCGCGCGTCTGCGGCATCGGCCCGTCCGGCGCTGCCACAACCAAAATCGCGCCGTCCACCTGCGCCGCGCCCGTGATCATGTTCTTGATGTAGTCGCGGTGACCCGGCATATCCACGTGCGCGTAGTGCCGGTTGTCCGTCTGGTACTCGACGTGCGCAATGTTGATCGTGATGCCGCGCGCTTTCTCTTCCGGCGCGTTGTCAATTGAGTCATACGCGCGGTAGTCGGCCATGCCGCGCATCGCACACCACTTCGTGATCGCCGCTGTCAATGTCGTCTTCCCATGGTCGATGTGACCCATGGTCCCAATGTTCAGATGCGGCTTGCTGCGGTCAAATTTCTGCTTCGCCATTGGAACAATCTCCCTTGAAAATTTCCTTCGTAAATAATCGATTCGTTAGCGATTTAAGATCTTTTCGGCAACCGATGCCGGCACTGGAGAATAGTGATCAAACTCCATGGTGAAAACACCGCGGCCCTGCGTCGCTGAACGCAGTTCGGTTGCATAACCAAACATCTCTGCCAGGGGAACTTGTGCGTGCACGGCTTGAGCATTCGCCGGACGAATTTCGGTGCCCTCGATGATCGCCCTGCGGGCGCTCAATTGGCCAAGCACATCGCCCAAGTACTCCTCAGGCATTGATACTTCCACCTTCATGATCGGCTCAAGTAGCACGGGAGCGCCCCTCTGGAAACCTTCCTTGAAGGCGAAAATCGCCGCCATCTTGAAAGCCATTTCAGAAGAGTCTACCTCATGGAATGAGCCATCGGTGAGGGTTACAGTGATGTCGGTGACAGGATATCCAGCCAATACACCCGTTTCGCTGGCTTCTTTTACGCCTTTTTCGACAGCCGGGATGTACTCTTTGGGGATCGCGCCACCAACAATTTTATTCTCAAAAACAATACCCGCGCCAGGTTCGCCCGGGGCCATATCGAAAACGACATGCCCGTACTGACCGTGACCACCGGATTGTTTGGCATACTTGTAGTTGATTTTCGTCACCGGGCGGGTGATGGCTTCGCGGTAGGAAACCCGCGGCCGGCCGACGTTGGCCTGAACGCGGAACTCGCGCAGCATGCGGTCCACCAGGATGTCGAGGTGAAGCTCGCCCATGCCAGCGATGATCGTCTGCCCGGTGGCTTCGTCTGTGCGCACGCGGAAGGTCGGATCCTCTTCAGCTAGGCGATGAAGCGCTTCGCCCATTTTTTCCTGATCGTTGGCTGTTTTTGGCTCGATGGCGACGTAAATGACTGGATCCGGGAAGGTGATGTTCTCCAGGACCACCGGTGCCTTTTCAAAACAAAGCGTGTCACCCGTGGAGCTTTCCTTCAATCCCAGCACCGCACCAATATCGCCCGCCAGCACTTCGCTCACGTCCTCACGGCGGTCGGCATACATGCGCAGCAGCCGGCCGATGCGTTCGCGGCGGCCCTTAACCGAGTTGTACACCATTTCGCTTTGCGTGATCTTGCCGGAATACACCCGGAAGTAGGCCAGGCGGCCAACGTACGGATCGCTGACGATCTTGAAGACCAGGGCAGCCAGCGGCTCATTCTCATCGGTTGGGCAGATGATTTCGCTGCCGTCGGATGGCTTTGTGCCGCGTGCCGCGGGGATGTCGATGGGCGAAGGCAGGTAGTCGATCACCGCGTCCAGGATAGGTTGAACGCCTTTATTGCGCAGGGAGGATCCGCAGAAGACCGGCGAGGCCTTGTATGCGATGACTGTCTTGCGCAAAGTAGCCTTAAGTTCATCCAGGCTAATCTCTTCGCCTTCCAGGTACTTGACGATCAGGTCATCATCATGCTCGGCGATCTTTTCGACCAGCTCAGCGCGTTTTGCCTGCGCTTCTTCGAGTAGATCGGCCGGGATTTCAGCAATGCGGGGTTCGCGGCCCTGTTCGTCTTCCCAGTAGATGGCCTGCATGGTAAGCAGATCCACCACACCGCGGAAGTTGGATTCGCTGCCGATGGGGAGTTGCATGGGCAGCGGGTTTGCGCCCAGGCGCGAGCGGATCGATTCGATCGTGCGCTCGAAGGAAGCGCCAACCCGGTCCATCTTGTTGACAAAACAGATGCGCGGGACCCCATAGCGGTCAGCCTGTCGCCAGACAGTCTCGCTCTGCGGTTCAACGCCCTGCACGGCATCGAAAACAACCACGCCGCCATCCAGCACGCGCAGAGAGCGCTGCACTTCGGCGGTGAAATCGATGTGACCGGGGGTATCGATCACATTGATCTGGTAGCCTTTCCACTCAGCAGAAACAGCCGCAGATACAATGGTGATTCCCCGTTCACGTTCCTGGGTCATCCAATCCGTTACGGTGGTACCGTCGTCGACTGAGCCGATCCGGTAGGTTTTACCGGTATAGAAAAGAATACGCTCAGTCGTCGTGGTCTTGCCAGCGTCGATATGAGCTATGATGCCGATATTACGGTACCGCTCTAGCGGATAGTTACGAGCCATCATACACCTATAATGCTTTCAGATCAGGTCCAATTACATGCGGTAGTGCGAGAAGGCCCGGTTGGCTTCCGCCATCTTGTGGGTTTCTTCGCGCTTGCGAACCGCAGGGCCCTGATTGCTGGCAGCATCCAGGATCTCGGAAGAAAGCTTCTCCGAGAAGGACTTTCCGGTGCGAGCCCGGGCAGAGTCGATGATCCAGCGCATGGCCAACGCCATCCGCCGTTCAGTCGGCACTTCCATGGGGACCTGGTAGGTAGCGCCACCGACGCGGCGGGGGCGGACTTCCATCACAGGACCGACATTCTTGAGCGCCTGCTCGAGAACGTCCACGGGATCACGGCCGGTTTTTTCTTGCACGATGTCCAATGCCCCATACATCATGCGCATGGCCGTGCTCTTCTTGCCGCGGCGCATAATATGATGCACAAAGGTCTGGACGAAAATATTGTTGTAACGAAAATCGAGTGGGACGACCCGCTTTTCTGGAGTAGTACGACGCATTAAAACTTCTCCATTGAAGGACTAAAGAACAGAATTATTTCTTGGCTTTCTTGGAACCGTACTTCGAGCGCGCCTGAGAACGCTTGGCAACGCCGGTGGTATCCAAGGTACCGCGAACAATGTGATAGCGAACGCCAGGCAGGTCTTTCACACGACCGCCGCGAACCAACACAACCGAGTGCTCCTGAAGCTGGTGGCCTTCACCGGGGATGTAGGCCGTAACTTCGATACCGTTGGTCAGGCGCACGCGGGCAATCTTGCGCAGTGCCGAATTCGGTTTCTTAGGAGTCATGGTGCGGACAATGGTGCAAACGCCGCGTTTCTGCGGCGCGCCAGCTTCCTGCATGGTGCGGCGTTGCTTCACGGTGTTAAGCGTGAACTGCAGCGCGGGCGCCTTGCTCTTGGCCTTCTTGGTCTCACGACCTTTGCGGATCAACTGATTGATTGTGGGCACTTTCTTTCGCCTCCGAATAATGAACTTGCTACGTTATTTTGCCTTGTTTTCCCAAGCAGCGAGGCCATCGCCAGCAATGATGGCCTCACCTTGTATCCATGAAATTACGAATGGTAAGGGCAACGAAAGGCGATTATATCATCAGGGTATAGGAGCGTCAAGAATTTTCATCCTAACCCGAGGTCGCCGAAATCCTCGCCCAACCCCAGCAAACCGGTATCCATCTTCGGCGGGCGAACGCGTTCTTCGTCCTTGCCAAAGCGGATGACCTCATCATTGTCAATCACGGCTTCCACCGCCAGGCCCAGGCTTTGCAGTTCCTTGACCAGCACGCGGAAAGCGGCCGGCAGGCTGGGCTCTTCGATGGGCTCGCCCTTGACAATGGCTTCATACGTCGCCACGCGGCCCACCACATCGTCCGACTTTACGGTGAGCATTTCTTGCAGGGTATAGGCCGCGCCGTAGGCTTCCAGAGCCCACACTTCCATTTCACCGAAGCGCTGTCCGCCGAATTGCGCCTTGCCGCCCAACGGTTGTTGGGTCACCAGGCTGTATGGGCCGGTGGAGCGGGCATGCACTTTATCCTCAACCAGGTGGTGCAGCTTGAGCATGGTCATCACGCCGACCGTCACGGGTTGGTCATACACCTGCCCGGTCTTGCCGTCGCGCAGGCGCTGCTTGCCCAGCAGCGGCATTGGGATGCCGCTCCGCGAGGTGAATTCCTCGGCATAAGCGCGCAGGCC